>JAJYWG010000129.1 GCA_021791615.1 Actinomycetes bacterium
CGCTCCCGCTCCGCACCCGGTCGCCGCTCCCGCTCCGCACCCGGTCGCCGCTCCCGCTCCGCACCCGGTCGCCGCTCCCGCTCCGCACCCGGTCGCCGCTCCCGCTCCGCACCCGGTCGCCGCTCCCTTCATCCGGCGGCGTGGTGGCTCTGGGCCGCCTGCCTGGCCGGGGCGGCGATCCGCACCACCAACCCGTTGCTGCTGGTCCTCCTCGCCGGGGTGGCCGCCTTCGTCGTGTCCGCCCGACGCACCGAGGCGCCCTGGTCGCGCTCGCTGGCGGTCTTCTTCCGCCTGGGGGTCGTCGTCATCGTGATCCGGGTGGTGGTCCAGATCATCTTCGGCAACCGGCTCCCCGGCCACGTGCTGTTCACCCTGCCCGAGGTGCCGCTGCCGTCGTGGGCGGCCGGGGTCAGCATCGGGGGTCCGGTCACCGCCGAGGCGGTACTGCTGGCGGCGGTGGACGGCCTGCGGCTGGCGGTGGTGCTGGTCTGCTTCGGGGCCGCCAACTCGCTGGCCAGCCCGTACCGGCTGCTGCGCTGCCTGCCGGCCGTCCTGTACGAGGCGGGCGTGGCGGTGACGGTGTCCCTCGCCTTCGCCCCCGAGGTGGTGATGGCCATCGGAGCGGTGCGCGACGCCCGCCGGCTCCGCGGGCGCCCGACCCGGGGGGTCGCCGGCCTGCGGGGCATGGCCATCCCCGTCCTCGAGAGCGCGCTCGACCGCTCGCTCCAGCTCGCCTCGTCGATGGACGCCCGCGGCTACGGCCGCCGGGTCGCCGTCGGGCGGTCCACCCGGCGGTGGGCCAGCGGGTCCACCGCGGTGGGCATCCTGGCGGTGGTGGCCGGCGTGTACGGCGTGCTCGACGCCGGATCGCTCCCCGGGGGCGGGATCCCCTTCGTCGCGGTGGGCGCGCTGCTGATCGGTGCCGGCATGGCCGTGGGCGGCAGGCGGACCGCCCGCACCCGGTACCGGCCCGACGTGTGGCGCGGCGCCGAGTGGGGCGTGGCCGCCTCGGGAGCGGCCGTGGTAGCGGGCATGGTGGTGGCCTCGGCGATGGGGGCGAAGGGCCTCACCTTCGTCGCCTACCCGCTGCAGGTGCCGCCGCTGCCCCTGGCCGCCACCGTCGGGGTGCTGGCCGGCCTCCTCCCGGCGGTGGTGGCACCGGCTCCCGCCCGCCAGCCGGCACCGGCGCGCCCGGCTGACCCGGGGAAGCCGGCAGCCGCCCGCGGGGCCGCGTCGTCCGCAGATCCGGCGGAGCCGATAGGCCCGGCGCTCACCCGCGAGACCGCGTCGTCCCCGGACCCGGCGGAACCGGCTGGCCCGGAGCCCGTGCGGGCGGCGGGGTCGGTGCCGGGTGCACCGGTGGCGACACCCCCGGGCGGGGGGCGGCGGTGATCCGGTTCGCCGACGTCTCGTTCACCTACGCGGGGGCGGAGGAGGCCACGCTGCGCCGGGTCGACCTGCACGTCGAAGAGGGCGAGCTCTGCCTGGTGGTGGGCGAGACGGGATCCGGCAAGACGACCCTGCTCCGCGCCGTCAACGGCCTGGTGCCCCACTTCACCGGGGGGCATCTCTCCGGCGAGGTGACCGTCGCCGGGCGCAGCACCCGGGACCACCCGCCGCGCGAGCTGGCCGACGTGGTCGGCATGGTCGGCCAGGATCCCGCCGCCAGCTTCGTCACCGACGTGGTCGAGGACGAGCTCGCCTACACGATGGAGAACCTGGGTATCGCCCCCGACGTGATGCGCCGCCGGGTGGAGGACGTCCTCGACCTGCTCGGGCTGCACGACCTGCGCCACCGCCCGCTCGCCACCCTTTCGGGGGGCCAGCAGCAGCGGGTGGCGATCGGGGCGGTGCTGACCGCCTCGCCCCGGGTGCTGGTGCTCGACGAGCCCACGTCCGCGCTCGACCCCGCCGCCGCCGAGGAGGTGCTGTCGTCGCTGGCCCGGCTGGTCCACGACGTCGGCCTCACCGTGGTGCTGGCCGAGCACCGCCTCGAGCGGGTCCTCCCGTTCGCCGACCGGGTGGTGCTGGTTCCCGGGCGCGGCGAGCCGCTGGAGGTCGGGCCCACCGCCGAGATCATGGCCACCTCCCCGGTGGCCCCGCCCATCGTCGAGCTGGCCCGCCTGGCCGGCTGGCGACCGATCCCGCTCAGCGTGCGCGACGCCCGCCGGATGGCGGGGCCCCTGCGGGAGGCGCTCGCCGCTGCCACCCCGGCGGGGCCCGGTCGAGGAGAAGCGGCAGGACCCGGTCGGGAGTCGGAGGTGGGGTCCGGGGAACCGGCCGGGCCCGGGGGGCCGATGGCGCACCCCGCTGAGGCGATCACGCTCGCCACGGTCGAGAAGCTCACCGTCGCCTACGGCCCGGTGGTGGCGCTCGACCGGATCGACCTGACCGTCCAGTCCGGCGAGGTGCTGGCCGTCATGGGGCGCAACGGGTCGGGGAAGTCGACGCTGCTGGGCCAGCTGGCCGGCCTGCGCGCCCCGACGGGCGGCCGGGTGCGGGTGGGGGGCGGGGCGCCCGCGGACCTGGCGCCCCGGGAACTGATCCGGCGGGTCGGGCTGGTCCCCCAGGACGCCGGCATGCTCCTCTACGGGGAGACCGTGGCCGGTGAGTGCGCCACCGCCGACCGCGAGACGGGGCTCGATCCCGGAACGACCGCGGCGGTGCTGGACCGCATCCTCCCCGGTATGCCGACCGACCGCCACCCGCGGGACCTCTCCGAAGGCCAACGCCTGGCGCTCGCCCTGGCGGTGGTGATGGCGCCCGCCCCCGCCCTGGTGCTCCTCGACGAACCCACCCGCGGTCTCGACTATCCGAGCAAGGCCCGTCTGGTCGAGGTGCTCGACGACCTGGTGACCGCCGGGCACGGGGTGGTGATGACCACCCACGACGTGGAACTGGTGGCGAGGGCCGCCGGCCGGGCGGTGGTGCTGGCCGAGGGCGAGGTGGTCTCCGACGGCCCGGCACGGGACGTGGTCTGCCATTCCCCGGTGTTCGCCCCCCAGGTCGCCAAGGTGCTGGCCCCGGAGCCGTGGCTCACCGTGAGCGAGGTCGAACGTGCCCTGGCCGGGGTGGTGCCGTGAGCGGCCGGGGTGGCGCCGTGGGCGGCCGGGCCGAGGGTGGACGCGAACCGGTGCGGTCCCGCCCGGTGGGTGGTGCCGTGAGCGGCCGGGCGGGCGCGGGCATCGTGCGCCTGCGGCCTCGCGCCTCGGTGCTCCTGGCCGTGACGTCCCTGATCGGGGCGGCGGGGTTCGCCTGGCCCCTCCTCATCCACGGACATGCGTCGGTCAACCAGGCGCACTCGGCCGACGCGCCGTGGATCTTCGTGGCCGTGCTGCCGCTTCTTCTGGCCGTGGTCCTCGGCGAGCTGTCCGAGGGGTCGCTCGACGCCAAGGCGATCGCGCTGCTCGGCATCCTCGCCGCCTGCGGGGCGGCGCTGCGCGTCCCGAGCCCGGGGGTGGCCGGCTTCGAACCGGTGTTCTTCCTCCTCATCCCGGCCGGTCGGGTGCTCGGTCGCGGGTTCGGGTTCGTCCTCGGGGCGGTGACCATCGCCGCCTCCGCGCTGATCACCGGCGGCGTGGGACCGTGGCTCCCCTTCCAGATGTTCGGGGCGGCGTGGATGGGGTTCGGAGCCGGCTGCCTCCCGCCGGCTCGGGGGAAGGCCGAGCTGTGGCTGCTGGCCGGCTACGGGGCGGTGACCGGGATCCTCTACGGTGCGCTCCTCAACCTCTGGTTCTGGCCCTTCGGGACCGGCACCACCACCAGCTTCTCGTTCGTGCCCGGGGCCGGCTTCCTCCACAACCTGCACAGCTTCGTGCTGTTCGACCTGACCACCTCGCTCGGGTTCGACATCCCGCGGGCGGTCACCAATGCGACCCTGGTGCTGCTGCTGGGCCGGCCGGTGCTGGGTGCGCTGCGCCGGGCCAGCCGCCGGGCCGCCTTCGACGCCCCGGTGGAGTTCGGTAGGGATGGCGGCGGGGAAGTGGTCGTGGTCGCTGTTATCACTGGCGCTGGTGCTCCGAGCGCAGTCGGAGGCAGCAAGACCTCGCCGGGTCGGGCCGCGCCCGCTTCCTGATGCGCCCAGGAACTTCCCGGCCATTCCGAGTCCTTGCTGCATCAGCCCAGCTCACCGGTGCAACTGCATGGGGCCAGTGGCAAGCCATACCCAACGATTGACGGTGTGGACATCCAAAGCGAATCCTCGTTGCGTTCGAAAAGTGGCACGAGCAAGCTCCCGTTCGATCCTGGATCCATCGGCAGCCTGACTCGACATGGCATCGGAATCGCTTGGCGTCGATCAGAACGGTAATCGACAATTCGTCCCAATCAGTGACCGACGCTCGTTCCGCGGTTGCATCGGTCAAGTAGCCGTCGGAACCGTCAAACGCCCGTAAGCCTGGTCTACCAACGCTACGAGATCGTCGCGACCGACGAGGGTGATCCGCAGTCCACCACCTCCGTCAGCACCTCCCTCGGCTCCGAATCCAATCGCCTGGAAACGCCACGCTCCGGCGTCGCCTGCATCGAACCACGAGATCAGCTCCTCGGAATGCCCTGCTTGGTTCCACGTACTGAACAGCATCGTCGTACCGGCGACGTCGCCAACGAGGGCGCCCACGAACGATGCCTGCTCACCCACCGACAATGAATCGAGAAATTCCTCGGCCACCATCGATCGGGCAACGTCCGGGCTTCCACCACCGATGCGCTCCACCCTGGCGGCGTCGATGACGGTCGTGCGGGGCGCAGGCCGTCGCGCGGCAACCTCGCTTTCTCCGGCCGATGCGTGAACGGCGTCGAGCGTCTCCCCCAGACCAGCCAGGTACAGGAAGTGGAGCCCAAGACGATCCCATGCCTGGAGAACGCTGTACTCCGCACCAATCGAGATGGCTTGCTGCGTCGAGGCGGACGCCGTACCCCTCGAGATCACCACTCGCGACAGCGGCCTGCAGAGAACACGCAGCATCTGGTCCAAGGCGGGATTCGCCACCGGCCCCTCGTCATCAATCAGGCTCACTCCCCGTGTGTACAAGCACAGGGACGCGTGTTCGAGAACGGAATCTCGGGCCTCCGGCGTCGGCAGCGCTTCGGCGGCAGCGGGCACGCCCGCTGGTAACGGAAGCCTGTGCCCTCCGGCAAAGGCCATGAGCTCCGCCGCGGTGAGGACCGTCCTGCCATTGATGTTTGCTATCGCTTCCATGGCCCCCTCCGTCGCTCAATCAAACGCGAACACCTTGGCCGCACACATCCGAACCAAAGTTGTCCGCGGCCAGTCGTCACCCATCAGAACAAATGAGACACGACCCCGTCGACCCCTACGCCCACCGATCTCCACGCCTCGCTCGCGGCGTGCAGGGCATCGCCAGTGGAACCGGCGAGGACTCCGCTCGTGTCACGAGCAACCTGCGAAGCTTCCGACATCACCGCACTGGCAGCGGCCCCGACATCGTGGGAGATCGGATCCCAATTACTCACGACCAAACCCGCTACCGCAGTTGCGCCTGATGCCACCTGCAACACAACACCGACCGGTGCTCCGAATACCGTCCCATCGAGAACCGTTCCCGCCATGAACAGGCCCCCGGACGCGACTCCGAGCGCATCGCCAACTGCGAGGCGGTCCTGGCGATGCTGCATTGCCCCAACGAAGCCGACCGCGTCCAGTGCCACGCCGGCACCCCCGATGACATCACCAACTGGCCCCTTGCTGATTGCGTCGGCGACGTCCGCAACCTTGCCGAAAGCGCTCGAATCAACGACGTCACCGATGAATCCCTTGGTGACGAGACTCTGGAGGAAACCAGCTGGCCCTTTCAGGAGGGATGGCAGGCCCGACAGTTCCGTGCCAGCGAGGCTCTCGATGCCAGCCAACGCACCCGCTGCCGTCTTGGCGAGTGACGCGCCGTGAATGAGCGAGGAGACTCCATGTCCCGCCAATCCCATCCCACCCGCGGCGAGTGCAGCGCCACCGACGAGACCAGCCCCGGCAACTTCATCCAGCCTACTCGCCATGCCTTCAAGAGCACCTGCATGATGATCCAAGGATAACGCAAGAAAGCTGAAATCTGGCACCAGTGAATGAAAGTCGATCAGCATTGACTGAATAGTCAGCTGGAATACGTCGTTTCCTTCCGCTGCCAGCCGGTCCAGTTGCGCTCCGATATCAACGCGTGCTGCATCCAATTGCGGGAGATGCACGCTTCGGATTTCGTTGGCCAGCATGCGGCATGCGACCGCGATCTCGGCCGCTGTTGCCACTTTCTATCTCCAAACCCGGCCGCACGCGACCGACCAGCCACGACTCCCCGGTTTGCAGGTAAACAGGCGAATACTGCCCGACCGCTCCTCTCCGCAACCGTGACCGGTAGGTACACGCATTGGCGTCCTTCGCGCGCAGCAATTCAGAGAACGTCGGAGGCGATCGTTTCAAGCTGCGTCGCCAGATTGTTCAAGCGCGCCGGGTGGTTCTCGAGCCAGCTGAGGATCGCCGCGAAGTGACCGGACAGTGCATTGAATTCGTCCAGAAGCGGATTGAAGTTCCCGATCAGCACTTGCTCGCCGTCGGAGACCAATTGCCCCAGAAAATGACCGATCTGGACCTGCGAGTTCTGGACGTTCGGATGGTGCACCGTCTGCACTTGGCTGGCCAATTGCCGACAGGCAGCCGCGATCTCTGAAGCAGTAGCCATTTCGATCCCCTTATATCATCGCCGAATCCGAGGACCAACCCTCGGAGTGTAGCTAAAATGTATCCGAATTTCTCCTCATGGACAATGGGGACATCTCCCCGCTTGACGTTGGAACAGTGTCCGGGACACCTCCCTGGGATTGGGCAGAGCGCGGCCACAAGGCTTCCCAGCCGTCGCCCGCGGTTCGACCTAGTCCAATAAACCGGGATCGGCAGGCTCAGTCTGCGATCGCCATCTGGACGACACCCGTCTTTCCCCCTTCGACGAACAATCCCCGGCCCACAGGAAACTGACCTCGGTTGACACGCGGGAAGCTCGTCCGGAACACCGCTTGTCCCTCCGACTGTTCCGGCTGAAGCGCAATTCCGTAACGGCTCGACTTGATCAGTTGCAGCGTCGAGGACATGCCTCCAAGCGCCCCGGGGTCGCCATCGGCGATCACCAGGCAGCCCTGACCGAGGGCCGTTCGGACGAGCTCGCCTATCGGGGCATCGGCGGGTCCGTTGAGCAATTCGGTCAGGTCCTCGATCAGAATCGCGACCGGTCCCGGCTCCGCCTCTGCTCCGAGGAGCGTCGCCAATGTGCGCGCTTCGGCTGCGATTGCATCGGGTCCCAAGGCGGTCCATGTCCACTCGACTGCGTTCGCAAGGGGCGAGCGCAATTGGCCGAACAGTGCCGTGCGAGCCCGTGGATCCCACCGGCAGATCGAGCGGACCACGCTGGCCAACGCCGACGTCCGTCCGCTCCCCGGCGGCCCGGCGACAAGGAATGCGCCCTTCGGCTGAAAGGTTGCAGGTGCGAGGTCAACCTCACGGACACCCAACACCGGCAGGCCGTTCAACGCAGACGGCAGATCATCGAGTGCGACCCGTTCACGCAGCCGCTCGACGGCCGGTGCTTCCGATACTCCATTTGCTCGCATCGCAGCTCCAAGTCGCTGGAGCGCGGCGGCCTGATCGCTGATGTTCGATGAGCCCCCGAAGACTGCCACTTGTAACTCGCGTCCGTCACGAAACGCTCGCCCAGGAGGCGAGTGCTCATCGAAGCCGTCCCTCGCCACCCCCAGCACGGCCAAGTCGCTCTCGTTGGCCATCCGCAGTACGACGCGCTGCTGCATCGCCGACGACAGCACCGAAGGTAGTGCGGCCACTCGGTCGGCCGTGACAATGACGTGGACGCCAACCGGGCGTCCATCCTGGACGATACTGACAAATTGATCGAACGAACGGTTCGCGTCCCCGGTATCAAATGCCTGACGGAAGGCACCAATCCCATCGACGAGCACGAAGATTCGCGGTTCTCCGGTCCGGTCGGAGAGCCGCCGGTATTCCCCGATGGTCCCAGCCCGCACCGCCGAAAACCGTGCCGCCCGGTCGTCAACCACCGACCGGAGCTTCCGCAGCAAGCGAACGGTTAGCTCGGTGTCATCTCCGGGAATGACGGCGCCAACGTGTGGGAGACCAGCGAGTGCGTCAAGGCCGCGGGCCCCAAAGTCGAGAGCGTAGATATGGCACGGTCCACCTCGGACGCTGAGGCCGGCGGCCACGGCGAGGCTCCGCAAGAATGTGCTCTTGCCCGATCCCCCGGTTCCGAAGATGGCCATGTTCCCGTCAGAGTCCGGCCGGAATGTTGCGGGCGGCTGAGACTGGTGGTCCGGGTCGTCGCAGACACCGAAGACCAACTCCGCATCATCCCGCCGAGTCGTCAGGTGCCGGAGGTCGTAGATCGGTGCGAGCTCTTCCAGCCAGGGCTTCCGGGGCGACGGGATCGCCCCGGCCTCTGCCGCTGCCTGGACGTTCACTACGAGGCGGGCGATGTCGGTCGGACCGGCAAGCGCAACGGTGTTCCCACCGTGCGGGTTTGCCTCCTCGGGCTCATCCCAGGACGAGGAGGACCCGAAGGTCAACTCCTCGATCGCGATCTCCGGACGAGGGGGCCGATCCGCGGTCCGACCGCCAACGTAGGCAGCCTGAAATGCAACAAGGCGCCCAGGGCCAAGTTTGGCACTGGCCCGCCCGGGGATTGCCGGGTCGAACGAAGCTGCAACAGGTGTGTCGAGAACGTCGGTGCTGTCGGCCTCGTCAGCCATGCGCAGGGCAATCCTCAGGTTCGTGTTCGCGCGCAGGTTGTCCTTGATCACGCCAGCTGGGCGTTGGGTGGCGAGCACGAGATGAAGCCCGAGCGAACGGCCTCGCTGGGCTACGTTGACCACACCGTCTACGAACTCGGGAAGCTCTTGGACGAGAGCGGCGAACTCGTCGATGACGATCACCAGGCTCGGGGGTGCATCCGGGTCGCCGCTGCGCTCCAACTCGAGAAGATCTTTTGCCCGCTTTTGGCTCAGAATGTGCTCGCGAAACCTCAGCTCGGCAGCCAGTGAAGTCAGCGCGCGCCGAGCCAGGTGGAGGCTCAGGTCGGTGACCATTCCAACGGTGTGCGGTAGTTCACGACACTCGCCGAAGGCCGAGCCTCCTTTGTAGTCGATCAGGAGGAATGTCACCCTGTCGGGGCTGTATGCAGTGGCCATGCCGATGATCCACGATTGGAGGAGTTCACTCTTGCCCGCGCCGGTCGTCCCCCCGACGAGGGCGTGCGGCCCGTGGGCCCGGAGGTCGAGATACAAATTGTCCGTCGCCGACTGTCCGATGAGGGAACGGAGAACCAGGTCCTTGTCCTTCAGACGCCGCCGCGGCGCGTCAGGATGGCGATCGACAATGGAGTTGGTCTCGGTCCAGCGTTCCAGCACGGCTTGAGGCGAGGTCGCAAGGTCAGAGCCCGCGAGGCTGATGAACGACGTGGAGGAAGGCAAGTCGCTGGCGTCGTCGAGCCGAGCTCCGGCATCCACCATCGGCGACAACTTACGTGCCGCCCAATGGCACGCATCGTGGGTCACCGCTTCTCCTTGCTCGAGCACGATCTCCGAAGCGTCTTCCACGGAGACCATCCGCAACTGACCGTTGGAGCGGTCCTCCTCCACAAAGACCTTGCAGGCCGCCGGGAGCCGCTCCATCGACGGAGCGCACCAGACCACACTCACGCCGTGACGAGGTCCGGATTCGGCGAGCTGGACCAAGCGACTGCGGTCGAGTGCGACGTCGTCTTCGACGAGTAGGACGATGCTCGGTGCGATCACGGTTTGTTCGCCGCCCGAGCGGGTTCCCGAACGTGCCTGGACCACCTCCTCGATCTCCGCAACCAGATCGAGGCACGCGTTACGGCCGACCGCAAGGTGGTCGACCGAGATCGGGCTGGCCGGCGAGGTGACATGGGGCGTCCACTTCAGCCAGTCCCAAGGTTCCGCACTTGCCTGTGATGCCACCGCGGCGACGACGACCTCTGCCGGCGAATGGAGTGCGAGGAGCTGCAGGAGCACGGCTCTGCTCAGATCACGTATCCGACTCGATTCGCCCGCGATCCCGAGCGCAGTCGTACGCAGATCGGCGACGACCGGAACCCCGGGAATGGCAAAGAAGAGATCCCGCACGTCGAGCAACCGCTGGCAATCGTCTGACGGCACAAGCTTGCGCGGAAGGTCGACCTGATTGCGTGACGGCAACGCCCCCAGTCCCAGGCGTACCTTCAAGAACCCGTCTCCGTCGGGCCGCCTCGCCCAGAGAAGCGGTTGGAGACCGTTCACCGCGGCAAGTGCTTCGGCAGTCTGCGGATGCTCGCGATTGCGTGATGCCCGCTCCTTCTCTCCAGCAGACTGAAGGTCGCTCACCAACTTCTCCAACTGGCGGTCGAATCGCTCGGCTTCGGAACGTGCCGTGTGTCGGCGGACCACTCTGCTCTCGGCGACATTACCGAGCAACATGAGCGGGGTGAGACCGACAAAGGCGATCGAAAGGATCGACTTCGTGGCCAAGTACAACACGATGCCCATGACCACGGGGACCACCATCGGAATGAGCGCGATCCGCTGGGCGTCGGGGACCTCAGGTAGCGCAGGGGCCTCGAATGTTGAACCTTCGTATGACGGGAACGGTCTCGGCGGCCGATTGAAGGAGATGGCCGTCCCATGATCACCGGTAACCGATGACGTCTGGTGCAGGACCACGGAGATCTCTGTGTCCCCGAGAAGAGCCGTCGTTGCCGGAGCCATCAACACCCGGGGCACCAGCCCGCCGTCGACCATCACCCCGTTCGCCGAGTTGGTGTCGACCAGCTCAATGACCGAGGTCACATGGATCTTTGCATGGTGCTTGGACACCATCGGATCGCTCAGGTGAACATCAGATGTCGGATCGCGTCCGATGTAGGACGTGCCTGCCGGCAGTTCGATCTGTTTGCCGGCGTCAGGTCCACTGCGGATTTGCAGGGTGGCGATGCCTGGCCCACCTGCAGAGCCGCGCTCGAACTGGTGCGCGGAGACAACCGTCACCACCCCGCCCGAGCGGAGACCCGCTTCGCTCAGGCTCATGTCCGGGGGAATGGCAGGTCCGAGAGCATTTCCATTCCACTGGGCAAGCGTCACCGCTGCTGCCGCTGTGGCCGGATCGGCAGCGCCGGCTGCCCTCGGGTCCCGGACTGCCAGCGCGCCGGCAATGTCACCGATACGCACCCCCGGCTCCACAACGACCGCGACGTCGCGCACGTCACCGGTGGCATCCATGACCCCGACCTTGAGCTTCACCGGTCGGCCCTTCGCTCACGACGGATCGGGTGGCTCCCCACGGTTCCGTTGTCGAACAGCGACCGGGGGTCCACCTTGGCCCGAAGCCTGACCCACCAGGGCAGCCCGTGCTCGAGCTCGGCAAGCACCGCGTCCACGTTGGCCCACACCGCCTCGGCCTCGCCAGCTTCCGGCTCACCCGGACCAAATGAGGCACGGTCGGCCAGGTCGGCGATCCGGCGAGAAGAACCGCCGACCACGGCGGCAGCCTGGCGTCGGGTGGCACTGAACGGAGGTGGCCTGCCGACATCTCGAGCACGGTCGACCACCTCGGCCCATCCGCCTTCGATGCGGGCAACGACCGACGGTGCGGTGCGCCGTCGCCGGCGACGGCGCGACTTCAGCCACATCACCACCAGCCATGGTCCTGCCAGGGCCATGGCCACCGCAACGGCCACGAGGACATCGCTGACGACCACCCAGATGTCATGGACGAGGGACCGGTGGTGCGGATGGCCAAGCGATGCCGCCGACGCATTGGCGGGAACCACCCCACTGCCCGGCCGGTTGCTGGCCGGTGGTTGGTACTGAGCTTGCTGCGAGCTGGACGGCGCCGGGGGCGGGGGGTTCGACCGGGTGGTGGCGCTGACCGGCGCCGTAGGGAAGAACGGGTACCAACCCACACCGGCGAAGTCGACTTCGACCCAGGCGGTCACGTCCTTCCCAAGGTAGGTGTGGGTGCCTGATCGAAGCGGCACCCCGAGCACCACCCGGGCAGGCAGACCGAGTGATCGCGCCATCAGGTCCATGGCAGCCGCGTACTGCTCGGCGTCTCCCACCGGCTGGCCGGTCAGGAACTGTGCGATCCGGAAGGCGCTGTGGCCCGGCAGGGACGGCGGGGACGTACTCGTGCCGTCCGAGTACGCACCATTCGAGTGGAGCCAATCGCTGAGCGCAGCTGCCTCGGCGAACGCTCCGCTCTTGCCGGCGGTGATGGTGCGCGCTTTCGCCTGGACGACCGCGGGGACCCCGGTCAACTCGGGAAGGGATACCTGCACCGCCTGGGCCGTGGCCATCGCCGATGCAGGGGGCAGCTCGGGAACCGACGCCACCACGGTGTACGACTGTGGCGCGTCGATCCCGGTCGACACCACCGCGGCATCGGTCGACGTGTTGTAGCGAAAGGCGTTGCGCAACGCTTGGTCGCCCACTCCGGCGAACGACACCGAGCGGACCACCCCGACATCGGGCAACCAGACGCTTTGGTAGTGGAGCAACTTCACGTGCACTGTGGCGAGCGCGCACTGCGATTGGCATGGCACCGAAGACACCGGGTTGCCGACGGTGGCGAAGTCGCCAGACGTCGAGCTTCCCGGCGAACCGGGTGCCACTTCGAAAACGATGCCGTCGTAGGCATCCATGGTGGCGATGCGCAGGTAGCTCCCCGTCGGCGCCCCCGACACCTGGAAGAGCGGAGACCCGCCCTCCTGCGTGGGGAGGATGTAATGGCGGTAGGAAGCCAGAGGGCTCGGGTACGCGTGGACGTCGAAAGGTGGCGGCACGTGGTCACGCAGCACATAGCGGAGGTGCGAGGAGCTCCCCGGGAGCACTGGACCGATCACAAGTCCCAGGCTGGCACTCGCAACCAACAGAGAAGCACCCACCACCGGACGATTGCGGGCGGTAGACGCGATCCCGTCGGGACGGGCTGCACGGGCCCGCCAGGCAGCCCACCCCAGCAACAGGGCGGCGAGACCTGCGTCGAGGAACAGCCACGACGGCTGAGCGGCAGTGCCGAACACGATCCCCAACGCGAGCAGCGCGAACGGGGGGACCATGGCCAGCGGGCCACGGTGGAACCGGCTGGCCAGAAGGACGGTGATCGAACCGCATAACACTCCGCAGAGCAGGGGAACGGCCAACAGGTGACCGGCATCGCCGATGACCGGTGAGGTGTCCAACAGGCCAGACCAGCCAGTGACCGCCGCCGCCGCCAGGACGTGGACGCCCGACGGCGAGGGGGCGACGCGCACGATCGACTCAGAAGGTGCGACCAGCGGTCCGCCCAACACAAAGTAGGCAAGGAGCGCGAGGGCGACCACCGTGAGCGGGTGCACCCTCCGCCGGACGCCGACCACGGCCACACCTGCACCGGCGACGAGGCCGATGACGCCGACCAGGAGGTATCGCTGACCACCGTAGGCGGAGCCGAACGACACCATCGCGCAGGTGCCGGCAACCACGGCGACGGCACCATCGGCCGAAAAATCCCGCCACGAGGGAGCGGCACCGCCGCTCATGATCGCATCCCCCCCCGCACCACGGCCGAGAGCTCACCAAGCTGCTCCACGTCGAAGAGGGCCGTGTGCCCGACAGCCTGGAATCCGTGACGGCGGCTCGAGATTCGCACCGCCACGATCCGCGCATCGGGAGTGAAGCGCCGAGACACCTGGCGCACCGCCGGCAGCTCCGCCTTGCCGCCGGTCACCAGCACCACGATGCTGGCGCCGGGGGCGCACCTTGCTGCGATCTTCGCTGCGGCGAGCAGTCCGCTACCGTGCTCTCCGGCGGCATTCGGAGCGTCGATGCCGGAATCTCCCTCGACACCGCTCAGCCCGTCGAGGAGCTGGTTCCGACCCTCGGACGCGAGCAAGGCTCTGCCGGCCACGACCGTCAGGTTTTGCTTGTCCCGCAAGGCCCGGATCCCGAGCGAGCCGGTCACCGACACCGCAGTCTCGAACTCCTCGAGATCGTCGTAGATGCCGAGCTCCGTGTCGAGGACGACGAGGACGTGCGCCCGACGAGTGTCCACGTACTGCTGGACCATCAGCTGACTGGTACGCGCGCTGGTTCGCCAGTGGACGTGGCGTCGGTCGTCGCCGGCCACGTACTCGCGCAGAGAGTGGAAGGCGATGTCGCTCGGGGACAGGGCCGGTGACTCCTGGCCCTCGAGGTCGCGCAGGAACCCACCGCCGATGGTTGGGACCCGCACCGTGCGCGGGTGGACGTACAGGCGGGAAGGGCGGGCCTCGCTCACCACCCGGGCAAGGAGCCCCAGTGGGTCCCCGCGTACCACCCGGGCCGGACCGACATCGATGACACCTCGACGATCCGTGGGAATGTGGAAGAGCTCCTCGTGAGAGTGCGACGGAGCCAGCAGGGGCACGTCGAAGGCCGCCACCGCCCCGCCGACCGGGAGGTCGACCCGGAGTGGAAGCAGATGCCGGCCCGACTGATTGGTGACGACCATGCGGCCGGAGGCCCGCTGTCCGGCGACCACCCGGTTCGGATACAGCTCGGCGACGACGCTGACCACCGAGCCCCCGACCAGGAAGAGTCCGCACAGGATGAGCAGGCTCAGCCCGACACCGGCCACCGCGAGGAGCTCGACCCAGCCGAGTGCCACTCCGACCACCCACGCGACTGCGGTCAGGACGACCACCATCCAACCGAGGGGGCGGATCGAGCCAGTGACTACCCGGGCGGCGCGGACGACCCGGAAGGCCAAAGCCTCCGCCGCGCCGCCTGCCCGGCGGACGCGACGGTCCGAGGCCGCCCGCTTCTGGAAATCGGACAAGGCGGCCAACAGCCGATCCGTACGCGAGCGCAGACCGGCTGGACTGTTCAGCACCGGAGCCTGGCCGGGCCGGGCCGCGGTGTCCTCGCCGGTCTGCACCACCGGGTCACCCCGCCCGCTCGGCCGGTGGCCGCACGTCGTTGACGATCCGGGTCAGCACGTCGGCAGCCGTCGAGCCGGTGAACTCGGCCTCGGGGTCGAGGAGAACCCGGTGGCCGAAGATCGGCTCGAGCAGGTCACGCACGTCGTCGGGGATGACGTAGTTGCGCCCCTGGGCCGCCGCCCACACTTTGGCGCACCGGACGGCAGCCAGGCCGCCGCGGATGCTCACCCCCAACCGCACCTCGGGAGCCACGCGCGTCTCCTCGGCGATACGGGAGATGTAGGCGAGCACGGTCCGGTCGACGTGGGTCGAGCTGGCCAAGGTGGCCATGTCGGAGACGGCGCTGGACGCGATCAGAGGCCGGACGGTACCTGCCCGGTCACGCACGTTGGCGTCAGCCAGGATTGCCACCGACGTCTCGTGGTCGGGATAGCCGAGCGTGGTGCGCATGAGGAACCGGTCGAGTTGCGCCTCGGGCAACTGATAGGTGCCGGCCTGCTCGATGGTGTTCTGGGTGGCGACCACCATGAACGGGGTGGGCACCGGATAACGGACGCCGTCGACCGTCACCCGCTGCTCTTCCATCACCTCGAGCAGGGCCGACTGCGTCTTGGGAGAGGCCCGGTTGATCTCGTCCGCCAGCACGATGCTGGCGAAGATCGGCCCTTGGTGGAACTCGAACTTTCGGGCCTCCTGGTCGAAGATGGTGACGCCGGTGACGTCACTCGGCAAGAGGTCTGGCGTGAACTGAATGCGGCTGTTGGTCCCCTGGACGGTGTTGGCCAGGGCTCGGGCGAGCGAGGTCTTACCGGTGCCGGGTACGTCCTCGAGGAGCAGATGACCGCCTGCGAGCAGGCAGGTCACCGTCAGGGCCACCGAGCGGTGCTTGCCGAGCACAGCGTGCTCGACATTTGCCACCAGCTTGGCGAACGTCTCGGCGAACCAGGTGGCCTGCTCCTGGGTCATGGTCGGCGTGGTGGTCGTGGTGGTCATGTTTGATTTCCAGCTTTCGCATTCGGCGGACAATGGTCTGCTGCGGTCGGGGGTGAGGTCATGAGGCAGAGATCGTGTTCGAATCGACTCCGCCGATGCTTACGTACACCGCATCCCCACGGGTCTGGTCGTAGCAGGTTTGTCCGTTGTCCCAAGTTTCGGGGTCTGCTGACTCAGAGAGGGAGAAGGGACCCGCAGTCATGCCGCCGTCGTGGCACGTGTAGCTGTGGGAGCCCGCCCCGAATCCGGTCAACCTCATGACAATCCATCCTGGGTGACTCGAACTCCACCAGATCGCGATCGACGGTCCCGACGGTGACGGCGTTGTCGTCGTCGTCGTCGGTGGCGGTGGTGCCGATCCGGTCGCCGCGCTGCCGGACGATGTCGAGGAAAGCCCGCAACTGTCGGTCACCTTCAGGGTGATCGAGTAGTTGGAGCTGTAACTTCCACCAGTTTGAGCACTCCCTGGCGCCGACGATCTCGTCCAACCCCCGCCGTTGAGGCTGTACTGCACTGTGCTCACCGCGCAACCGTTGGAGGATGCCGCTCCCCACGAGAAGGTCACCGTCGTCCCGGAAACGCTGCCCTGGATGCCCGGTGCCGTCGGCGGCGCGTCGGGCGTAGCCGACGCCGAGTTGCTGGGCGGTCCGCAGTAGGTATTACAGGCTTCGATCACGAACGAATACCGCCGGCCGTTGATGAGCCCGGGGACGACCCCGTTCGCCGCCAGCAGGGTGAATGCACCACCGTTCTCGCTGTACTGATAGGACTGGACCTGCTGCCCTCCGTCCGATGCGGGCTGCGTGAACGTCAGCGTGGTCTGACCGTTCTGGTTGTTGGCCGCCTGGAGAGTGGTCGGCGCTCCGGGTTGGGCGAACACGGTGAACGGCACGCTGGAGGGACTCGGGGGCGAAGTCCCCGCCTTGTTGGTCGCCGTCACCGTAAAGGCGTAGGACGTCGAGTTGTTGAGGCCGGAGACCTCGTCGGTGATGGGATCCTCGGTCGGAGACGTGGGCGTCACGGTTTCGGTACGCACCACGGTCGATCCCTGGGTGACGGTGAGCGAGTAGGTGGTGACGTCGGCACCGTTTGCCGCAGCTCCGATCACCGCCGGCCACTGCACGTCGAGCTTGCCCCCGGTCGGATCGTTCGGAATGGCAGTGACCGTCGGCGCTCCAGGGGAGGCGGGTAAGCCGGCCGGTACCACCGCAGGCGACGGTGCGCTGGTGGGACCGAAACCGAGTGCGTTCTTGGACCGGACAGTAAAGGAGTACGAGTCGCCGTTGGTCAGCCCGCTCCAGACGAAGCTCGTCCCGCTGACGCACGGGGTGGCACCTGTCGGCGGGCTTACGTCCACCTCGGTGCAGAGGATGGGTGAGCCGGGATCGGCGGGGAGACTCCAGGTCACCGTCACCGACTGATCCCCGAATTTGACCGCCGGCGGGAGCGGTGTGCCGGGATAGGTATTGGGCGTGACGGGCGCCGATGCCTGACTCACCGGTCCCCACCCGACCGCGTTGTGCGCGCTGACGTGGAATTGGTAGCTGGTGCCGTTCTGGAGGCCGGTGATGTTGCAAGTCGTAGCGGTACCGCAGGTCTGGGCGGCCGGACCCCCGGTGACCTGGTAGTTGTCGATCGGCTGGCCGTTGTTGGGCGGAGCCGACCACGACAGCAGCGCAGTCCCGTTGCCGAAGCCGAGTACGCTCGGTGCTCCGGGCACACCCGGCACACCCGACACAGTGACAGTGATGGTTCCCTGCACCTCTCGACTCGGCAGCTTCGTCTGATCCATGAGGGCATAGGAGACGACCGCGGTTCCCGAATAGGAAGCACCAGCGGTAAAAGTCACCGTCGTTCCGTCGGTCGTCGCAGTCCCCGACCCATTCACCACCGTCGGATGCGGAAGCACGACCAATGGGGACGGGAACGGGTCGATGTCGGCGTTCAGCACGTCGACCGTGACCGACTTCCCCTGGAAGACGGACGCGGTCTGGGGTACCGCCACGGCTAGTGGCTTGGTAGTCGCCACGATGTCGACCTGGACGGTCCCCGTCGTCTTCCCCCCGGTGTCGGAAACGGTGAACGAGACACGCAGGTCCATGCCGGACAGCCCCTGAGGAAAGACAGACAACGTGCTCCCGCCGAGCGAGGCACCGAGTCCGGCGGGAGCACTGATGAGCGGTCCGAACTTCACACCCGAGACTGGGCTGCCACCGGCACTGGCCACGTACTGGGACAGGTCGTACGACGCATGCGTACCTGTCACCGCCGACACGGTGGGGCCAAAGAAGACAGGTTGCGGGGTGCCGGTGATCCCCACCGGGATGGTGAACACGCCGATCTGCCCATTCGGGTCGTCAGGCCCGTAACCGTTCGTGACCTCCACCGTCACGCTCGCCGGCCCCACGTAGCCGTGGGCCGGAGTGAATACCAGAGCGGTCGGGCTAGTCACACGGGGCGATCCCTCGGCGCCAGAGACGTCGGCCGCCGACGTGATCCTGAGAGCCCTGCCACCGGGATCGAACAGGTACGTGTCGATCGACAACGTCACCGGCGTGTTCTCGGGCGTCGTCGCCGGTGCCACCCCGGACCGCATCTGGGGTCCATCGAGGCCCAGCGGCGGGACGGTGAGCGTCGCCGATGCGGTACCGGCGACGCCCCGCACCGTGTAGACGAGTGTCTCGTACTGACTGGTCAACCGCACCGCGACGCTGGCACCACTCGTCCTCGGGTCCGTGCCCGGCGGCCCCGTGACAGACAGCAACTCCAGGTCGGACGAGGAGCCGGCGGGGTCGGTGACCTGTCCCTGGGCGAGCACGTTGACGTTGAGGGCGATGGCATGGGGGTCGGTGAGGAACGGGACGACGATGTCGTGGACCACCGGGGGGTCGCTCTCCGCTCCCGGAATGCCGACCACGGCCAGTGACCCGATGGCTTCGGCACCATGCCCGTCGGTAAGGGTCCGCGCGATTATTGGACGCGCGATGTAGGCTTGCGCTGTGGAGCTCGGCGAAGAGGGCCTGTCTCGGTTCTTCTCGCTGACGTCTCCGTTCCTCGACGAGCGCCAGCGTCGACTGCTGGC
>JAJYWG010000309.1 GCA_021791615.1 Actinomycetes bacterium
GGGAGCGCTGGGCGCAGCGACCTCAGGGGAGGCAAGCGTCGCTGGGCGAGCGCGCCACCGGCGGGCCAGGAAGGAGAGTCGCATGATTGACAAACATATCAATCGATCATTCTGTCTGTTGTCAAATCGCGCTATTCTGTGGCCGCAGCCCACGTCGGCGACTGCTTCATGGCGCCCGAGCGTCATTTCCCTACCGCGCCCGGCCCTCTTCGAGCTTTCGAGGTACTTCCAGCCTTTGCCGGGCCGAAGATGAGCGTGGTCACCCGGCCGGGGAGCGCTGGTGAGCCTCGATGCGCCAAGATGAGCCCATGGACGCGACCCGGATAGTCAACGTTGCTGACGCAAGACGGAAGGCCCGGTGGATGCTCCCGCGCGTCGTCTTCGACTACATCGACGGCGCCGCCGACGACGAGGTCACCATGCACGAGAACGAAGCGGCCTTCCGCGAGATCTTCTTCAAGCCGCGAATGGCGCTCGGTACGACGCAACCGAGCCTCGACACCACGGTGCTCGGGACGCCGGTAACGCTACCGGTGCTTCTCGCTCCGGTGGGGCTCGTCAGGCTGATGCACCCGGAAGGTCCTGTGGGCGTGGCACGGGCGGCAACCTGCGCTGGCACCGTGTCGATACTAAGCACCGTCGCCGGAAGCTCCCCCGAGGAGGTAGCTGCGGGGTCCACGGGCCACAGATGGTTCCAGCTCTACTCTCCAAACCGCGAAACGGCCAAGCCCCTGATGGACCGCGCCGCAGCGGCAGGGTACGAGGCCTTGATGGTCACCGTCGACACCCCGGCTCTCGGTAACCGCGAGCGCGACCTGAAGAACGGCGCCGCGGCGAAGCTCGACCTCCGGACTGTGATGAAGCTCGCCCCGCAGGTGCTCGCTCGGCCTGGCTGGGGCGTGGGCATGCTGCGCAGCGGTTCACGCTCCCCCGATGCCGCTGGCCGTCACGCACTCGCGATCGGGCGGTCGCTCGGCGCCGCGCTGACAATCCTGGTCTCGCCCTACACATGGGAAGACGTCGCGTGGATCGCCGAGCAGTGGGACGGCCCGGTACTTGTCAAGGGAATCCTGTCCGCAGAGGACGCCCGGCATGCGCTTGACGCAGGCGCCAAAGCAGTCGTGGTGTCCAACCATGGTGGCCGACAGCTAGACGGTGCGCCGGCGACCATGCGAGTGCTCCCGGAGGTCGTCGATGCGGTCGGCGGCAAGGCCGAGGTGATGCTCGACGGCGGGGTGCGGCGGGGCAGCGACGTCGTCAAGGCAATCGCGATCGGGGCCAAAGCGGTCCTGATCGGGCGCCCGTTCGTCTACGGCCTCGCCGCTGCAGGGCAGGCCGGCGTCGAGCGGGTGATCGAGATCCTCCGTGCCGACATGGTGCGCACGCTCTCGCTGCTCGGATGCGCCAAGATCGGCGATCTCGACCGGAGCTGGCTGCAGCCCTTCCGCCCATGACCGCTCAGACCGTCAAGCCCTTGACCTGCGATAATTAGCGCCCCCGGCCTCCCAGAATGCGAACCTCGAGCCCTTGGTCGAAGGGCGGGAGATCAGCCTCGCAGCCCGGCACGCAAGGTCCGCCGGGAGGGCTACGCCAGATGGGAGGACACTACGGGCTCACCAGCACGATCGCAGTCGCCCATCGCCGCGCGGTCCCAGGCCGTTGCCGGATCGTTGGTCCGCCAACGGCTGCGCGCACGGCGAGGCCCACGTCCTGGCGCCCATCACGCCCATCACGGGCATCACGGGCAGGTGAGCCACACGCTGCCCGCCGACCGGAGATCAGGACGTCGGCCGACCGGAGATCAGGACGTCGCCGCGATGAAGCCGGCCACAACCTGGGCAAGCTCCAGGCCACGGTCCTCCTGGAGGAAGTGGCTGGCCCCGGCGATGGTGACGTGCTCGACCTCGGCGGCGCCTGGGACCCGGGACCTGAAGATGGCGTCGCCGCCAGCGGTGATCGGGTCCTTGTCCGAGAAAGCGCACAGGAAGGGACGGTCGAACTCCCGGAGGACCTCCCACGCGGCGACGTTGTCGTCGTGGGCCGGATCGTCTGGCGTCGTGGGCACGAGGGACGGCATGGCCCGCGCTCCCGACTTGTACGTGTCGTCGGGGAACGGTGCGTCGTACCCGGCGACCACGTCGGGCGCCAGCTCGGTCGCGCACCCTCCGTTCACGATCCGGCCGATGTCGAGCGACGGCGTCTCCCGGGCGTAGGTCTGCCACGCCAGGAACGCGTCGCCCATGGGCTGGTCACCGGTGGGCAGGCCGGTGTTGGCCACGACCACCCGTGCGAAGCGCTCGGGCGCCTCGGCGAGGACCCGCAGGCCGATGAGCCCTCCCCAGTCCTGGCAGACCAGGGTGATCCCGATCAGGTCGAGCTGCGTGCACACTAGGTCGGCGGTCCACGCCACCTGGCGGGCGTAGGTGTAGTCGTCCACCTCGGCAGGCTTGTCGCTCCGACCGAACCCCACCAGGTCGGGTGCCACGCACCGGTGGTCGGCGGCCACGAGCACGGGGATCATGTGGCGGTAGAGGAACGACCACGACGGCTCGCCGTGGAGCAGCAGGACCGGCGACGCGTCAGGCTCCCGAACACCGTCCGGGCTCTCCTCCAGATAGTGCATCCGCAGGCTGCCGCCCTCGCCGTCCGCCACCTCCGCGTAATGGGGGGCGAACGGGAACTCCGGGAGGCCTTCGAATCTCTCGTCAGGTGTCCGTAGCACGTTCATCGGATCTCCTCCTCGATCGGTTCCCCACCACCTGCAACTGGTCAGGCCGGCGCTGGCACCGAACCAGCGCCATCGTCGGTCAGCCCCAGCTCGGCCATGGCCCTCGTGACGAGGGCTTCGCGCTCGGCGGCGTCACGCAGGGCCGTCGACCTGCGCCACCTGCCCTTCAACATGAAGATCGTCGGCAGGAGCGCCACCTGACCGGCGACGCAGACCCACCACCACGTCCGCCACTGGCCAGGGGACTGCTGGCGGGCATCGATCACGGCCTGCCCGTGCGCCCTCAGGTAGGCGAGCGCCGACGGGTGCTCCTTGTTCAGCTTCTGCACAGCCAGCAACTGAGAGAGGGCCTCCCCTCGGCTCACATGGTCGGCCGTCTGGATCTTCGAGAGGGCGGTTGCCAGCGCCGCTGGATCGGGCGGAGTGGCCTGGAGCTTTTCCAGCGTCGCACGACCCACCACCTGGACGGTGTGGACCTGATGCGGGTACGTGGCCTCGATGTTCTGGAGCGTGGGTCCGTAATCGGCGATGGGCGACACGGCCGTCACCACGAGGGGGACGATGAGGAACGACAGCGCCGCGATGCCCCGGAGGATCCAGCCCCACACGGCCAGGCCGGTGGCCACCAGGGCCGGATTGCGCTGCTCCAGGGTCTCCGAGAAGGCGGTCATCCACGGCGAGTAGGCCGTTCCCCGCGCGAACGACAGGAGCGAGACGATGACGATGAACGTCGTGTAGGTAGTGGCCGGGTCGGTCGCCCGGGTGGCGAAGATCGACGTCATCACGATGCCCAGCACGGTGCCGGCAAGGATGAACGGCTTGCGGACACCTACCCGGTCGGAGATCAGCCCGATGATGATCACGGCGACGGCATCCGCGGCCCAGAACCAGTTGCCCAGCCCGTTGGAGCGGGCCTGGGAGAAGCTGAACACCGACGTGAAATAGATGACGAAGAAGCCGACGGCTGCGTAGTAGATGAGCAGGAAGACACTGATCCCGATCGAGGGAATGATCACGTCGAGCCGCAACATCTGCCGCCACGCCTGGCGGATGGCCTTGGCGAGGTCGATGCCCCGGGCGCGGGCCTCGATGAGCACTCGTTCTCTGGCCGACACCATCAGCTGGTCCCGCAGCGCCGGCGACAGCTCCCGCAACGTGAAGAACGCGACGACGAACATGACCAGTCCGGTCACGCCGGAGATCATGTACTGGTCCTGCCACGCATGCAGGTGGTCGAGGGTGTTGGAGGCCACCTCGGTGACGACGAGGCTGCCGAGGACCGGCCCCATGGTCCACAGGCCCATGGCTGCTCCCCGGCGCACCTGGGGTGAGAAATCGCGCACCAGAGCAGGGGTCGCCACCAGCACCATTCCCTCGACGAAGCCGACGATCGAGACGAAGACGGCGAATTCGTAGGCGTTGGACGCGACGGGGACCAGGAGGAACTGGACCAGGCTCGAGCAGAGCAGGCCCCAGACGACCAAGTTGGCCCGTCCCCACCGGTCGGCCCGTGCCGCCAGCAACGAGGTGAGGGCCCCGATCCCGTTCGAGATCACTACCACGTTCAGATAGAAGTGGAAGCTGATCTGGTACTGGGCGAGGATCGCCGGACCGACCGCCCCACCCACATAGGCCTGGTAGTAGAGGACGATCGTGGTGGCCAGGATCACGGCCAGGAACCCGGCCCGGGCCCGGGCGCTCGGGTACGAGTCGAGCTTGCGGTCCCACAGGCGGATCGGCGCAGTCACGAGGTCATCCCTCCCAGCCCGACGAGGCCGCGGGCGAGCTCGATCTCGCCCATGTGGCGCAGACCGTGTTGGTAGATCCAGCACTCTGTTGCGTCGAGCAGGGTGATGCCCTCCTCGCCTGCCACCCGTGCGCTGTAGGTGCTGGCGATCTGCTCCGGAAACGGCCGGGCGATCACCAGGCGGGTCAACTCGGCCGGGTCGAGCTGGTCGAGCCACGCCTCCACCCGGTCGAAGACGGCATGCAGGTACGCCTGGAACGCCTCGTAGTCCCCGATGCGCTGGTGGACCATCTCGTCGACGGTGCGGTGCTTGCCGTGGTCGGCGATCGCCGGCTGGACGCGTGCCTCCCACTCGTCGCTCCAGATGGGCGTCTCGCCCGTCATCAACATGAACGAGGCGTCGATCATGTTGGCGATGTGGAACAGGCTGAAGGCAATGGGCAGCACGCCTTCGCGCTCGAAGTGGTTGACCTGGTCGAGGTCCATGGTCGCCAACGCATCGGCGTAGAGCGAGTGCAGGGCACGCATGCGGCGCTGCAGGGAGTCGAGGATCAACTCGTCAGCCATGGGATCACCGCCCCTCTGCCGGCGCTGACGCTGTTCTCCAGTTGCACGTCGACAACTCGACCGGTCCCGTGACGGCCGCGATGTCCGCTCCCGCGCCCGGTCGCGGTCCTGGTCATTCCCGCGCCATCTGTGTGCGGGCTTCAGCCGCCACGTCTGTGTCGGTCCGCCTGGAGCGGACCTCCACCACGACCCGTTCCAGGCGACCGGTGAACGGGTGAGGTCCTTGATAGTCGTCCACGACGGTCGAGAGCGAGTCGCGCCCGAGGTCCATGCCCGTCGAGCCCAGCATGCGGGCCACCCAGGGCACCTCGACAGACGCCAGGTCCTCGCCGTCGGCACCGATGGTGACGAGTGCGCCCGGCCCGTTGCGGTCCAAACGTGCCGACAGCGAATGGTGGCCCGGTGCGAAGGCCACAGGCGCTGCAGCCCGGTGGTGGCTCCCCAGCGCGTTGTAGTCGAACTGGAGCTTGCCGTCATGCAGGAAGAACACGTGCCCCACGTTGTGGCTCCCACGGGCATAGAGCACGCCGTCGGCACCCCCCTCCCCCACGGTCACGTCGGCAGTGATCGTCCACGGCCGGGCACCGAGGAGCGGAGAGGCGTCCGCTGGGATGTGCGAGATGGGCGGCCGGTACTCGTAGGTGAGCGAGGCATGGGGCGTACCGGGCCGGACCACGCCCCCGAACAGCTCGATCGTGCGGTCGTCGAGCGGCAGTACGCCCATCGCCCCCGCTTCGGACCACCACAGGTCGATCATCTCTGCCAGTTTCGCCGGATGGTCGGCCGAGAGGTCGTGGCACTCGGAGAAGTCCTCGTCGAGGTGGAAGAGCGACCATTCGTCGGCATCGAACGGATCGCCCTGGCGGTGGTAGGTGGTGGCCTTCCACCCGTCCGCGTAGATGCCCCGGTGCCCCATCTGCTCGAAGTACTGGACGGAACGGGGAGACGCAGCCGTGGGGTCGCCGAAGGTGGGCGCGATTGAGCGTCCGTGCAGGGGAATCTGGGCCTGGCCCCTGAACTGCTCGGGCGCAGGCGCCCCGGTCACGTCCAGGATGGTGGCGGCGACGTCGACCGCGTGGCAGAACTGAGTGCGGATCGCACCCGCCTGCAACGGGTCGATCCTGCCCGGCCAGTGCACGATGAAGGGATCACGGACGCCACCGCCGTAGGTGTTCTGCTTGTACCACCGCAATGGCGAGTTGCCGGCCTGGGCCCACCCCCATGGGTAGTTCGAATGGGAATGGGGCCCACCGATGTCGTCGAGGCGGTTGGCCACCAGGTCGTCGACGTCCTCGAGGTGCGCGTTGAAGAAGCTGAATTCGTCCATCACGTCGTAGCCCTCGTCGAACGCTCCCCGCCACCGCTCCCGGTAGGACGCAGGCGCCTGATGGGGCGCGTGGGTGGCCCCGAAGGCCAGGTAGAGGAAGAACGGTCGGTCGGGGCGGACCGAGACCAGGTCCCGGACCCATCCCATCGAGCGGTCGACGATGTCCTCGCTCACGTGGTAGCCGTCTTCGGGCCCGCCGGGAGGATCCACATGGTGGTTGTCGTGCGTCAGCTCCGGATAGAACTGGTCGGTCTCCCCCTGGAGGAAGCCGTAGTACCGGTCGAAGCCCTTCTGGAGAGGCCAGTGGGCGTGCGGGCCGGCGGCCGACGTCTCGAGCATCGGCGCCAGGTGCCACTTGCCGGCGGCGAACGTGGCGTACCCGTGGTCCCGCAGCAATTCGGCCACCGTGGCGGCGCGGGACGTGATGCCACCGCGCATGTGGGGGAACCCGCTGTTCCAGTTGGAGACGCCCCGCATACCCACTGCGTGGTGGTTCCGACCGGTCAACAGGCACGCACGCGACGGCGAGCACAGAGCGGTCGTGTGGAACCCCGTGTAGCGCAACCCTGCGCCGGCCAGGGCGTCGATGTTCGGCGTGGTGAGGGTGGAGCCGTAGCAGCCGAAGTGGGCGAAGCCGGTGTCGTCCAGGACGACGAGGACCACATTTGGCCCACCGGTGCCAGCCGGCGGATCAGGCCACCACGGCTCGGAGTCCTGGTACGTGCGCCCGATACGGCCGCCGAACTCCGGTTCGCCGATCATGGTACCCCACGTCCTGGCGTCGTGCCCGACGCCGCGCCTGCAGTCATGCGAGTCCCCCTCCTCAGTCCGCGCGTCCTCCCGCTCCGCGCCGGTGATACGTGGGCGCCGGCACGCGCAGCCGGCCGATCAGGCCCGATGGCCGGCGACACCGACATCGATGTGAAACGATCCAATCACTTGTCAGTACGACTGTCAACTGTTACGCTCACCTGAAGGTGCCGGTCGGCCTAACCTCAACTCCGGTGATAGGCAGAAGGCCCAATTGGACCGTGGCAGGCACGGGGCAGCAGGCAGGAACGGGAGGCCGCCACGACACGGGTGCCGCGCCGGGAGGACACTGGTCGGGCCCCTCGCCCCGCGTTCGCAGGAGACCAGATGACAGATCGCCCCACCTCCCAGCCCGCCGATCCTCCCCCGGGACGGCCCACCTCCGTCGACTTCCATTTCGACGTCATGTGCCCGTTCGCCTACCAGACCTCGAAATGGATCCGCACGGTGGTGGAACGGACGGGGATCCAGGTGAACTGGCGGTTCTTCAGCCTGGAGGAAGTGAACCGGGCAGAGGGAAAGAAGCACCCCTGGGAACGCGAGTGGTCGTACGGCTGGTCGATGATGCGGGTCGGGGCCCTCCTCCGCCGGGAGGACATGTCCCTCCTCGACGCCTGGTACGAGCGGGCGGGCAGGGCCGTCCACGAGGAGGGGCACAAGCCTCACGTGCCCGAGGTGGCCAGAGAGCTGCTCGACGAGCAGATCCGTCCCTACCTCGAGGCCCGGGACTGGGTGAGCATCAACCGAGGGGCCGTCATCGACTTCTCGAAAGTCGGAAGCAAGCGCACTGGCTCCGGCGGGCAGTCGTCGGCCGGTTCCACAGGGCGGTAGCGGAGGTGGCCGGGAGCGATTTCCCCACATCCGGACTGCTGCGGGACCAGAGCGCCACGTTCGGGGACCTGGGCGACGGCGACGACGAACCGATGGAAGAGGACGGGCGCCGCATCCGCCGCCAGAAGAACCGTGCGTCGGTGGTCGACGCGTTGCTCGACTTGTACCGGGACGGCAACCTCCGGCCCAGCTCGACCGAGATCGCCGAGCGCGCCGGCCTTTCGTCGCGATCGCTCTTCCGCTACTTCGACGACGTCGACGACTTGATGCGGGACGCCGTGCGGCGCCAGCAGCAACGGGCACTCCCCCTCCTCGCCATCGACGCGGAGGCAGACGCCCCTCTCGCTGGCCGGGTCGCAGCGCTGGTCGAACAACGCTTCCGGCTCTTCGAGGCGGTCGCTCCGGCCGCGACGGTCTCACGGCTGCATGCGCCGTTCCAGGCGACCATCGCGACCGAGCTGGCCCAGGGACGCGCCTTCCTGCGCGCCCAATTGATCGAGATGTTCGGCACCGAGCTAGCCGCCTTGGGCCCTACGCGGTCGTCATTGACGCTGGCCGCGCTCGACATCGTGACCTCCTTCGAATCCTTCCAGCTCCTCCGCTTCGACCAGGCGCTGGCCCCACGCCGGGCGAAGGCCGCCATGGCGGGGGCGATCGAGGCTTTGCTCGCCGAAGGCGAGGTCGGGCCGGCAGCCGCCAGGTTCGAGTCCGGGGAACCTGGAAACGCCAAGGGCACCGACGCCGGGACTGCCGAGGTCGAGGGGATTGGAGAGGTGCCGTGAAGTCCACCCGGGCATCGGTCCGGCGGGAGCTGCGCATCGCGAGACCGGCGGCCGACATCTGGGCGATCGTCGGTGATCCGGCCCGCCTACACGAGTGGTTCCCGGGAGTGACCGCCTGCGAGGTCTCCGGCGACACCCGCGTCATCACCACCGGGAGCGGGATCCCCATGCCCGAGCAGCTCCTCACCATCGACCCCCTCCAGCACCGGTTCCAGTACCGGATCACCGCCCCGCTGTTCAAGGAGCACCTCGGGACCATCGACGTCATCGGCCTCGGCGACGGCACATCGCTCGTCGTCTACAGCACCGACGCCGACCCGGCGACGCTGGCACTCGTGATCGGCGGCGCCACGGGCCAGGCACTTTTCAGGCTGCGGGACCTGCTCGACGGAACCGCACCCCCACTGCAGCCCGTACCCCCAGGCGCCTGACGGCCGGTAGCTGCCGGACGCCTGAGCGTCATCAGACCCCCATAGGAGGACCGATGGGTCGCAAGATCCTCTTCGTCACCACCGATCAGCAGCGCTACGACACGTTGGGGTGCAACGGTGGCACCATCGCCCGTACACCGGTCGTCGACGCCCTCGCCGCCGACGGCATCCGCTTCGAGCGAGCACACCCCCAGTCCGTCGTGTGCATGCCGTCACGGTCGACGATGCTCACCGGGCAGCACCCCTCGACGCACGGCGTGTGGATGAACGGCGTTCCACTGCCCGTAGATGCGCCGTCGGTCGCGGACGTGCTCCACCAAGCCGGTTACCGGACCGCGCTCATCGGCAAGGCGCACTTCCAGCCGTACCTCGACCCGTTCCTCCGATTCGAGGAGAACGCCATGAGCCGCGACGGGCTCCCGACAGGCCGCACGCACCGGGGCTTCGAGCACCTGGAGTCGGCCACCCACGGGCCGGCCGGTCCCCTCCATTACGCGCAGTGGTTGGCACGCAAGCACCCCGAGGCCATCGGGGGCTTCTACCAGGTGCTCGACGGCTCCCTGCAGGTCAACGACGAGGGCGGCGGCGACACCGGCGCCCCCCAGGTGAAGGTGAACCCGATCGACCGGAGCTGGTACCACACCGACTGGGTGGCAGACCGGACGATCCGCTGGCTGGACTCCCTCGCCGCCGACGACGACTGGTTCTGCTGGATGAGCTTCCCCGACCCCCACCACCCGTGGGACCCGCCCCAGTCGGAGGTGGGCCGGGTGGACTGGCATGACGTCCCACTTCCGGCCGGCTACCCGCAACGGGCTGACGACCGTGAGCGGATTATCGGGGACAAGCCTCGGCACTGGCGCCTCTGGTACGAAGGGGAGCTCGTCACCAACTACGAGGCGCCGGCACGGTGGGTCCCGGCTTCGCTCACCCCGGATCAGCTCCGCGAGGTGCTGGCCCGCGACGCCGTCGAGTGCGAGCTCATCGACGAGGCAATCGGGCGGGTGCTCGCCGCCATCGACGGGCGGGGATGGGGCGACGACGTCGACATCATCTTCACCACCGATCACGGCGAGCTGGGCGGCGACTTCGGCCTCCTCTTCAAGGGGCCGTACCATGTCGACGCCCTCATGCGCCTGTCGCTCGTGTGGCGACCGGCGAGATCGGCACGGTCGTCGCCGGAGGCGCCAGCGGCACCCACGCCGTCGGCCCTGGCCGGGCCGTCGGTTATCACCAAGCCGGTGGGCCTGGTCGACCTGGCCCCGACGTTCTGCGCCATCGCCGGGGTCGAGGCCCCTCCGTGGATGCAGGGACGACCGCTCCCCGTCAACGACGCCGATGCCGAGGCCCGGGGCTTCGAACGGGTCCTCACCGAGTGGGACAGCGCCATCTTCGGCATCGACGTCCACCTCCGGACGATGATGCGTGACCATCACCTCTGCACCGTCTATCGGCCGGGCACTTGTCACGACGGCACCGAGGGCGAGCTCTACGACCTCGACGAGGACCCGCTGCAGCAGGTCAACTTGTGGGACGACCCAGCTCGCCAAGCTCTGCGCGAAGACCTCGTCGCCGACCTCGAGGACCACCAGCCACCTGTGCGCTCGCCGCATCTTCTCCTCGAGGCACCGGTATGAGCACCACGCCGGGCACAGCGGGGCCACGAGGCGCTGCGCCAGCATCCGGCTACTGGCCATCGCCATGGTCGTGTGAGGACGGGGGGCCGGCGCGTCGTCAGGTGAGCGCCCCTCGTTGGGGCGAGGTCGGCCGTCGCTTCGTCCGGGACCCGGGCTGCACGGTGGACGCGGTGCGCCTCGAGGTGACCTCGCGGATGGTCATCGCCTCGACCATGGTCGTCACCCGCGATCCGGGGGAGGTGTTCCTGTTCGGCCATAGCACCGGCGATCAGGCGATCTCGTTCGTGGAGCGGATCGACCCCCACTCCCTCGAGCCCCTGGCGCGCTCGGTGGACCTACCCGGCGGTCCCGCGTGGCCGGGCAGCATCGCCGCCCACGCCAACGGCTCGCTGATCGTCGTCTTCGGCAACCACGCTCACCGCCTGTCGCCCGACCTCGAGGTCGAGGCGTCGGTCGAGCTCCCGGTGGTCGCTCCCTACAACGGCTTCGTGGTCCTGCCCGACGGCACCATCGTCACCAAGAACTCGGCTGCCAGCCGGCCCGGCCACCCTGTGGCCGCCGCCGAGCGCGATCCGTGCGAGCTGCTGGCCCTGAACCCCGGGACGCTGACGATCGTCGACCGCTGCACCCTGCCCGAGGCGTCTATCGCCCGGCTCTCGGCGGACGGCGACACCGTCTTCGTGGTGGGCGATTCGAGCTTCTTCTCGATCCCGTGGGTCGGAGAGTTCCGCCCGGCTGAGGGTATCCGTGCCACCTACCGCACCTCCGAGGGCCAGACCTACGGATGGGACGCGGTCATCATGGGCAGCACCGCGTGGTTCCTCGACGACGGCGAGGGCAGCGACGCCTACGACGGGACGTTGCGCGGGCACGGCGTGTCGACGGTGCCCCTCCACCTCGTTCGCGTCGACCTCGGAACCGGCGATGTCACGATGGCCGAGGTCTCGGGCTTGCCCGGCGGACTGATCGCCAATCCCCCGCTGATCGATGCCGACCGGGGCATAGCCGTCGCCTTCGACTCGGGCAACGGCATTCTGGCCGGATTCGACATCGGAAACGGCGCGCCGGCCGGTGGCCCGATCGTGCCCATGTGGACCCGCGCCCAGGACCATGCTCCCCATATGATCCTGCTGCCCGACAGCGGCGAGGTCGTCACCGGCGACTTCGACCGCGAGCGGGGAGCCGAGCAGGTCGTCGTGCTCGATGTGACCACCGGGGACGAGGTGGCCCGGGCCAACACCGGCAGCCCGGTACAGTCCGTCCTCTTCCCAGCGGTCGGTTTCGAGCGCGACCTCTACCTGTGCACGTTCGCCGGCGTGTCCAGAGTGGTGGCGGCTGTCGGCTGAACCGCCTGGACGCCGGGCGGGCTCGCCGCCCCATCCCGACAACCGTTCGGCGCCGATACTGACGATGCAGCGCCCGGCTCCTGGTGCGGTACGGGGTGAAGGACCGCAGGTGGGAGACCGATCAGGTGCCTAGGGGTGGCACTCTGCGCTGCACGCGGTTGAAGAAGTTCCTGATCGCGGTCCTGCCCTTGCGGATCGAACCCACATTTTTCGGGGCGTGCCACACGCCGTCAAGGACAAGCGCAAACCGCGACCGACCCCACAGCGGAGCACAGGCGGTAGCGGCTCGCGTGAGTCGGTTCTCGGATCTCGCCACGCTCGCCCGGGCGGAGGACACTGAGCTCGGGGTCAGCACCTGGGACGAAATGACCGAGGAACACGTGGCGATGTTCGCTGAAGCCACGAGAGCGAGGAAGTGGATCCATCGCGATGCCGAGCATGCATGCCGCTAGAGCCCCTGTGGCAACACCGTCGCCCACGGCTATCCCACCCTGGCGCTGCGACACCGCCGGGCACGCTGGAAAGTAACGCTGCGGCACCTACCGCGATGGGGTCGCCGCCGGGCTTGTCGCGCCTCGAGCTCGATCCTGCCCGGCAGCCTCGACCGGGCAGTGCAGAAGGTAGGGCGATTGCCACCGAGCTTCGACACGCCATTCCAAGCCGACGAACTGTCGCACATCACCATGACGGGGATGAGCAGACAACAGCCAAGCCGCGCTGGCCCCCCTCAGTTCCTGGACGATTCTCCCCTCGGATTTCGGGGCCACCCCCAGGACTCCCGGGGTGGCGCTAAGGGTACCGAGAGCTAGAACATATCGCCCGGAATACCACCGCCCGGATGGCACTCGGGCCTCACGGCTCAGTCTTCGGCGTCGCTGAAGTACCCGTAGTCTTCGTCGGTCCCCCACCCACGAGGCCCGCCCATCACCTGCCGAAAACATAGAGAGGGACGAACGACTCACGCGCGCGAGGATGGTTGGGTGAGGATGCGAACGCGTAGAGCCACGACGAAGCCCAACCCCACGCGCCTGTCGTTGCGCTCGTGCCCACCGTAACGGTGATGGCCACTACAAGGTGACCGCCAAGGGCGACGTGTACGCCTTTGCTGCCGCGCCCTTCTACGGCTCGATGGGCGGGCAAGCACTCGCTAAGCCTGTGGTAGCCATTGCCACAACGCCTGGCGGCAATTGGGAAGTGGGCTCCGATGGCGGGGTCTTCTGCTTCGGCACGGCGCCCTTCGAGGGGAGCCTCGGGTCAGCGAGGATCCGACTTGGTGGCGCTGGAATGGGTGGGCACTGGGCGGAGCGGCCCTTGCAGCCGCGTTGTTCGCGGACGCTATGGTCGTGCTAACTGGCGGACTGGAGTGGCTGTCAGTCGCTCTGATGCTGGCGGGAAGCCATGTGCCGCCCGTGTTCATGCACCGAAGCGTGCTCGCCCACGAAGGCCGCGCCGCCGAGGCGGAGAATCACCGTGCCCGATGGCGCTATTCCGGCCATTCCGTGAGGAGGTTATGGCTGCCTTTCGCTCAAAGACGAAGCCTTAGTGCCACCGCCTGCGGTGATTCGGCGAGTCCGGCGTCGAGGAGTTGGTCGTCTGAGCTCACCAAGGAGACGCCGAGTGCTTGGGCCGAGGCTGCCCAACAGGCGTCGTAGAACGTGAGGTCGTTCGCTGATGCCACAATGGCCGCTTGGCGAAACCAGTCGGCCGTCACTGCAAGCGGGGAGCCGCAGATGAGGACGAGGTCGTCGAGCTGGTCGGCGACATCGGAACCGCTCCAGCTAAGCGAGCGAAGAAGTACGTTGCCCATTTCGTAGAGCGCCAGGTCGATCACCCGAGTTTCGACCTCGCCCCTCCTCGCTGCCTCGCGCAACGCGCGAGCTTCGGTGACTTGGGATTCGCCTTCGCTGTGGAACCACTTGATGAGGACCGACGTGTCGACGAGGAGTGTTGTCAACGACGGCTGTCCCGGTCCAGGCGAACGAGATTGGCCGCTTCGAAGCTCCCGGCGTTGCGGAAGCGTTGCTCGGATCGGATGATCGCGTCGTCGACATCGGCGGGCCGAGGTCGCGTGATCTCGCGGCGAGCGGCCGCGGCAAGCAGGGCGCTTCTGCTCATGGACCTCTGTCGTGCCACCTCGTCGATCTCGCGGACCAGCTCCTCTGGCAACGACACCATGATTTTGGACATACCCTGAGTATAGCCTGTGGTATTGCCATCCGGTCTGCCATCGTCGCGCAACGTACCGGAGCGATGCCCGCCGCAGATGCGCTAGAGCGGCCACGTCTCGGTCGCGACGACGGCACGATACGACCGCCGAGGCAATGGAGGAACGCCAGCGGTCGCTCCAGGCACGGCTCATCGAGAAGAACCTGCCACTGTCGGGCCGGCCGAACGACTAGGCACCTCGCCTACGGCGTGCCTCCGTCGAGCAGAGCGCCGAGCGCCGTCGCCGCGCGCTCGTCTGCTTGGTGGATCATGTGTTACGGCGTAGACGTCGAGCGTCGTGGACGCGTGTGCGTGGTCAAGCCTGCCGCTCACGGTCCGGACGTCCACACCACTAGCGAGCATGAGCGAGGCCGACGCGTGGCGTAGGTAGTGGAGGCGCAAGCCGTCGAGGCCAAGCTGGTCGCGGAGCCGGGAGAACGCGAGCGTCACGTAGTTGGGCCGCCAGGGCGTCGACCCATCTGGCTGGTGGGAGAAGACGAACGCGTCCTTGGACAACGTGCCGCCGGCGCTCGTGCAGAGCTCGCCCAGCTCGCCTCGGTAGTCTCCGAGGAGCGCTGCCGTGCCCGCGCCGACCGACACACTTCGCACTTGATGGGTCTTCGTGTCCTTCTCCGTGACGACACCTGCTGCCTCGACGAGCGCGCTGGCGATTCGCACGACCCCCCGCGCAAGATCGACGTCACGCCAGCGGAGCGCGCACAGCTCGCCCCGGCGTGCACCGGTCGCGAGCGCCATGCGGATGAAGACGGGGAGGGCCCGGTTCACCGAGCCCGCCGCTTCGACGAGGCGGACCCAGTCGCCTCCCCCTGCCGTTAGCTCCACCGGCTGGCGATGCACCGGCGGCGGAGAGGTCGCCGCAGCAGGGTTCGCCCCCAGGAACCCCCATTTGACCCCCTGCTCCAGCGCGCTGCGGAGCACAGCGTGGACGCGGCGCACCGAGCTCGCCGAGAGCGGCCCTCCTCTGGCTCCACCCGAGCGCAGGAGCTGCGCGTACCAGGCGTCGAGATCCGCCACGCGCAAGCGCCGAAGCGGCGTCGTGCCCCAGCGCTCCAAGACAAAGCGGTCGATGATCCGGCGGTAGTTGTGCGCGACCGGCGGGGAGAGGCTCGGGGATCGCAGGCGGTACCATGCCTCCACCAGCTCGCCTACCGTGCCCGAGCGCGGCGTGACAGCCCCCTCGTCGACCCGCTTCAGCAGCTTCGTCAGCTCGACATCGGCATCGTGGCGGCTGCCCCGCACGGTGTGGCTCGCATAGTCCCGCCTTCCCGTCTCGGGGTTCACGCCGACGAAGACCCGGACCTCCCAAGACGCACTCCCCCTAGCCCGGATGGATCCCCTCCGGCGGGCTCTCGCGGGCTGGCTAGCCCCCGACGCCCGCCCGGCGGATCCCGATCTTCGTGCAGGGCTCATCGCCCAAGCAAACCGCCCGAACGCGATTTGATGGGCAATTTGATGGGCAATCGCTCCAAACTGCCCCTTCCGCTCAGAGTACCAAGTCTCTGATGCGAAGATTCGCTTCTACCCCGCAGCGGCCAGGGGGTTGAGGGTGACGACGTAACCCATCTTGTGGAGCTGGTCGAGGGCCCGGTTCTTGGCCTTGTCGGGGTTGAGCCGGCTGTAGAAGTCGTCACCTGGATCGCAGTAGAGCGCCCCGGTGGTGCACATGTTCCAGATGGCGATGAGAATGGCGTGTTCGAGCGCGACGATCGCCTTGACCGGCCCCCGGCGTGATGCGATGCGTCGGTACTTGGCGGAGAAGTACGTGCCGTTGGACCGAGCAGCCGACATCGCTGCGACTCCGAGGGCACCCTTTAGGTAGGGGTTGCCAGGCCTCGTGTGGGTGGACTTGACCCGACCGGCTGATTCGTTGCTTCCCGGACAGGTCCCCGCCCATGAGGCGAGATGACCGGCACTCGGGAACCGGCTCATGTCCGCTCCGGTCTCGGCGATGATCACGTCGGCGACGAGGATCGAGATTCCCGGGATGGTGACGATGAGGTCCCGAGTACAACGAAAGGGTGCGATCACCACCTCGATCCGGCTAGTGAGCTCGTCGATGGCACGCGTGTGCTGGTCGATGAGGTCGAGGTGCACCCGGGTCAAGAAGCCGTGGTGCTCACCGAAGCGGCCCGTGAGTGCCTCGGTGAGCTCGGGGATCTTCGAGCGCATCCGTCGTTTCGCGAGATCGGCCAGTTGAGCTGGGTCACGCACTCCGGCGATGAGCGCCTCGAGCATCGCCCGGCCTGAGACACCGCTGATGTCGGAAGCCACCGAGGACAGCTTGATGCCGGCATCCTCGAGGAGCTTCTCGAGGCGCTGGATCTCCCGTGCCCGCTCACGCGTGACCGTGGTGCGCGTCCGCGTCAGGTCACGGAGCTGGCGGATCGGCTCAGGGGGGACGAAGGAGCCACGCACGAGCCCATGGGCCCCAAGGTCGGCGAGCCACGCGGCGTCCGACACATCGGTCTTTCGTCCTGGCAGGTTCTTCACGTGGCGGGCGTTGACCAGCATCACCTCGAAGGGTCCGTCCTCCAAGAGGTAGTAGAACGGCTTCCAGTAGTCGCTCGTCGCCTCCATCACGACAAGGCTCACCTGCTCGACGATCAGATGATCTCGGAGCGCGAGGATCTGGTTCGTAACCGCTCCCCAGGTGGTCACCGTCGATTTCGCCCTAGCCCGACCCGTGCTGGCGATGCGGACGCACACCTTCGCGTCCCGTTTCGAGATATCCACTCCGGCACACCGGGGATGCACAACATCCATTGCCGTCTCTCCTTTCTCTGTACGTTTGGAGTCCGCTCCGGGGAGGGCAGGAAAAGATCAGAAGTCTGATGCTCGTGCTCGATGGCAACATTCCACGGTTCCCGTGGGAGCCCTCCACCACCATGCTGACCTACAGGCTCGCAGGCACTACAGAGGTATCGGTGTCCTACCGGGGCGGACGCAACCATTCTGCCTACCCGACGAGACCGGTGCTCCCGGTGGCAACGACCGAACGCGACGCATAATCTTCGCTCGTCACGGCGAGCCCCAAAAGGGCTCTAAGGTGCTGACCTGCGATAATGTGCGCCCCCGGCAGGACTCGAACCTGCGACGCACGGTTTAGGAAACTGACCAGAGCCGTTCAGCGGTGTCGTCCGGTGACGTTTGTGCAGGTCAGATGGGGTGCGCGATCCAGCGGGTGACGCCTTGTGATGGGCAATGACGTGCAGTTGATGGGCAATTTGATGGGCAACTCGTGCAGGGGCTCACGGCAGCCACTCGAAGCTCCCGCCGTGCGAGAGCCCGACGACGCCGAGGACCGACGGTCCAAGGTCACTATGCGGGTGGCACCCACATACTGGTGACGGCGACCAGTGGACCGGCGTCGATGACGATCACTCGAACCCTTCGTCCTCGTCGTCTTCGAAACCGTCTTCGAGCCGGCGCTCGGCCTTCGCGACACTCAGCGCACCTGGCACGTCGGACATGCCTGGCACGTCGGACATGGCGGCGAAGCTCGGGCACCTGTCCGTACGTACGCCTCGCCGACACGGGTGCGCGGCGCATCGCGGTGAGCGCGCGCACAGGATGTGTTCCCTTCGGTCGCCCCGGCCTCCGCTCTGGGATATAAGCTCCGGTCGATGAAGACCGTGGTGCTCGGACCCCGACCGCAAGAGCTGGACCGGCTCATCGAGCGGCGGCGCTCCCGTGGACTCGACACCTTCGACGAGATGTGGGAGGGGGCTTATCACGTGGCACCGGCGTCCCATCCCCGCCACGGCTATATAGACCAGGTGCTCGCAGAGCTGCTCGGCCCGGTGGCCAGAAGAGCCGGCCTTGTCGGCACCGGCCCGTTCAACCTAGGCGCCGAGCACGACTATCGGGTGCCAGACCGGGGGTTGCACCGGGAGATGCCGAACACGGTGTGGGTGCCGACCGCCGCCCTTGTGGTCGAGATCGTCTCGCCCAACGACGAGACCTACGAGAAGCTCCCGTTCTATGCCGCCCACGGTGTCGACGAGGTGCTAGTCGTCGATCCCACCCTTCGCCGGGTGCAGATTTTGATTCGCTCCGGTGACCACTACGCCGAGGATGCCACGAGCGCGCTCCTCGGCATCGATGCCGTCGCAATCGACCGGGAGATCGACTGGCGCTGAGCCGTCGCCGTCTTCCCGGCTCGCCGCATGCCGTGCGCTCCCATGCCGGCTGCGCTGCGACGCCGGCGGCCGCAGGTGCCCCACACGTCACCTCGGTTGGATCACTTGCGTTCGATACTCCGGTGGACTTGGCCGGTGAGGTACCCGTGGCCAAGTTCGGCCAACGCGAGTAGTTGCGGCCTCATGCGCAAGCTGGTGGGCGATGTCTCCTGGAACCTCCAGCTTCAGCCCGAACAGGTCACCTATGCAGCGCCGGTGTGCACGCCACCTGCTGCTGCGGGCTGTGGGGGTCGGTCGCGGAGGACGCTCGTCCTTCGTGGCGTGTGGTGCGCCCCACAAATTGTGGGTCCGATTCGTAAGTAGAAGGCAGCGACCAGGAGCTTCTTCAGCCGCGTACAGCGCATACCGCGTGCAGCGCATGAATGGACGAAGGCGAGTGTGCCGCCTACGGGCTCTCCCCTGAGGC
>JAJYWG010000098.1 GCA_021791615.1 Actinomycetes bacterium
TATCGGGAGTGCAACGGGCAGATCGGTTAGCCGGGCAGCCCCGATGACCCCCATCGAGGCATGCGTCACACCATCGGGCGGCCCGACTGGCCGCCGGACCACCTCTACTTCAGTGGTCTCCTAGCGAGCTCCGCTGTCGTAGTTCAGGCGGACGGTCGCAGTGATTGGCATGCCCAGATCTATGTTCTCTGCTCTTCGGACGTCGGCACGCAGCGGCACCAGGTATCGCCCCTCCTTGGGGAACACGGCGGTCGTGAAGGTGGTTCTGCCGATCACGACGGCGACGCTGACCTGGCCCCAGTACTCCAGTCCCGCCGCTTCGATCTTGAAGTCGGCGCTGTCTTCGTGGCTCATCGGAAGGAAGAAGTACGGGGCAGGTCCACGCCACTCAACGACCTCGGCCGTAACGGTCCATTCCACGCCGGCCATTGTCACGCTTCCGCGGCTCCTTCCGTGTGCATCCCTTGCCAAGACAGGTCTCGTGAGCTTCGAGGCCGCCGAGTTCGTCCGCGACTACGAGGCCTCTCGAGGACGACCCTTCGATGCACGCGAGCGCGAGGTGGTCGACGGGGCCCTTCTTCTTCACTGTGCCTATGGCGCGCGGTGCCAGCACTCCGACGCGCGACTCGGAGCCACCGATGGCGCGAGTCTTGACGGCGCTTGGATCGCACCTCTTCGAGAGCGAGCGAACCAGGCACTCGATTGGTGAGCCCGCATCAGCTCGAGCCGATGAAGCAGTGGACGACGGGGAGGGTGCTCGCGCCGTCGAGTGCGGAGAGCGATGGACGTCAACGGCAGTGACACGGGACCGGACCCACGTCCCTGACCGCCGGCTGGCTACACACCTACGACAGCTACGACATCGTCGAGCCCACGAAAGTCCTCCACGTTCCGGGTGTAGAGCGGCAAGTCGGCGGCGGCTGCCGTCGCGGCGATCAACAGATCGACCGCTCGTGCGCCCCGCGCTTTTCGACCCGCCGAGGCCACTGCTGAGTAGACGCGTCCGTACGCCCGCGCTGCGGTCGTGTCGAACGGGATCGCGTCGAACGTCGCCTCGGTCCGCTGCAGGCGATCCTGTCGAACCCCGCGCTCCTTGGCGTCGGACGCGACATGGGGTCCTGCTGCCAGCTCGGCAAGAGTCAACGCGCTGATGGCCAGCTCGATCGGCAGTCCTTCTGGATCGAGCCGTTCGAGGTCGAGCACCACCGACGTGTCGATGAGCCCCCGGGCCGGGCGCTCAGCCAAGGGGTTCGGCGTCCTGCGTGGCGACTGCATCGAGATCCCTCCGGAGAAGCTTGTAGTCGACCGGGGGCGCCCCCCGGAACATGGCCATCGCGGCCTCCGTACGGACGAATCGGTGTCTGCGCAAGGGCGTCAACTCTCCGACCGGGGTGCCGTTGCGCGTGACGACGTACGTCTCGCCCTCGCTGAGTCCGCGCATGATCTCTCCGCTGTCGTTGCGAAGCTGGCGTTGGTTGATCTCCTTCATCCCGCCATCGTAGCACGCTGTGCTACGCATGCTGGTGGGCGAGCAGACCTGTCTGGTGGCCCGTGACGCCATCGCCTTCGAGGAGGTGCGCGAGCTCATGTTGAAGGGCACGGCCGAGCCGGTCACCGGGGTGGCGGGCGCTCATGATCGTGGGCCAGCGAAAGGGAGCGGGGAGAGGCGAGGCGATCGAACCCCCCGTCGTCGGGCGCGGGACGAAGACCCTTCGGCTCCTGTTCGAGCTGGTGCACGCCACCACCCGGCAGCAGCGTCCGCCTGGTGTCGGTGACCGGGATCGCCGGCGTCGGAAAGTCCCGTCTCGCCTGGGAGCCCCAGACGTACGTCGACGGCCTGGCCGACGACGTCTACTGGCACCACGGGCGCTGTTCCGCTTACGGCGAGGGGGCCACCTTCTACGCCCTGGCCGAGGTGGTGCGTGAGAATGCGAACCGGCATCGCAGAGGACGAGGGAGAGGAGAGCGCCAGGGAGAAGGTCAGCACCTGCGTCGCCGAGTTCGTCATCGACGGGGCCGAGCGACGCTGGGTGAAGCCCCGCCTCGCCTACCTGCTCGCCTTGGGGGACGTCCCACCAGGTGATCACCAGGAGCTCATGAGCGCTTGGCGCACCTTCTTCGAGCGGATCGCAGAGAAGGCCCCTGTGGTCATGGTCTTTGAGGACGTCCACTGGGCCGACGCCGGGCTCTTGGACCACGTCGAGTCGATCGCCGAGTAGGGCCTCGAGGTCAGGCACGTCACCTCGTAGGTCCGGGGTCCACGCCGACGTCAGGGGTAGCCCCGGGGCGCCCGCACCGACCGGGCTCCGGTGCCACCTATCCCGATGTGCGAACGGGGTTCATCGGTGTTGGACACAGCGGACCGCCCACGGGAGCACCTCGAGACGCTCGTCGGGGATCGGCGCTCCGCAGAGCTCGCACAGTCCGTACCCACCATCGGCGACGCGGTCCCGCGCTCTCCGTATGTCCTGCAACATGGCAAGCAGGTGCTCCTGGGTCGAGACCGCAGCCAGGCGGTCGACCGCCATCGAGGTCCCGTCGCCGACACGCTTGCCGAAGGAGATGCTGCCGCCTTCTTCGGCCGACGAGGTGAGCTGTGCAAGCTCCGACTTGAGCCGCTCTTCCCACTCGGCCAGCAGGCGGTCGATGTCGGGGTGCACCACGTCATCGTACGGCCCGCCGGCGCGTTGCCCGGCACTGCGTTCCGAGTACCTGGTGCGGTCGTCGTGGCCGTACGCCCATGCGCCGGCCTAGGCTCGCGGCGTGTCCTACCCGGAGGTCACGACACCGGGTGCCGACGATCTGCGCCGGCTCGCTCGCAGCCTGGTGCAGCTCCTCGATTCCGCTCGACAGCTGGCGCTGGCCGAACAGGGCACGAACGAGTTGGCCGCGCGCGTCGAAGAGCATCTCGGCGTCCCGCCTCAGGACCTCCCGGTCGTGTCGCAGACCATCCCCATGTACCAGCTCGTCGACGTCCAGGTGGCGTTCGAGAGGTGGGTCGAGGGGGACCCCCGTCGTTCGTCCGAGATCATCGGAGTCCGAGGCTGGCAGCGACGCTCCCACACCTTCGGCGAGCTCCTCGGGACAGGCCGCACAT
>JAJYWG010000345.1 GCA_021791615.1 Actinomycetes bacterium
GCTCGTTGTCCCCGGTGAGCAGGACCGGGGTGAGCCCCAGGGCCACCAGGTCGGCCACGGCCTGGCGGCTCGTCGCCTTCACCCGGTCTGCCACGGCCACGAGACCACGGGCTTCACCGTCCCAGGCGACACCGACCACCGTCGATCCTGCCTCCTCCAGCCGGTCGGCCTCGGCGGTGAGCCGATCGGACAGTGAGACCCCCCAGTCGGCGAGCAAGCCCGGTCGGCCGATCACCACGCCGTGCCCGTCGACGACCGCCTCGACACCGAGCCCGGCCCGGGCAGTGAACGCTTCGATGGGGGGGAGCGCGCCGAAGCGCTGGCGGCCGGCCGCAGCGATGGCTCGGGCAATCGGGTGCTCGCTGGCGTCTTCGACGCCCGCCACCAGGCGCAGGAGGTACTCCTCGTCGACACCCTCGGCGGGCACCACAGCCGAGAGGGCCATCTCCCCTTCGGTGAGCGTGCCGGTCTTGTCCAACACGACGGTGGTGACCTGCCGCGTTTGCTCGAGCACCTCGGGGCCCTTGATGACAATGCCGAGCTGAGCGCCGCGACCAGTGCCGACCATGATGGCAGTCGGGGTGGCGAGGCCCAGGGCGCACGGGCAAGCGATCACGACCACGGCCACCGCGGCCGTGAAGGCTGCGGCTGTCGTCACTCCGCCGATGACCAGCCATCCGATCAGGGTCAGCACCGAGACGCCGATGACGACGGGCACGAACACGGCAGACACCCGGTCGGCCAGGCGCTGGACGGGAGCCTTTCCCGCTTGGGCGTCGGCGACGAGCCGGGTGATCTGCGCGAGCGCGGTGGCGGAGCCGACCCGGGTCGCCTCGACGACGAGACGGCCGGACGCGTTCACCGTGGCACCGGCGACGGCGTCGCCGGGACCGACCTCGACCGGGACCGACTCGCCCGTCAGCATCGACTGGTCGATCGCCGAAGTCCCCTCCACCACCACCCCGTCGGTGGCCACCTTCTCGCCGGGGCGAACGACAAACCGGTCCCCGACGGCGAGTGCCTCCACGGGCACGAGGACTTCGCTGCCGTCGCGCAGCAGGTGCGCCTCCTTGGCGCCGAGCTCGAGGAGCGCCCGGATAGCCTCGCCCGACCGTCGCTTGGCTCGCGCCTCGAGGTACCGGCCGAGGAGGATGAGGGCGGTGATGGCACCGGCGGTGTCGAAGTAGATACCGGTGGACAGCCCCGCGAAGAGGACCACCGTCGACCACGTCCACGCGGCGAGCGTGCCGACCGAGACGAGTGTGTCCATCGTCGCCACCCCGTGGCGGGCATTGACCACCGCGGCCCGGTGGAACGGCCAGCCGGCGTAGGCGACCACAGGCGTGGCCAGCACCAGCGAGGTCCACTCCCACCCCGCTGGGCGGGCTGCCCCGACCCAGGCGAAGAGCACCAGTGGCACCGTGAGCACGACGGCGACGAGCAGGCGGACCCGGTACGGGCGGGCGGGGTCCTCGTCGGTGACCTCCTCGGGCAGTGCGGCACCGTAGCCGGCTGCCTCGACGGCACCGAGCAGGTCCTCTACTCGAACCTGGTCGGGGTCGTAGGCGACCGCCGCGTGCTCGCTGGCGAAGTTGACTGTCGCCGTCACGCCGTCGAGCTTGTTCAGGCGCTTCTCGATCCGAGCCGCGCACGAGGCGCAGGTCATGCCGGTGATAGCGAGCTCGACGTGCCGCCGTTCCTCAGTGGTCGGCGTCGCCGCAGCGCCTACGGGCGCGCTCACGACGCCTCGTAGCCGGCCTCTTCGATGGCGGCACGCAGTGCTTGGTCGTCGAGGCCCTCGCCGGTCACCGTCACGAGCTTGGTCTCGAGGTCGACGGCGACGTCTGATACGCCCTGGACCGCACCGACTTCGGTCGCCACGGCGCGCGTGCAGTGGTCACAGGTCATCCCGGCCACGGTGTAGGTGATCGTCTGGGTCATCGCTGGCTCCTCACCTCGGTCCTCGTCATCAGTATATACCCTATGGGGGTACTGAAGGCTAGGACCCGGCCCTGCTGTGTTGACCGGGTCCCCTCAATGTGGGCTCACCCCGCTCCGACGACGTGGGGACGTCACCCACGCCGTGCCGGGTCGAGACCGGAGCGAACCTCTCTCGAGCCGTCGGGTCGCGACGACAGCTGGCAGGGCTCCCCCGCCTCACGCCGCCGGGAGTCGCGTGGCGATCCGTTCCGCCAGCTCGCTCATCCGTCGTCCATCGAGCGGGCCCGGTCGGAGCAGCAGCTCAGGCAAGACGGCCCGCCAGCACACGACGACACCTCGCACCGTCCACGGTTGGCGGTCCAGCCAACCGACGGTCGCGTCGACGAAGCACAATGCCGGTTGAACGACGGCGTCGACAAGGAGGTCGGCACAGCTCTGCCGCACCGTCTCGACCTGCCATCCCATGCTCTCCACCAACTTGGTCTCGTCTCGGCCGCCGATGATGAGCCGTTCGTCCCGAGCGAAGAGCCCGCCTTTGTTGCGAAGCTCCAGACGCTTGCCTGGTCGCACCTTGGCATCGATGACCCACACCCCCGCTGGTGTCACCGCGATGTGGTCGATGTTGCTCCGACTCCCCGGCTTGTGCCGGTCGTGGAGGGCCACGATCCCCGCGATGGCGTCCAGTGCTTCTCCGACCTTGCGCTCGCCCGGTGCTCCGGTGACCCAGGCTTGGACGTGCTGGGGTGCGGGCTCGGCTCGGACCTTCGGGGTGACCGCAGCGGCCAGCCGACCAGCGATCGGATGTTCGGCCTTGATCCGCGACCGCCAGACCCGGTCAGCGGTAACCCGTTCTTCCTGTTGTCGCTCGTACCGAGCGGACCTCCGCTCCGCCTCACGGGTGACCGATCGACCGGCCGTCCCTCGGTCGAATGCCAGCGCGGACGGCTCTGGGAACGCCTGGTTGGACGACTCTGTCGCCGTCGACGCTGTGCCCAGGCACGACAGGCAGGTGACGGTCTTTGACCCGCTGTCCCACCCTGCCCGCTCGCCGGCATGCACGGTGCGACCACAGGATACGCAGCTGTCTTGTCTCCGCAGGACGAGCATCTTCACCCAGGGAGTATCGGCCAACCGGTCCATCCC
>JAJYWG010000021.1 GCA_021791615.1 Actinomycetes bacterium
GTCGTTGCTTCCACTCCCGAGGTCCAGCGGTACTCGGGATGGCCCGGGCAGCGCGACCCGAGCTCACGGAAGGACTTCAAGTCGTCCAGGGTCACCGACACTCGGCCGACGGTCTCATAGGCGGGGTTCACCGCTTTCACCTGTGCCAGGTGCAACAGGGCGGAGGGGCGAGATTTGGGGGTCATCGTGGTCCTTCTTCGTCGGTTGGTGGTACTCGGCAGCCCGCTTCCATAAGGTGGGGAGTAGGGCACGGTCGAGATGGGGAGCGCAAATGACTGACACGGCCAACCAGAGATCCGTCGACACCGAGAAGCGCCTCGCCGCCGAAGCCGCAGCCGAACTGGTGGAAGCGGGCATGAGCGTCGGGCTCGGCACAGGATCGACCGTCGCCTACCTGCTGCCCGCCCTGGCGAGCCGAAAGCTCGACATCATCTGTGTGGCGACCTCTCCCGCCACGTTCGGCACCGCCCGCAGCCTCGGGCTCGACGTGCGGCCCTTCAGAGGCATCGACCACCTCGACGTCGCCGTCGACGGGGCGGACCAGGTGGGCCCCGGCCGGCTGGCTGGTCAAGGGCGGGGGTGGCGCTCAGACTCGGGAGAAGATCGTCGCCGCGGCCGCGACGCGCTACGTCGTGATCGTCTCGTCGAACAAGATGGTGGACGCGCTGGTGGCCCCCGTACCCCTGGAGCTGTTGGCCTTCGGCCTCGATGCCACGCTTCGAGCGCTCGGTGACGCCCGCGTGACCGACAAGCCGGCGAGCCCCGACAAAGGGGTGCTCGCGGGCTACTTCGGGCCGATCGGCGACCCCGGCAAGCTGGCGCAGTGGCTCTCCGCGATACCCGGGGTGGTGGAGCACGGCCTGTTCTCGCCCGCCATGGTGAGTGACATCCTCATCGGCCAGGGCGTCCACGTGCACCGCCGCTGCCCCGGCGACTGACCCGGTGGCGATGGGGTCGCAGGGGAGCGTCCCGCCTGCCACAGGGGGGCTCACCACCGGCCGGGGCGGCACTGCCGAGGCACTACCCGCCCGGTCGTCACAGCCCCGGGAACCCGTCTTCGAGGGAGCGGAGCACGTGTGCGCCACCCGCTGCTTTGAGCTCGTCGACCGAGTAGTGGCCGCTCGCCACCCCGACCGGCACCGCACCCGACGCGTTGGTCGCCGCCATGTCGTGGGGGGTGTCACCCACCACGTAGACCTGGGACGGGGCCAGCTGGGCGTGCAGCCGGCTGGCCTTTTCGATCGCGATCCCGGTGAGCTCGGCCCGGTCGGGAGAGTCCGTCCCGTAGGCGCCGAAGACGAAGAACCGGTTCAGGTTGGCGGGGACGAGCTTGGTGCGTGCCGCGCCTTCCATCGCGCCAGAGACAAGGCCGAGCATGACCCCGGCCTCACCCATGCGCAGTAGGAGCTTCTCTGCCCCAGGCAGCACCCGGTAGCCCTCTGAGACGCCGATGTCGTCGGCCAGGTGCAGCAGGTACTGGGCGTAGAGGCGGCTGAGCTCGTCGTCGCCCGGGTCGCGACCCAGCACGGCGTTGAAGGTGGCGCTGGCTACTTGCGGGTCGGTCTCACCAGCTGAGCTGTGCTCGCCGATGTCGGCGGGGATGCCGTAGAGCGTGTCGAATGCGGCCTTCCAGCTGCGCGCCCCCGACCCACCGGTGTGGACGAGGGTCTCGTCGACATCGAACAGCACGACGACCGGCTTCGCCGTCTCCGTCAGCTCCATCAGCTTCGTAGTCTTCGTAGTCTTGGTCGTTGGGGGCATCTCAGTCCTTCTTCTCGTCATGGCCGCCGAAGCCCTTGCGCATGGCCGAGAGCACTTTGTCGGCGAAGTCGTCGAGGCCTCGGGAGGCGAACCGGGAGTACAGGGCGGTGGTGAGCACCGGGGCGGGGACCCCTTCGTCGATCGCTGCGATCGAGGTCCACCGGCCTTCGCCGGAGTCCGATACCCGCCCGGCGTACTCTGCGAGGCCAGGCGAGTCGTAAAGGGCCGTCGCGGTCAGGTCCAACAGCCACGACTCGATGACGCTTCCGCGCCGCCACACCTCGGTGACAGCGGTGGTGTCGATGTCGTACTGGTAGAACTCGGGGGATTCCGTCGGGGCGGTCTCGGCGTCAGACGTGGCGCTCTTCTTGCCGGCGTTCGCGTTGTGCAAGACGTTGAGGCCCTCGGCGAAGGCCGCCATCATCCCGTACTCGATGCCGTTGTGGACCATCTTCACGAAGTGCCCAGCCCCGTTCGGCCCGCAATGCAAGAAGCCGTGCTCGGCCGGGTCGGGCTCCCCGCTGCGCCCCGGGGTCCGGGGCGCGGAGCCGATGCCGGGGGCGATGGTGGAGAAGATCGGCCCGAGGTGTTGAACGACGTCGTCTTCGCCGCCGATCATGAGGCAGTAGCCCCGGTCGATCCCCCACACCCCGCCGCTCGTCCCGCAATCGACGAAGTGGATGCCCGCTTTGGATAGCTTTGCAGCGCGGGCGATGTCGTCTCGGTAGTAGGAGTTCCCCCCGTCGATGATCATGTCTCCTTGTTCCATGTGGGAGGCCACGTCTTCGATGGTCTTGCCAGTGGTCTCCCCTGAGGGCACCATGACCCAGACCGCTCGAGGCTCCGACAGCTTCTCGACGAAGTCGGCCACCGAGGTCGCCCCCGTCGCCCCCTCCTTCTCGAGATCCTTGACGGCGTCGGCGTTTACGTCGAAGACCACGCAACTGTGGCCATCGCGCATCAGGCGTCGAACGATGTTCGCACCCATCCGTCCAAGCCCGACCACGCCGAGCTGCATCGGGTTATCCGTTGGCATATCTGTTCTCCTTGGTGTGTCGTCCTCTTGGGGTGTGTCGTCCTGTTGGGGTCTGTCGCGCTATTGGTCGGTCGTCGCGCGGGTCGGCCCGTTGAGCTGTTGGCTCGACCGATCCGTGATGGCTGTGCGTACCGGGGTCAGTCCTCCGGGCTCTTCGCATCGGGGAGCCATGGCAGCTGCCACGGCGGATGGCCTCTCAGGAGCTCGTCGGCCTGAGACGGGCCCCACGACCCCCGCGGGTAGGGCAGGGGTGCGGGTGGATGGTCCACCAG
>JAJYWG010000317.1 GCA_021791615.1 Actinomycetes bacterium
CTCCTCCTCGCCCTGCCCCCGCTCGTCGAGTGGTGGCAACGCCGTCCACCGCTCGACCCGGTGCGGTGGTCAGTGCTCGCCATGGCCGACGACCTCGCCTACGGTGTCGGCGTCTGGCGAGGATGCCTCCGTGGGCGCACCTTCGGCCCCCTGGTGCCGGTGGTGAGGACCGCCAGGCGCGCCTGAGGAACCCGGAGCCCGACAGGGCTCAGCGCGGGTGCCTGCATGTGACCCACCCGGACCACGAGCCGTCCCGGGCGGAGCCTTCGCCCGCCCGGATAGCGTCACCCCGGTGACCTACGTTCGCTCTCGGCGATCCGAGCCCGCGTTCGCCGAGACAATCGGCAAGGAATGCTCAAGTACTAAAACCAGTGGTCGATCACGATGGTGATGAACAACTCCCAGCCAACGCCGGCAAGGAAGCCAGCGATCGCGGTCGAGCCGTTCGCCGTCCGCTCGGTCCACTTGGCGTGGGGCTCACTGCCGTCTTCCCGACTCCAGGCAACGCTGGCGGCCTTTCATCGGGGCCCGCCCTACGCCACTGCAGGAGTGCCGGCGACCGTGGCCGATCACGGCTCGGGTGAGGGTTGACGTGACGCCCGCCATGCGAGCGTTGCCGTGGACGGCCGCCTTGGCCACCGGTCTGGAGGTCGTCGACCGGCAGCACCAGCGCCTGTTGGACATCTTCAACGAGGCCGTGGCGTCTCGTTCCGATGGTGCCACGAGGGACCAGCAGGCCGACGCCTTGCTGGCGTCTCTCGTCGACTACACCCAGTGTCACTTCCGCGAGGAAGCCCAGCTGATGCGCAGCTGGGCAGTCGATCCGGCACATCAGAACGTCCATCTCCGCGAGCACGCCCAATTCATCCGGTTCCTCGACCAGACCCGCAGCATGGCCGATCGCTACCCACAGGATTCCGTCCGCGACGCCCTCACTGTGCTCACGCAGTGGCTGGTCTTCCACATCATGCTCATGGACAAGCAGATGGCCAACGAGGTCCGGCGACGACAGTGGCAGCCCGTGGTGCGATCCGTAGCAGCCGGCGTCGACCGAGGAAGCAGCCAACAGCAACCGGATGCCTCCTTCAGCCAGTTGAGCGAAGCACTGAGCTTCTACACGTTCGAGAACCTCGACCAGAAGCGGCAGCTGCTCGATCTGCAGAGCCTCTACCGTGCGCTCTTGCGCTCCGCCGAAATCCTCATCCACCGGCGTAGCGAAGCGGACATGTTGCAGGGTCTCTGCGACACGCTGGTGAGCGATGCGTCGTTCCACGCGGTCTGGATCGGCAAGCCCGGAACGGCGCTCGCCTTCGATGTCCTGGCCCTTGCCGGCGACGGAGCACAGCAGGTCCACGATGCCGTGCCCCACCTCGGGGATGGACCCGAGGTCTCCGTCGTCACCCGGGCGTGGAAGACCGAGCGCGTCGTCGTGTGCAACGACACGGTGGCGGACGAGTCCCTACGACCCTGGCACGAGGGGTTCCGCCGGAACCAGTGGATGGCACTGCTTGCGGTACCCGTGTTCCGCAGCGGCACCATCTGGGCCACCTTGGCCCTCATCTCCCACGTGGCCGGCGTGTTCGACCGCGACACCATCGCCCTGTGCACCAGCGCTGCCGAGCTGCTGGGTCGTGGACTGGACGAGCTCGACCTGCGCGAACGCCTGGTCGAGCAGGAGTCGCGGGAAGCCCACCGCGCCCGCCACGACGCCTTGACCGGCCTGCCCAACCGGCTCGCCCTCCTGCAGGAGCTTCCCCAGGCCATCGCCCGTGCCCAGCGGCACGGCACCCAGCTCGCCGTCGGGATGATCGACCTCGACGACTTCAAGCCGGTCAACGACACCTTCGGTCATGCAACAGGTGACGAGGTGCTGCGGCAGCTGGCCGGTCGGATGCAATCTCTCCTGCGCGTCCCGGACCTGGTCGTGCGGTGGGGCGGAGACGAGTTCGTCATCGTGCTGGAGGACCTCGACCCCCCTACTGTCATGAGCCAGTTGCAGGCGGCGCTCGATCGTCTCCACGCTGCCGTGGGCACCCCGTTCGACCTCGGCAACGGTCACAGCGCGTCCCTGCGCATGAGCTTGGGCGTGGCGCTCTTCCCCGACGACGGCCACGAGGCCAACGCCCTGTTGCGTCAGGCCGACGCTGCGATGTACACGACCAAGGCCAGAAAAGCCGAGCGTGAGCGCTGGTGGGCACTGAGCGCCGGCACGCCGGGCGTCTGAACGGTCGTCGAGCGCCCGGCACGGCGACGAGTCGACAAGAGGACGTTCAGGTTCGGGTGCCAGGTGACGATCACCTGAGCGATGATCCACTGCGCAGATGCCCCGGCAGCGACGTCGTGACCGCAACCACGCCGTTCTCCCCCGATCGCTCGGCAACAGGTTCCGGGACGGATCAACGCCAGGGTGGCGACCCTGGCCGCTACGAGGACGGCGGCTACTACGACCACGCCAATCCCTACCTCGAGGACCTCCTCGAGCCGGGCCACCGGCGGGTCCTCGACGTCGGGTGTGGGGCCGGCGCCCTGGGCGGCCGGTGGAAGCGGGCTCGACCCGACTGCGACGTCTGGGGGCTCGAGCGCGACGAGCGGGCGGCGCAACTGGCCGCCGCCCGGCTCGACCGCGTGCTGCGGCTCGACCTCGACGACCTCGACGACCTTCCCGATGGTGCCGGCCTCTTCGACCTGATCGCCCTGGGCGACGTGCTCGAGCACCTGCGCGAACCACAACGCCTGTTGCGCGCCCTGGTGCGCTCGCTCACGCCGATCGGCGAGGTCGTCATCTCGGTACCGAACGTGGCCCACTGGTCCGTGCTCGTCGAGCTCCTTGCCGGTCGCTTCACCTACCGAGACGAGGGCCTGCTCGACCGCACTCACGTCCACCTGTTCACCCCGACCACTTGTCGTTCCCTGCTCGACGAGGTCGGGCTGGCCACCGTGACTCGCGAGGTGCGGATCACCGTGCCCTCCCCTGTCTCCGGTTCACTGGCCCAGGTCGGCGCCGTGCTGGAGGGCCGGGCGGGCCAGCGCGACCGGGAAGACGAGCTCCATCGCGACT
>JAJYWG010000284.1 GCA_021791615.1 Actinomycetes bacterium
GAGGGTCACTCGGTCCCAACTACGTCACGCAGGATTGCTGAATCCTGATGCCAGCCGTCTCAACTCGCAGAGCAAGTTCGCGCGGTTCGAATAGCGACAACGCAGGACCACCAGATCTGTCACGGCGCGAGACCTCTGGCGAGATCCCTTCTGTCAGGAGGATCGGCCATCCGCCACGGACAGACGGGCCGATCGCCACGTCGAGCCCGGCGAGCGTCAACCAGGCGGTGACGGACGGCATATTGGGGCGGCATTGCCGTCGGTAGCGGTCGGGAGGACGACCCGCGTTGGTGCGCGCTGCTTACCACCCTGCGAGCGTCGCCTTGACGAGAACTTGCGCCATCCAGGCGAGAAGATCGATCGCCTGTTCTTGCGGTAAGTCGGCCATGTCGGTCGTCCAGACGATCGCATCGGATCCAAACAACGGGACCAGGGCATTCGCGAGGCGATCTCGGGCATCTCGAGGCACATCGCTCGGCAGGCGTTCGAGGAGGGTCGCTATCCAACGGCCGCGGTTCGTCAATCCTCGGCGAGGCTTTACGTGTTCGGTGGTCGGGTCGAGCGAGAGGTGCAGCATCATGCGCAGCTCGGCCTCGTGTTCGAACGCCCACGCTGCGGTCGCTCGCACGAGGTCGGACGCCCGAGCGTCCACCTCGCCGGATGAGGCATCCGGATCCCCGAACCAGTCAGGGTCCTCGAGCGGGTCGTCGGCCAAGGACATGGTCGCGTGGAGCACCACCGCGTCGTTGGTCGGGAAGTAGCGGTAGGCGGTTGCCCGAGATACCCCGGCAAGCTCGGCTGCGGCCGGGACCGTCAGTGGTCGGCCGGTACGCAGCAACTCCCGCGCCGCCTCGCGCAGCAGGCGCAGCGTGCGCTCCTTGGGACTTGGACGCCCCTGACCGGCTTCTCGACCTTCCATCAGAATCCACCCCTTGACAGCGCAGCGAGCTCGGTACATGATACCTACAGTCTCAGGCTGAGACTATATGTATCGACTTGAGAGTTCGAGTCTAGCTCGGCGAAGACCCGGCAAGAAGGGCCGCCATGACCACCACGACCGAAACCTCCCCGTCAACCCGGGCCGCTCCGGAGCTCGCGAGCTTCCAGCACGTCGGCCTCACCGTCCGCGACATCGACGCCAGCGAGGCGTGGTATACGAAGGTTCTCGGGCTCGTCCGAGCCTTCGCCGAACCGCACTCGACCGGCGACGGCCACGCCGTCGTGATGACCCGACCGGGCACCGGACTGTTCCTCGGCCTCGAGCACCATCCCGATGCCGACAGGCAGCGGTTCAGCCCACAACGCACCGGGCTGGACCACCTGGCGGTGCAAGTCCCCAGCCGCGAGGCGCTCGACGAGTGGATCGCGCACCTCGAGGTGACGGGCGCCGAGCACGAAGCGGTCGTAGAAAAGGACGAGCCGGTCCCCATCGCCCTCGTGCTGGTACGTGACCCCGACGGCATCCCGATCGAACTGTTCTGGTTCGGCGGCTGAAGTGACTACCAACACTGCACACCTACTGCCCCGGACGGGGTCCCGGCCGCGAGTCACCGACGACTTCCCCCAGCGCCAACTCGACCAGCAGCCAGCCGACAGCCGGTACGTGGATGCCATCCTCGCCGAGGCGCTCACCTGGCCGGCCGTCGTCGTAGGGCCGTCCGCGATCTCCGTCGAGGGCGCCCGGGCGCTGACGTTGGACGGCAACGTCGCAGTTGGAGTTGGACCGGCCGACGCCTTCATGGTCGGTGCCGAGTTCTGTCACGTCCACGCCCAGGGGGACTTCAGCCTGCACGCCACCTTGCCCGCCCTACTCGCCGAGGCAGCGGAGCGCGCGGGGTGGGCCGAGCCGCACTTCCTCGTGCACACGGGCCAAGCCCCCCCAACCGTGGTCTTGATCTACGCCGCCAGAGACGAGCAGGAACGCGAAGTGGTCCTGGGACTCGTGCGCGCCTCGTACGAGTTCGCTTCCGCTATGGACTCCGTCTCAGGAAGTGCCCGGTCACCAAGGGCTGTACGAACGACGCTGATCGAAGAGGGGAGAACCACTATGTCCATCCACGTCGTCAAACCAGACGGGGGCGAGCAGGCAGGCGTCGGACCGATCCGCTGCCGCATCATCGAGGACGGGTCGCACACCGAGCATCGCCTCGGTCTGATCGAGGCGGCGGTGCCGGCGGGCCCGGCCGCGCCCCCCCAGCACGTGCACCGTGAGCACGACGAGACCTTCATCGTGACCCAGGGCAAGCTCAGGTTCGTCACCGGAGACGACGGCGTCGACGTCGAAGCCGGGTCGTGTGTGACCGTCCCGGCCGGGACGCCGCACACCTTCTCCAACCCTTTCGACCAACCCGCCAGGTTCATCTGTACGGTCACCCCGGATCTCTACGTCGAGTACTTCCGCGATCTGAGCAAGCTGCCGGTGAACGAGCAGGGATTCCCCGACCCCGCCGACATCGCCAAGACGATGGCGAAGTACGCCACCGACGTGATCCGGTAACGAGATGGACGCAGGAGGGTAAGCCACAGGTCAACCGTCACTGCCACGCTGGACACCGCCACGTCGGACACTGCCCACATGAATGGGAGCCTCGCCCGGGCTCTGCCGCAGCACCGTTCCGAGCGGAGGCAGGCGGAGAACAGGGCCATCTTCCTGGGAAAACGCACTATCACGCGCCGGCGAGGGTCGTCTCGTACTGTGACAAGGTAAGACCACCAATTTGTTGCTCAACGTCGATGCTGGTCAGGCCGACACGATCGGCCGACAGTCAACAGGAATCGAACCAGGCGCGAGCAGCCACACCGAGCCCCCGGCGGCGGCCACGCCGGCAACTTCTCCCCTCGTGGGTGGTGTCACAGCCCGCGCATAGCATCGCTGCTATGGCCTGGGGTACGATCGAGCTGGAACAGGAGGTCGAAGCGTGGCTCCTCGCGCTCCCCGATGAGCTCTTCGGTCAAGCGGAACGGTATATCGACCTGCTCGCCGACGAAGGCGTGCATCTCGACGAGCCCTTCACCCGACAGCTTCGCGGGAAGCTCCGAGAGCTGCGCTTCCACC
>JAJYWG010000431.1 GCA_021791615.1 Actinomycetes bacterium
CCTCGCGTTCAGGGACTCCACATCCTCCTGCTATCGGGCTTCGCCGGCGAACCTCAGCGAGATCGGTGCACAAAGAGCGTCGCCGATCACCGCCAGGACGTGATCAGGAAGTCATGCCGCTAACACCGGGTCGACGCCCCCTACACCTCCCAAACCTGTGCCTGCTGCGGGCACACCGATCCTGCAAGTCGCAGGAGCCGGGACGACTTCTGCTGCACCGGCTGTGGGCACGTGGCCCACGCGGACGCCAACGCGGCGCAGGTGATCCTGGCCGCGGGGACCGGGCGACTCGTCATCGCCCGACCCGCGCGGCGAGCATCTCGGCCCGGGCCGGGCCACCAGCCGGTGACGGCTGGGCGCGACGTAGCCTGACGCTACGGATCGTGAAGTGACGAGCCTCGTCGTGAGGTTTCGTACACAGGCCCTCAGTAGTCCTCCAGGCAGTATGGATTCAGGATCATCCGCTTCCACAGGAACTGCTTGTCGCTCTCGAGGAGTCTGGCCTCGTCGGCCGCCTCGTCCCACACCGTCTGGATGATGTGAATCTGGCGATCTATCAGATCTCTGGCCTCGCTGGCCGTCAACTGATACGTCTCCGCCGTCTGTGCGCAGTTCGCGAGCCGGCTGAGGTTCTGGCCTGGAGCGGGGCCGATGGCCATTGCCTGTGAGGCCTCACCACCTGAGCGCATCTGCGGGCAGATGTCATAAGCCGGGGTGAGGGTGAGTTGGCCGGTAGCGCCGTCCCAGAAGGCGGCATGGTTGCGCGCGTGGTCGTCGGTGTTGCCGACGCAGATGTTGAACACGATGCGCGAAAAGAGCTCGTGCAGAGTCCGGTGGGGGCTGGTGAAACGCTCGCGGATGACGTCGGCGAACTCGTAGTAGCTGGCGTAGCGCGCCATGAGCGGGTCGAGGCCGAAGATAGTGAGCACCGAAACCGCCATGCGGCGCTGGCCGGGGACCTCGGTGCGGTCGAAACGATCTACGAGAAGCACGTCGCGGCCCAGGCATTCGATCACCTGCGTCTTGGCGACGTCCAACCCGACACGTCGGGCGAGGTTCATGGCTACTCCCTCCGCCTTGACCACCGAGTAGGGGTCGGTGTGCGATGAGAACTTGCCGATACGGGCACGGCCCCCGTTGAGCGCGACTTTCGGGCGCATACCGCCGAGTGACGATCCGGCGAAGAGCGCCAGTGCAAGTTCCTCGGAGAGGGATTCGCCTCGATCCACTCGGTCGGCCGCCTCCATGAGCTCCTCGAGTGGGGCGTGTGACACACGGGGAGCCCAGTGCGAGGGACTGGGTTGGAAGTCCAGCGCACCGAATCGGTCCGAACCAGACTTGAGCAGATAGGTGAGAGGGCTGAGAGCGTCGACGTCGTCGGCGTCTCTTCCGAGAAAGCGGCGCAAGATCACCTTCTCACCCCAGCGGTCGGGTCCGCAGTCTGCAATGCACGAGGCCATCGTCAGCCCTTCCAGTGGACGAATGACCTCGTTGCCGAGTGGCAATTCAGGCAGGTACAGGGGAATGGCTCGCTCGCGCGCTTGGTAGCTCTGGGCGTAGCGGAACACCGCCGCGTCTCCCGCCATGCTCAGAACTCCGGCGACAACGGGCTCGGTGTCGTTCGGCAACCACACCCAGACATATGCACGGCCCGGAGTGTGCTCAGAAGGCATTGTCCACCTCAGCCGTCTGGCGAACCCTGGTGGGCAGCAGGCTGAGGCGGTCGCGTGAGCGCGCGACCAGATCGGGGAGCTCTGCCCGGTCTGCTCCGAAGAGCGGGATCCCGAGCAAGGTCGCCACCTCGAAGGCGGTGCCTATCGCGACGGACGGGTCTCCCACCTCGAGTTTGTGCAGGGTCGTCCGGGAGATCCCGGCCCGCTCGGCCAACTCCACAGCCGTCCACCGGCGCCGTCGACGGGCGCGCCCCACCTCCAGCCCGAAGAGCTCGAGGGCGTGGTGCGTAGGGCGGGAGAAGCTGTGGGGACGACGCACGGCGTGTTCCTTATACTAGACGGTAAGGCGTTAGTGTTCACTACACTGAACACTGTACCAGGTATGTCCTACCCTGCGATCAGCCGTCCCCGCCGCAGCTCTCGCCCTGCGCTCCGGCTACCAATGCGTCCGACCAAGTGCCTGGGCCGGTCGGCCTCGGCCGAGATCGAGGACGACGGAAGGCCGCAGAGTGCACCATCCGCTGACAGATCACGAAACTTCTGCTGAAAGAACCCCGACTTCCGCAGTTGAGGGTCACACGACAGGCCCGTTTGTAGGCCCTGAGCTGGGATGACGACGTTCTCCGAAGGGGTGCCGCGTGTGTCTACGCGCTCTGGAGGGTCACTGCGGAGCGTTCGTCCTGTTCAGGAGGGGTGAAGGGCTCCCATCCGGAGCGGTTTGGCCACTCCGCAGGCGAAGGAATCGCCGACTGTTCGTCGTTGAGTGGGGCGGTCTGGACGAGGCTCCCGGCCGGCCCGGTCAATTCGGCCGCGTGGACGCGACGATGCTCCGTCGACATCTGGCGCCAGGTCATCGGGCTCCGACGCTCGGCGACGCGGATGAGCAGCAGCGCGAGCCAGCACAACAGGACGTGCGCGCGGATGCGATCCTCGAGGCGGTGGAAGACTCCGGTCGGAGCAGCAGCGTCGACTCGAGGTCCCTGAAGCCGCGCTCGGCCTCCAAGAGGTTCTTGTAGCCGAGAGCGACGTCCTCTGCGCTCAAGCCGGGCTCCGAGGTCTGGAGGAGGTACTTGCCATACCTTTGGCAACGCCAAGTTCTACGGCTCAGAGGGCACACACCACCTCAACGTCCCCATCGTGGGCGTGGCGGCATAAGCCACCCGGACGCATCGGGCACCCCCGGTTCCACTCGAGTCCGGTCCTCCGCGAGGACCGGTATGCCCGACCGTGTGACGCCGCCGCCGCCCCGCTCCGACTGGACGACCAACCCAACCAGGACGTGCCCCTTGTCAAGGTGGTTCTTGCATGCTAGAACACGTTCCAGTTGCAACCTAGCTGCCATGTAGTTCGAGCCGTGCGGCTCGCTTGGAGGCGGGGAGGCGGGGGGGGAGCGGGACCTTCTGGCCTGCGCACGCGGGCGAGGAGGGGTTCAAAGTGCTCCGTGGATGGTCGGGCTCGAGGGCGCACGCGCGTGACGGGGAGCGGCGTGCCAGCAACGCGAGACGGAGCTCCCGTCTCGGGCGGACGGTGCCGGTGCTGGGCGTCGTCGCCACCGTCGTTGGTGCGCTGACGATCGCGGGCAGCGCACCCATCGCCGGTGCCAGTGCGGTGAACGAAGCCCAGTGGCAACACGAGATCGCGCAGGCGCCGAAACCCTCCACCGGCTGCTACCAGGCCACCTACCCCTCGCTGCAGTGGCAAGCCGTCACATGCATTGCAGCTCCGGAGCGCCCCTACGAGCCGGCGGCTCCGCCGAGCCAGGTGCATTCGGTAATGACGGTCGGAAACGGCATAGATTATATGGGTGCGGTAGGAGGATCGCGCACCATTTCAAGCGCTACTGGATCGTTCAGTGGAGTGACACCGACAATCAGCGAGACAGGCACATTTACAGGCGTGCTGAAGCCGAATTCGTTCTCGTTGCAGCTCAACACCGACACGTTTCAAACCCCATCCTGTTCGGGCGGCGCATCATGTTTGGGATGGCAGCAATTCATTTACTCGTCAGCCCGCAACGGCGTGTTCATCCAGTATTGGATGCTGACATACACAGGAACGTGCCCGCCAACATGGAGAACCTATAAACCGGGATACTGCGTTATGACAACCAAGGCAGCCCCGGTGAAAAGCGGGCCGCTAACTGCGCCAGACCTTGCGACGGCGCAATTGACCGGCAGTGCCACGTTATCTGGCAATGACAGCGTGATGTTGACTTTCAACGGGGTCGCGAGTCTCAGCAGCGTCAGCCCAGACAGTGTTCTCTACCTCGCTCCGAATTGGTATGAAACCGAGTTCAACGTTGTTGGGGATGGGACAGGATCTACGGCAGTATTTTCTACAACAACGACGCTAGAGGCGCAGGTCGCCTTCGCGACGACAACAATGGCGGCGCCCACCTGTATACCACCTCATAATGGGGTGGGATACACGGCCGAGAAGAACAACCTTACGCTCACTGCGACGCCCACAATCGGGACCCGGGCATTACCGACGTTCGCCTTCAAGGAGACCAACCAGAGCCCGGCGACAATGAGCTGTGCCGTCGCTCCTGGTTCGACAGCTTCACAGTTGGTGGTCACGACGGAGCCTACGAGCACCAGCACGGACAGTCCGTTCCCCGTCGGAGTCTCGATCGAGAATTCAAGCGGGAAAGTGCTCACCGCTAACACGACAACAGTGGTACTCAAGATCTCCGCGGGCACAACCGCCGCGGTGCTCACCTGCACAGGAGGGACGACTGACAAGAAGAGCGCCGTGGGAGGCGTCGCCACCTTCAACTGCACCATCGATGCGTCGGGGGAGGGCTACCGGGTCGAGGCAACCAGTGGGTCCCTTGCGCCTGCGACCTCCAGTGCCTTCACAGTCAGTGAGGCGCTGTCCCTTGGAGCGCCACCGATCTCGACAGTCGCCCCAGGCTCGTTGGTCGGTTTCCCGGGCGCCATCGGACCGAGCCAGAGCGCCGTCAACGGGAAGGTCACGCTACGGACGAGCTCAGGCACAGCGGCCGGGGTCACAGTTGTCTCCTGGAGCACAACCGGGCTCATCGTGTGGATTCCGGCGTCCGACGCTCCAGGGGCCTATACGATCACGGTCGCGGAGACAGGGGGTCAGACGACACTCCCACTCACGCTCGTCGCGCCCACGCTCGGGTCGAAGCAGAACATCACCCCGCTCTATAAGGACCTCCCGGCGGGATCGACCAGCCTCCCGCTGGGCGTCGTCCAGGACCAGTCGGGAGACACGTGGTTCGCGGACGCCGGATCCAACAGCATCGACGAGCTCACCACCGCCGGCGTGCTCAACCAGTTTCCGCTCGTGACACCCCACAGCGGCCCGACGGGGATCGCGATCGATCCCGCTGGCAATCTGTGGGTGACGCAGACGCGCACCGGTCAGGTCACCGAGCTCAAGGTCGCGACAGCAACGGCGGGCACGACCGATGGCGAGACGGTCATCGGTCTGGCTGCGGGAGCACAACCCGATGGGATCAGTGTCGACCCGTACGGGAACGTGTGGGTCGCAGAAGGCACGAACGGCGTCGTCGCTGAGATCCCGCACGGGACCACGTCGCCCAAGGAGTGGCAGATCGGCGGAGACATCGAGGGCATGGTCGCCGACGCCTTCGGCAACGTGTGGGCAGTCAACGAAGGAGGGACATCAGGAGTCGTCGAGATCGTGCCGTCGCAACTCCCGGCCCCCACAGCCAGCAACCCGGCGACGAGCGGCGTGTTCCCGGTGGGGAGGGCCGCCGGCAACTCGATTGGCTCGGGCACCGAACAGCTGGCAGTGGCCCCCAACGGTGACGTCTGGTTCACGCAGTGGAGTCCCCCGAACCTCGGGGTGATCGTGCCCAACAGCACCAACCCTGCCACAGACGCGTGGGCCTATGCGTCCGACTACCCGGCGGGCGGAGAGGCGCCGAGCGGGATCGGCATCGACGCCAGCGGGACCGTGTTCGTTGCGGACGCCGGTTCGCGGTCGGTCTACGCCTTCGCACCCACGACGGTCGACCCGGCGTCGGGGAACGTGTCGGGTCTCTGGAAGACCTATTCGGTCGACGCGTGGATGACGAACTTCTCCGAGGGCGACGAGGGGAACAACATCGACGTCACCCCGACGGGCAACGTGGTGTTCAGCGGCTACGTGACGAACACCGCGACCGGCACAACCCCGTACACAGCCGCCGACGTGCAGGGGTACATCGGAGAGCTTCCAGGCATCGCCGCAGTCGCCTCGGAGACCACAGCGTGCGCCGTGGCGGGTGGGACGACGGCGGCAGGAGAGAAGTGCGGATCGGGCGGCGACGTGGTCACCATCCCTTCGGGCGACACGATCAAGACCGTCGATGGGACGCCATTCACCGGGACCGTGCCTCCACCCGTGGCGTCTCCGAGCTTCGCGTCGCCGCCTGAGTTCGAGACGCTCATCCCCGGGTCCGCTTTCAGCGTGACACCCATCGAGACGGACGGTGCCCGCACGCACCTCACGTTCACACCTCCGATCACGGTGACGTTCAGCTTCCCGCTGCCGGCCGGGACCACGGTGAGCCAGGCCGAGACCGCCACGGTGTGGTGGTTCGACCCCACATCCAACACGTGGATCGAGGCGGGAACGAAGGCCGGAGACCCGGGCGGAGTGGTGACCGTGACCGGCGGCGTGGTCACCATCACGTTGAAGACCACCCACCTTTCTGCGTTCGCCCTGCTTCGCCCCTCGACGACACCCGGGAGCGGTGGCGGTGGCGGAGGAGGAGGCGGCACAGTCGTCCCCTCGGCCCCCGGCGGGGTGAAGGCGACGGCGGGCACAGCCCAGGTCACCCTCACATGGCAGCCGGTCTCCGGCGCCACCTCCTACGCCGTCTACGACTCCACCAAGAAGGGCGGGGAGAACACCGGGGGGACGACGGCCTGCACGGTCACAGCACCGGGGCACGCCTGTACGGTGAAGAGCCTCACCGACGGCACCACCTACTACTTCGAAGTGGTGGCGAGGGAAGGGGGCCTCGGCTCCAGCCCCTCGACAGAGGTCTCGGCCACCCCGGCCTCGGCCCTCCCGGCCCCGGCCCACGTCACAGCCATCGTCCCCGGGTCCACCCAGATCAACGTGCTGTGGTCCCCGGTGACCGGGGCGACCGGCTACGACGTCTTCGTTGCGACCAGCGCCGGGAAGGAGAACCTGACAGGCACCCCGGCCTGCACGGTGACGGCCCCGACCGACCACTGCTCCTTGACCGGGCTCTCCCCCGCAACCACCTACTACCTCGTGGTGGTGGCCTTGGAGGGCACAGCCCGCTCGGCCGCCTCCAAGGAGGTCTCGGTCACCACGGCCAAGAAGACAGCCGCCCCCGGGGCCTACCGCTTCGTCGCATCCGACGGAGGCATCTTCACCTTCGGCGGGGCCGGCTTCTACGGCTCGGAGGGCACAAAGCACCTCAACCAGCCCATCGTTGGCATGGCTGCCACCCCCACAGGTGGCGGCTACTGGCTGGTGGCATCCGACGGTGGCATCTTCACCTTCGGCAACGCCAAGTTCATGGGCTCAGAGGGCACACACCACCTGAACGCCCCCATCGTGGGCATGGCCGCCACCCCCACAGGCGGGGGCTACTGGCTGGTCGCCAGTGACGGTGGCATCTTCACCTTCGGGAACGCCGCCTTCTCGGGCTCCGAGGGTGCCACCCACCTGAACGCCCCCATCGTGGGCATGGCGGCTTGAGCCACCCGGGCGGTTGGGGCACAGGAGCCCCGCCGGCCTCGGCCCGCACCCGGTCATCGACCAGGCACCCGGCGCTCCGGTCTGGCGCCGGGTGCCGGCGCGACCGGGCACGCCCGCGGCCCGTGCCCGGCGCGCCAGGATGGACGGCGAGCGCCGGCGGGTAGGCCCGCCCGGCGGAGGGAATGGAGGGACGGTGCGCGCAGCCATCTTCCGGCAGAGCGGTGACAGCGGGGTGCTCTCGGTGGAGGAGGTGGCCACCCCCAAGCCCGGTCCCGGCGAGGTCCGGGTGCGGGTCGCCTGCTCCGGCGTCAACCCCACCGACTGGAAGATCCGGTCGGGGCTGACCGGCGGGCCGCCCGAGGACTTCCAGGTCCCCCACCACGACGGGGCCGGCGTGGTGGACGCCGTCGGCGACGGGGTGGGCGACCGCCACGTCGGCCAGCGGGTCTGGACCTTCCTGGCGGCGTCCGGCAACCGGTGGGGCACGGCCGCCGACTTCACCGTGCTGCCGGCCGAGCGGACCCGGCCCCTGCCCGACGCCGCCTCCGACGAGCTCGGGGCGTGCCTCGGCGTGCCGGCCGTCACCGCCGCCCACTGCCTCGGCGGGCAGCCGGAGCGCCTGGCCGGGGCGACGGTGCTCGTCGCCGGCGGGGCCGGAGCGGTCGGGCACTACGCCGTCGAGCTGGCCAAGCACGCCGGGGCTCGCGTCGTCGCCACGGCCAGCACGGAGGAGAAGCGCGAGCTCGCCCGGGCGGCCGGCGCCGACCTCGTGGTCGACTACAAGAGCCCGTCGGCGGCCGAGGAGATCCGGGCGTTCGCCCCCGCCGTCGACCGGGTGGTGGAGGTGGCGCTGGGGGCGAACCTGGACCTGGACCTGGCGGTGTGCCGATCCGGCGCCGAGATCGTCACCTACGCCAACGAGGCCACGGACCCGACCCTGCCCACCCGCCGGCTGATGGGCGCCAACGCCACGCTGCGCTTCGTGCTCCTCTACGGCGTACCCCCGGGCGAGCTGGCCGCCGCCGTGTCCTGGGTGGAGCAGGCGCTGGCCGACGGCGCCCTCTCGCCCCTCCCCCTCCACCGCTTCCCCCTCGACCAGACGGCGGCGGCCCAGGACGCGGTCGAGCAGGGCGCGGTGGGCAAGGTGCTCGTCGTCCCGTAGGCGACGGCGCCGCACACCCGGCCCGCCGCCCGTGCGGTCAGCGCCGGCGGAACGGCATGCGCATGGCCCGGCGCTGCGGGAGGTCGTTGCGCAGCGTGGAGAGCACGATGGCGCCGCCGATGGCACCGGCGATCCCGAGGAAGACGACCGTGAAGGCCGAGATGCCCCACCAGCGGGGCCCGGTCGAGGAGACCGAGAAGATGGCGGCGGCGAGGACGAAGGCGGCGACGGCCAGGCCGGCGGCGGCGCGGTTCGCCAGCTTCTGGACGCTGCGCATGATCTCGCGCTCGTCCATCCCCTCCACCCGGATGTGGACCTTGCCGTCCGCCAGCGTCTCGAGGAGCCGGTTCATCCGCTCGGGGAACCGCTCGGCCAGCTCCTTGGCGTCGAGGGCGGCCGAGATCATGCGGCTGGGCGAGGCGGCGGCCAGCAGCTGGTCGCGGGTGAGCGCCGCCATGTGGTCCCGGATCGCCGTGGTCGGCTCGTAGGTGGGCGCCAGGCGGCGGGCGACGTCGTCCAGGTTGAGCAGCGCCTTGCCCACCATGGAGAGCTCGGGCGCCGGGCGCAGGCCGTTGCGCAGGGCGATCCGGGCCAGCTCGGCCAGCTGCCGTCCGGCCTCCATCGTCTCCACGTTGGCGTCGGCCATCGCCACCACGAGGGCCGACACGTCCCGCTGCAGCCCGTTGCGGTCGAAGTCCTCCAGCCGCTCGCCGGCCCGCTCGAGGGCCGAGGCCACCGCTGTCCCCCGCCCCTCCCCCAGGGCGACGAGCATCCGCACCAGCGCCTCGCGCAGCTCGGGCGAGAGGCGGCCCGTCATGCCCACGTCGAGGAGAGCCAGGCGGCGGTCGAACGTCAACAGGACGTTGCCGGGATGCGGGTCGGCGTGGTACACGCCCCGGACCAGGATCTGGTCCAGGTAGGCCTTGAACAGCTCGCTCACCAGCAGCCGGCCCTCTGTCGCCGGCACCGCGTCGGGCTCGAGGCTGCCGACGTCCACCCCCTCCACCAGGGTCATGACGAGCAGGCGGGCGGTCGAGTGCTCCTCGATGGGGACCGGCGTGACCAGGAGGTCGTAGGGCCGGACCACCTCGCCCAGCATGGCCAGGTTCGTCGCCTCGTGGCGGTAGTCGAGCTCGCCCACGAGAACCTGGCGGAACTGGTCGACCATGGCGGCCAGCCCGGCGCGCTGGGCGATGCCGACGTGCTCGTCGAAGGTGGCGGCCAGCTCGCCGATCACGTCCATGTCCTCGAGGATCCGGGACCGGATGTCGGGTCGCTGCACCTTGACGGCAACGACCCTCCCGTCGCGCAGCACCGCCCGGTGGACCTGGGCCATGGACGCCGAGCCCAGCGGCTCGGGGTCGACGCGGGCGAACACGTCGGAGAGCCGGGCCCCCAGCTCCTCCTCCACCACCCGGCGGACGACGTCGAAGGGGAGGGGCTCGGCGTGGTCCTGGAGGCGCCGGAGGGCGTCGGTGTAGGCGGCGGGCAGGAGGTCCACCCGGCTCGAGAGCAGCTGGCCGAGCTTCACGTAGGTGGGGCCCATGTCCTCCAGCTGGCGGGCCAGCCGTTCGGCGTCCTCTTCCAGCGCCTCGGCTTCGGCCGGGTCGGGCGGGACCTCCCCCCGGACCGCCCCCCGGTGGGCGAGGAGCAGGCGGGCGAGCTCGCCGTAGCGCGGCAGGTGGCCCAGCTTGAGCGACGTCACGTCCGATGCGTACCCACATTCGCCCCCCGGCCACCCGGGGTGGCGAGGTGTGCGCCGCCGGTGCAGAAGCGAACAGACGTTCGACAGAGGCGCCGCCAGCCGGTAGGCTTGCCCGGTGGTCGAGCCGGCTGATCCCGGGGCCGCAGCGGAGCGGCGCCCGTCCGTGCCCATCCGCTGGAGGCTGGCGGCCGACGAGGCGAGCGGCGCCCTCTTCTCCACAGAGGAGCTGGTCGAACGCCACATGGGCGTCGGCGAGTACCGCTCCATGGAGTTCCTCCACGTGAACGCCCGGCGGCTCGTCAACCGGGTGCCGGCCGGCTCCAGGATGCCGTTCCGGTACACGATCAACGCCTACCGCGGGTGCAGCCACGCCTGCGTCTACTGCTTCGCCCGCCCGACGCACGAGTACCTGGGGATGAACGCGGGGGAGGACTTCGAGCGCCGCATCGTGGTGAAGGTGAACGCGGTGGAGCGGGCCGAGGCGGAGGTCCGGGCGCGCACCTGGCGCGGCGAGCACATCGCCATGGGCACCAACACCGACCCCTACCAGAAGGCGGAGGCGAAGTACCACCTGACGAGGGGGATCGTGGAGGTGCTGGGGCGGCACCGGAACCCCTTCAGCATCCTCACCAAGTCCACGCTCGTCCTGCGCGACCTCGACGTCCTGACGGCGGCGGCCGGCCGCACCTCGGTGCGGACGGCCTTCTCGATCGGCACGCTGGACCGCGACGTGTGGCGTCTGACCGAGCCGGGCACGCCGCCCCCGGAGAAGCGCCTCCAAGCGGTGCGCAGGCTGAACGAGGCGGGGATCCCCTGCTCGGTGCTGCTCGCACCGGTGCTGCCCGGGCTGTCGGACCGTGAGGACCAGCTCGCCGAGGTCGCCGAGGCCTGCGTGGACGCCGGCGCCACCTCGGTCACGCCCGTCGTGCTCCACCTCCGGCCCGGCGTGCGCGAGCACTACCTGCGCTGGTTGGAAGGGGCGCGGCCCGACCTCGTGGCGCTCCACCGGGAGCGCTTCGGGCGCCGCGCCTACCAGCCGGAGGCCGAGCAGCGCCGTGTCCGCGAGGTGGTGGACGCCGCCATCGCCCGCGCCGCGCCGCCCCGGGCGTCCCCCGGGGCTGGTGGCCGCCCCCGGCGTGCGCCGCGCCTGGCCACGGGGCACGAGGATCCGGTCCTCCCGGCCGGCTCGGACGAGCCGGCGGATGCCGTTCGGGACCGGGCACCGGGGCGCGGCCGGCCCGTGCCCGGGACGCCGCACCCGGTGAGCCAGCTCCAGCTCTTTTGAACGGCGGCCGGGCACGGGTCAAGTTGGCCGGCGGCCGTGCCGATGCTGAGTCGAGCGACCGGAGCGTCGCGACCGACCGGCCAGGGACGGCCCCGTTCGGCGGACCTCGCCGCCCGGCTCCGTGACGCCGCGGCGACCCCGCCGCCCACCGAGGAGCCCCCATGAGCATCGGGTCGATCACACCGACGGCGTTGATCCTTGCCGCCCTCGGCACAGGGCAGGCCACCGGTAGCCCGAGCGCCGCCGCCGGCTCGGACCCGGGGCTGTTCACCGCCCTCTTGAAGAGCGAGCTCGAGACGGTGGCGGGAGAGCTCCAGGCGGCGACCGGCGGCGCCACCGGGACCTCCCATGCCGAGATCGCGCTGGCGCCCGCCGTCGCCCCGACGTCCGGTGCCGGCGGCTCTGGGTCCGAGATGCTGGCGCCGGCCACGTCGGGCCACGGATCGACCCAGGCGTCTCCACCGGCCTCGAGCACCGCGGTGGCCGGCGCGTCGAGCGCCTCGGCGCCCGCCGCTGCGGCTCCGAGCACCCCGGTTCCGAGCACGCCGGCCCCGGCGTCCACCGCCACGACGGCGACCGGGGCGGCCGCGCCCCAGAGCCCCCCGTCCAGCATCCCTTCGACGGACGGGTACGTCGTGACATACATCCACGGCGCCACACCGGTGAGCACGGGCCCGGCACCGGCGCCGCTCGTCAAGGGCCCCACAGGGCACCTCGTCCTCACAGCCAAGACAACAGGACTGACACAGCTCACACCCCGCTTCACCGGCACCGTCGCCCACCCCACAGCGGCGGCGCAGGCGACACCGTCGGTCATGGCCTCGATCGCCTACCTGAGGGCCCACGGCCAGGCGTAGCGGCGGCTCACGTCGGCCCGTCGGGGTTCGGGAGGATCGAGCGGCACCCCGCCGCCTGCGGGACACCGCGGCTGCGAGCGAGTCGACCGGGCCGCCGTGTCGGTCCACGTCCCGGGTTCCCCGCGTGCGATTGGGGCTGGAGGACGACCTCCGACGGCTCGCCGTCCTGCAGCTCTACTCGAGCTTCATGTGCGGCGGCGACCCCACTGGGTGGTCCGACGGCGCATCGCTCGCCCGGAGTCGGTCGTGGGCGCATGAGACGTTCTCCCAGCTCAACCGCTTCTTCTCACCTCGCGAACGTGCGCGCCGGGCCTCGACCAATGCCCCGTTCCCACCGGCAGCAGCGGCGCCGGTGCCCGGCCGGTGCACGCGCGCCGGGCCCCGGTGCCCGCGGACACCGCTCGACACTGGCGATGAAAGCGGCGCGTGCGCCGGGACCCGCACCCGAGCACGGCGGGCAAGTTCCTGACGAGGCAGACTTCTGGCATCGTGGGCTGGCGTCGGAGTACGCTGCAGACGGCAACGAGTCCGCGTCGACGCGGGCGAGGGCCGGCGGCGCGGTCGGCGCGGCGGTCCGAACCCCGTGACGCAGGGTCCTGCCCCAGTAGCCGTGCCCGTGCCAGGACGATCGGCCTCCCCTTGTGGGAGGCCAATTCGGGTCGCCCCTGTCACGGGCACGCCCTGAAGTGGGTTGTAGCTGTTGCAGGAGCGTGCGATCGCCGCCACGCAGACCGGTGTCAGCCGGTGGAGGGGGGCGTGAGCCGACGTGAGAGAAGAACAAGGCGAAAGCCAAGGAGGAACACCTTGAAACATCGAACACATCGGCTGCGTCGGCTGGCCGCTGCGGCGGCGCTCGGCGTAGGGATGTTGGGGAGCGTGATCGGCGTCACGGCCGGCACGGCGGGCGCGGCGACCACAACGACGGTCGGCTCGCTCACGTCGCCGAACGGATCGACGACGGTGATCGCCGCCGGCACCACCAAGAACCAGGTCATCGGGACACTCGTCCTGACGATCAACAAGACAGTCAAGAAGACCAACTTCACCGGTCAGGTCGTCAAGCTGACGGTCAAGGACACAACGACACACGCGGGCAGCGTCACGGCGTTCACAAGCGTGAACTCCGGTACGCACACCGTCCCGAAGGTGGTCGGCCCGGGCACCGTGAGCACCGCATGCGCGTTCACGACAGCGGTGGCTGGTCTCGTGACAGGCTTCTCGACTATCACCTGCACCATCGCCAAGACCCCCGGTGTCACATCGGCAACAGGGACGACAGCTGCAGCGACGTTCACCTGGAGCACACTGCGCGTCGAGTCGAAGACAGGGCGCGGTTCGGTCGCTGTCACCGCGACGGACACGACCAAAACCACATTCAAGTTCACACCGGCCAAGGCGACGGCTGCGGTCTACGGACCTGCGGCGCCGACAGTGCCTAACAAGGTGCTGCTCAAGAACATGACATCCCGTCCGACCCCGCCGGTCGGTGAGGGCGAGACGGCGCCGGCAGGAAGCTGGACACTCCTCCTGACGCCCGCTGGTACAGTGCATGGCACCACACAGGGTGTCATCGCCGGTGCGCACGAGATGATCACAGTCGAGCCGCACACAGGTGCGAGCGTGTGCAAGACAACAAAGGCCGTCGCCTTCCACGGCACGCCGAAGCTCACCGTTGTGGCAACCACAGGCACGACAGTGGCCGCGACAAAGATCAAGCTGACGCCGACCATGTCGGGGAACAACGGCTGCACCGGCTTCTTCGCGCCTAACGTGCTGACAGTGAACTTCACAACGACGGTCCACTTCACGAAGGACACCGGGTTCATCGCGATCCACATCACGACAGTGGCCTACAGCGTGGCGCCCAAGACGGCACCCGGCACAGTCACAGTGAGCTCCCAGTTCTTCCCGACCAAGACGACCAACAAGACAACAGGGACCAACAAGACACAGACAAGCGGCACCGTCACATCGACAAACGCCGTCGTCTCGCACGCCTACGTGGCCTCGACAGTCAAGTCGATCGCGCCGACAGCGTACGACGCCCCGATCGGGAACATCTCGGTGGTCGAGTCGGTCGCCGGCAGCGTGCCCAAGAACGCCTGGGTCTGCGCCACCCTCAAGGGTTCGACACGGACAACAACAGGCACAGGGAACCACGGCAACTCGCACATCGCTCACAACGCGACAGGTTGGTCGACAAGCACGTTCCCGCCGACCACCGGTACAGACGGGATGTACTTCAACACCACGAGCGCGCCGAAGGTGGCCGTGTCTCCTGGGAACGGCACGGCGTCGACAGTTGGCTTCTCGACAGTGGGCGTGAGGGCGCAGACCGTCAGGTTCAAGGTCACCGCGGCCTCCACCACGGCGAGCACCTACACGTTGTCAGGCCTCGCCGTCAACGTCACCGGGACAGCGGAGACAACAGCCTTCCCGCTCGTCACCGTGTTCTACGCCAGCAACGGCACATGCACGGCAGCGGCGTCCTTCACAGGCGTGATGGCCCCGACAGACCACGTTGCGGTCGCCTTCACCACGACGCGGCAGTTGGCGAAGGAGATCTACGGCGCCACAGCGGCCGGTACGGCGGCAGCGGCGCTGGAGACGGCCTACCGCGGAACAGGCGCACCGGACTCCTGCCCCCTGGTGACACAGAACTTCGGTGGACCGGCGACAGTGTTCCTGCAGCGGACAGAGCGTCCCGTCGTGCTCGCGACGAGCAAGACCTACCCCGACGCCCTCTCCAGTCAGTACCTGGCCGGCGCGCTCGCAACGGGCACCTTGCTCACCACACCCACGGCGCTCCCGCAGGTGACCATCAACGCACTCCGCGTCGAGGGCATCAGCCACGTCTACGTCGTCGGTGGCCCGCTCGCAGTCAGCACAGCGATCGTCTCGCAGATCGAGACACTGCCGGTGTACAACTGCGGTGGGAACGGGCTGGCGCGCAACATCAACAACCAGACCGGCTACATCCAGGTGACCCGGATTGGGGGGAAGACCCAGTACGACACCGCCCAGATGATCGCTGAGTTCGTCTCGCCGAACATGGTGACAACCCTGGCGATCCCGGCGGCGTACAAGGGAGGCCCGACCGGGCACGGCATGTACAACGACACCACAGGGATCGGCTCGACAGCGGTCGCCACGGGTGGCTTCCTCAAGACCGGGATTCTCGCCTCCGGCGCGGAGTTCCAGGACGCCATGTCGGCGAGCCCGCTCTCGTGGTACGCAGGCTACCCGATGCTGTTGACGACCCCGACGAGCCTCTCGCCGCAGGCCAAGACAGTCATCGTGAGCCTCCACCTTCGGCAGATCATCGTCATGGGTGGGCCGCTCGCCATCACCAACACAGTGGTGAAGCAGCTGGAGGCCATCACAGTGACAGGTCACCCTGTCTCCGTGCTGCGCATCGCCGGGAAGGACTACACCGACACGGCGGTCCAGCTCGCCAAGATGGAGCTCGCGAGCGGAACAACAACAGCGGGCTTCGGCGCCCAGCCGACAGCGCTCATCGTGTCCCGAGGCAACGGGTTCAGCGACGGCATCACCGGCGCCGTGCTCGAGCACCTCGCGCGCACGACAGGCACCACATTCATGCCGCTGATGCTCACGGAGAACCCGACCACGGTCGGCACCTACCTGACAGCGTTCCTGAAGACCGTGGGAGCGACAGGTACAGGTTACGCGACAGGCTATACATTCACACTGCACAAGACAGTCAGGCTGTACATCACACATCTGCTGATCCTCGGGGGCCCGTTGGCGGTCACCCCTGCGGTCATCACGCAGATGGTGAACGACCTGTAGTCAGGGTCGGCAGTCGGCCGGAGCCGCTGTCCGCAGCGGTTCAAGGCCGGTAGTACGTGTGACGGAGGGGCCCCTTTGGGGCCCCTCCGTCACGTCATGACCCGGAGCGGTGCGTGAAGGGCATGGCGTCCGGGGAGGGACGAACCGTCACGCCGCACCGACGACGGACCCAACCTCGAAGAGAACGGCCTGGTGGGCACGCTGCCCGTCGTGCGTCGCATGGCCCCAACCCGCAGGTGGTCGCCGGCGGTTCCCACCCGGCGTGGTGCACGGCGAGCCGGTCGCCCTCGGTGGCCCGCTGGCTCCGCTCCGGCTAGCTAGGGGGACGTTCCGGTCGTGGACGGGCGCAAGGCCGTGTCCTTCTGCGCCTGGCTGGCGACGCCGCTCCCGGTGACCGTCACTCCCTGGTCCGCACCGCCGCCGCCTCGCTTCGGCCCCGTCATGCGCACCTGCGTGGTCGGCCGACGGTCGGTGGCGGGTCCCGACCGGCGGCTGGACCCCTTGCAGGTCGGCGTGCTCAGCCCGTCCCGGCCGGCCCGGCCTCGGCCACGGCCGGCACCGAACCGGAAGACCAGTCGGTCAGGCCGAGCAGCTCCGCGGTGAAGCAGTCGGCGATCGGCGCGCCCACCAGGAGGGCCAGCGCCGCGGCGCGGGCCAGCGAGGGCCGCACGTCGCCGTGGAGGACACGGTCGACGGAGGAGACGGCGATCCCGAGGCGCCGCCCCGCCTCAGCCGGCGCGATGCCCGATGCCTCGAGCATCTTGTGGAGCGGTTGCCGGCCCCAGCGTCCCGTGGGCCGCTCGCGCACGGGGACGGGGGCATCGGGCGCGGTGAAGCAGGCGCCGATGGGCCGTCCCACCGCCCGGGCCAGCCGGGCGGCGACCACGACCGACGGCCGCTCCTGCCCGTTCACCACCGCCGTCAGGTGCTGCTGGGTGCACCCCGCCACGGCCGCCGCCTGGGCGTGGGTGATCCCCGAGCGGTGGAGGAGCTCCTTCATGGGTTGGACCCCCGACGCGCCGGGACTGGCCGGGTTCTGGCGCCGCCGCGTCATCGCCGCCGTGGGCCGTCCGGCAGCCGGTGCGACGGCGCCGGTATCGGCGCCGAGCAAGCGCTCGGTGAAGCAGGCCTCGACCGGACGCCCGGCCAGCGCCGCCATGCCGGCCAGATGGGCGAGGGATGCCCGGGCCCGCCCGGCCAGCACCCGGTCGACGAACCCCAGGTGGAGGCCGAGGCTGGCTGCCACCTGCTCGGGGCCGATCCCGGCGGCGTCGAGGAGGGCGGCAACCGGTTGCGGCCCGTAGCGGGCCGGGGGGGACGGCCGGACGGATGGGGTGAGGCGCTCGAGCGAGAAGCACTCCTCGATGGGCAGCTGCACCAGGCGTGCGAGACGGGCGGCGGCCACCAGGGACGGCGGGCGGCTGCCGTTCACGACCGCGTTGACGTAGGCCGTCGAGCACCCGAGCACGTCGGCCGCTTCCGTGTCGGTGAGCCCCAGGGCGGCCAGGACGGCTCGCACCGGCTGGGGGCCGAGCGGGCCCGACGCGGAGCGCCGGCGCGCCGGCGCGCGCCGGCCAGTCGCGTGCCCACCACCGAGCCCAGCCACGGGCACGACCACTTCGCCCCTCCACCGGTGCCGCCCGTCCCGGGCTGCACCGCCGCCAACGGTTGCCTCGGGGGCAGAGCCTACCGCAGTGCGACGTCTCGGCCTCGACTCGAGGGGAGCCCGGTGCTCCTACGGCGCGGCGCAGCCGCCGCCGCCGATGAACCCGCCGCCGCCGCCGACGGTGGCGATGCCCGTCGGGGTCCCGTTGCCGGCGTTGGCCGCCTGCACGAAGCTCGTCACCGCGGTGGTGTTCGTCGAGGTGCCGGTGTAGCCGGGGAGCTCGAAGGCGGTGCCGCCCGTCTGGTCGAGCTCGAAGTCCGCCCCGCCCTGGCCGGCCTGGGCGGAGCCGGCGATCGAGTTGCCGGTGATGTCGGCGCACACCTTGCACCGTCGCCAGCGACGAGGTACCCGGTGAGGGTCAGCACCCCGGACCGGTAGGTGAGCGGCGTGGCGCATCGCCGTTGTGGCCGCCGCGTGGAGCTGGAGGTCGACCGACCCGGCAACCTCTTCTCTAGAGCGCTCCCGCCATCGCCTGGACGAGCGCGGGGCTGACGGCGTCGGGGCCGCCCAGCACCAAGAGGAAGGAGACGGGCGTGGGCGGGCTCCCGACGCCGCGGGTGCCGACGCGGTGGAGGAAGGAGACGAGGCCCTGCCCCAGTGTGGTGGGGCTGGCGGTCAACAGGAGGGGGACGGGCCCCGATCCCCGGAACCCGCGCCCCAAGAGCGCCGCTCCGGCCAGGCCGTCCTGGTACCCGTTGCCGCGGGCGACGCCGAACCCGGCGCTGTGGTGGTCCCACCCGAAGCCCTGGTGGGAGCCGGCCGAGGCCGTCTCGAGCCCGGCCAGGGCGGCGGCGGTGGCGCCGGCTGTCGGTCCCGCCACCCGGAGCACCGAGACCCCGTCGGCCCGGAGGGCGGCGAGGACGGCTGTGGAGACGGCCATCGGGCCGCCCACCACGATCACCTGCTGGATGCCC
>JAJYWG010000438.1 GCA_021791615.1 Actinomycetes bacterium
ACCGCACCCTGACGACGTGGCGGGCAGCCGACCCGAGCGAGCTGATTCTGGAGTACGAGTTCATCACGTCCCTCGACGGGCTCGACGAGTGGGACGAGCCTGTGGAGCTGATCGAGGAGGTGTGGGAACTGGTATCAAGGCGGCGAGTCCGAGTGGGGCCCGTCTGTAGGGCACTCGGGTGCGCCGAGGAGGCAACGCACTGGGGGCTGTGCGAGGCGCACGCACGGGAGGACGACCCCGAGGCGTTCGATGAGCCTGGGGAAGGGACGAGCGAATGAGGACCACCGCGCATCTATGGCAGGTCTCGACGTCCGTGCCGCCCAAGGATCGACAGACCTACGCCCACAACCTCAGCTTCTACGTGATGGCTGAGACTCTTGAGCGGGCTATCGCACTGGTGCGCGAGGCCGAGCCGACCTGCACCGTTCACCAGGTCACGAAGCGGAACGTGGCCGGGCCGTTGCTCCTCGACCGAGTGCTGAGAGAACGGCTCCAAGAGAGTGACGATGGCTGACCCTCCCATTCCTGACGACATAGCCGACGAGCTCGTCGACGAACTGACCGAGAGCGCTCGCTCGCTTCGATCCCACGTCCGAACCGGCTGGGAGTCACGCAGCGCCGCCTACCGCAAGCGCCTCGAGGGTGCCGGTCGCTCCGGGAAGCTGAACGGGCGACGCATGACCCCGGCGCAGACGCGAGAGTGGTGGGAGCGGGGAGGGGACCTGAGAGGGGGTCGCGGGCACGCACCGAAGCCGAAGGGCGCTGCCCCCAGAGACGCTACGGATCGTGAGGCGGTCGGGATGGGCGACGAGAAGACTTACGCAGAGCTCCAACGTTGGCGCCGGCGCCCGCCCTCGAGGGGGGGGCCTCCGGCATGGATTCCACGTTCTGAAGAACAGATGGGAACCGACGTGGCAGCAGTTCTCTCGCAGATCGACATACCGCCCTCCCGGTGGAAGTCTGTCGAGTTCCGGTTCCTTCCCGGAGGGGGAGCGGTGATGGTGGTAACTCCGAAGCACGGATATCCCCGAGTTGTCGTCCTCCCGGACGCCCAAGCCGTCTCCGAGGTTGGCCGGCTCCTCCGATCTCCAGAGTCCATGTCGACGAACGAGACAGAACGGAAGCGCCTCGAGCGAGCGTGGAGACGCCGGGGGGCAGAGATCGAAGTGCAGACAAGTGGCTATCGACGCCGGACCTCGATGGCATGAAGATCGAGCCCCTGGTGCCGACGAAGCCACGTCCAGTGGCAGTCGTGGCGCCCGGACACCGCACCATACGCATCATCACCGAGGATGGCGACATGCAAGTGACGGGAAAACGCCAGGTCGAAGCGCATTTAGAGCGACTCTCAGGGCATGTCGTCTACTCGATCGGCTCACTACTCGCTCTTCGTCACACGACGGGGGCGCTGTCGTGGACTTGCCACACCTGGCGTGGCAAGGCGACACGCATGGTGCATGAGCCTTCGGGAACCGTGGTCACAACCCTGCGGGGCACTATGGATACTTCGACTGACATCATGGGCGACCTCGGTCGAGTGTTCAAGTGGCTGCGGTCATACGGAGTGGGGCCGGGCTCGATCTCCACCATGTCATGGAACCTCTGGCGTGCTTCTCTTCCTCGACCGGTGACCATCGGGGCCGACCCCGACATCACCTCCGCTGCCCTCTTTGGAGGGCGCCAAGAGATCAGAGACGTGCGGTCGTATCAACACATGAACTCCGCCGACATCACGGCTGCCTATCCGACAGCGATGGCGAGCCGGCGATATGCCCTCTCTCTTCGTTCCGTCAGTCCGTCGACGACGATCGACCCCGAAGTCTCCGGCATCGCCGAGGCTTCGGTCTTCGTCCCGGCAGATCTGTCGTACGGACCGATCCCTCGGCGCCTTGCGGAACGCATAATCCAGTTTCCCGTTGGCGTGGTGAAGGGCACCTGGGCATGGTGCGAGCTCGACGCAGCTCGCTCGCTCGGGTGCCAGGTGAATGTCGATCGAGCATGGGCGCCCCGATCCGAGGGCGACCTGTTCTCGACATGGTGGGAGATGGCGCTACAGGGGAGGGCACTCGGCGGGGCGTCAGGTCAACTGGCAAAGGCCATCTGCAATTCGTTGTGGGGGCAATTCGCTATGGACGGATCGGACCGAGGGCAGCTCAGATGGGAGAACGACAGGGGAGAGGGAGCCTTCGTGCTCGAGTCTCCACCGATCAAACTACCTCACCGGTGGTGCATCCATGTCGCGGCCGAGACAACCGCACGGGTGCGCCGACGCCTCTTGCTCGAGGGCATCTACTCCGGCCCCGGTCACCCCGTACACGTCGACACAGACGGTGTGATCGTGAGGCGGTCGAACCCACTGCCCGAGCCGGCAGGACCGGAGCCGGGACAGTGGCGGATCAAGGCAGCGATGAAGGTCGTCGACGTCCGGGCTCCCCAGCTCTACCGGTGGTCGTGCTCCCGCTGCGGCCTCGAGCACCCCGAGTGGCATTACGTGGCAGCCGGGGTGCCCGAGAAAGCAGCGCCGCTAGTTTTCGCAGACCGACCGAAAGCAGGTACCCGAATCGCGTACCGAGACCTCTTGGATGCTGTTGTCCCCTCAACCCACACCGACGACCGGGAGAAGGTCGCCCGGCTCGTCGCCTTAGCAAAGGAGCTGATTGCATGAGGTTGTTCAAGAGAGGAAAGATGATGGTGGTCGTGCCAGAGGACGAACGGGACACGCCACCGAAGACGTGGAAGCTGACAGACCAGGCTCCGCCATATGACTGGGAAAAGGAAGGCGACCTGTGACCCGCCACGCTGGAGATACCGTGGTGACCTGTGCAAACCCCCGATGCGGGGTGATGTTCACGTGGCACGCTGGCACGCCAGTCTCGGTGGCCACCAGAGGCAAGAAGCGTCGGGGCATCTACTGCCCGAGATGTAGCACCCTCATGAGACAGTTGTATAGGGGAGAGAAGTGACCCCCCCCGAGCCATCCTGGCCGAGGTTCACCTGTGAGATCAGACAGGACGGCGATGCCCGGATCATCCGGTGGCGG
>JAJYWG010000067.1 GCA_021791615.1 Actinomycetes bacterium
CCGCGTCTCGTCGGAGACGATGGCGCCGGTGAGGAGTGTGGCCAATGGCTTGCGGGTCATCCCCTCGCGCAGCCGGTGGGCCATGAACCACGCCGACTGATAGGCGATCCCGAGGTGACGTTGCAGCTCGAGCGCGCTTACACCGTTCTTGCCCGCGTTGAACAGCCACATGGCGAGCAGCCACTTGGAGACGGGGATCTTGGACGACTCGAAGATGGTGCCGACCAGGACGCTGAACTGCTTGCGGCAGTCTCGGCAGCGCCAGAGTCGGCGGTAGGTGGTCGCACCCGTGCGCGTCTTGCGCTCACCCGAGCGAGCGGCGATGAAGTAGTGGGCGGCGTCGATCACTCCACAGTGGGGGCACACGACCTTGCCCTCCGGCCAGCGCAGGCGCTCAAGCAGCTCCCACGCCGACGCCTCGTTGGAGAGGTACTTGGGGAGGGTTGCGAGGTGCAGCGGCTCCATGCAGCCAGTCTAGATGAAGCAACATGGTGCGTCAAGTAGATACTCCCCGAAATTTCGGGTGTCTCTGCGTCCGCCCCTCCATCGCGGGCTATTTCCCGCGATTTGGTGTCGGAGGACCAACTTGGACCCGAGGTCCACGCCCCCTCGCCGGGGAAAATCCCTGGTCAGACCTTGATCGGGCAGCCTGACACCCTCTTACCTACGACCTGACCGCTAGCCGGAGAACGTTCACTCCTGGAGGAAACGTCGGGGCCTCGGCAAGTCGGTCGTCGTCGGTGAGGAAATCGGCGCCAAGGTCTTCGGCCAACGTCACGTAGAGGGCGTCGGCTGCAGTCATGTTGTGCCGGTAACGCCAGGCAGCAGGAACCAGCGGTGCCACCGAGGCGTGGTGCAGGTGCCAGCTCCCAAGCCGGCTGACCGCGGCGGTGGCCTGCGACTCGGTGAGCTTGGCTTCGATGAGGAACCGTCGTCTCAGCACCCCGAGGACTTCGGCGTAGAAATGCTCGGGAACCCACCCCTCGGACCCGGCTGGCACGAGCCGGGCCAGGGCTCGCCCTCGGCGGGTCTCAGCGACAATCTCGACGCCCGCCGATGCGTCGATGACGACGGCGCTCACGCCCCGGCGTCAACTCGCAGTTCCCGCAGGGCCTCAGCGGCATCGAGGCTGTCAAGCTCGGGCTCAGGACCCGCCAGCAGCTCATCGAGGAAAGCGTGGAAGGCTTCCGGGGAGCAGTCCTCGTCGGGGTTGGTGACCACAACGACCGAGCCGGGAGGCACGTCGGCAGGGTGACGGGGCATGACCAGATGATACCGCCCCTCGTTCAGACGGGCGGGCCGCTCGACGGGAGCGCCGTCCCCCCCAACCGTGCCGAGATCGCGATCTCGGGTAGCGCACAATGGGACCCGTGCCAATCCCCGCGGTCTTCGTCGCAGTCGATCCGGACCGGCTCGCACGCCTCACCCGCTTCCTGCACAACGCTGCACGGGTCGAACTGGTTATACCGAATTGGGCTGGGATCCGAGGAGACTCCATACCTTGGAAGCGAGGCTGGAGTCATGGACAAGGCAGCGGGCAAGAGCCCGTCACAGAAGCGCTGTCCAACTACGGCACGATGAGCCGGGCCGAGCGGAACCGGACCTGGCTACGCGTCGCCAGCGCAGTCCGAGCCCACGCCCAGGCGGGCCGGTGGCTCGGCGGTCGGCCGCCCTACGGCTACCGGATCGGGGACCTCGGCCCCCACCCGAATCCCTTTAAGGCGGCGTCGGGAGCCCGGCTCCACCAGCTCGAAGTGGACCCCGAGACGGCGCGGGTCGTCCAGCGCATCTGCGCCATGTTCCTCGCCGGGGCCGGCTACAAGCACATTGCGACCGTGCTGACCAACGAGGGCGTACCGAGCCCGTCCGCACACGACCGGGCTCGGAACGCGCACCGGCCGGGTCATGCCTGGGCCAAGACGGCAGTGGGGAGCATCCTCGCGAATCCTCGCTATCTCGGCTACCACGTCTCGGGTCGTACCAAGAAAGCGGATTTCCTACTCGACCCGGACATTCCTGCCCTGGGCCATGTGACTCGACAGCAGTGGCAGCACCGCTCCGAGTGGGTTACCGCCTCGGTCCAGACCTACGACGCCATCGTGGACGAGCCGACCTGGCACCGGGTCCAGGCCCTCATCGTCGCCAGCACCCGGACCAAGGCTGTCACGCCGGGGCGGGATCGAGCCCACCGTGGCTCGCGGCGGTCCGAACCCTCCCGCTACCCGCTTGCTGTGGCCTCGTGCTCTGCGACTGCTGCGGCAAGAAGCTCCAGGGCAACATGGTCCGCGGCAATGCCCTGTGCCGCTGCCGGGTGAGTCCTGATTATCCGGTGCCGATCAACAACCACCCGCCGAGCCTGTCGGTGCGAGAGGACCGGCTGCTCCCACATATCGACTCATGGCTGTGCGAGATGTTCGCCCCCGAGCGCATAGCGGCCACCGCTAGGGAGGTCGCAGGCCGACGCCGAGGGCCATCGCGAGGACCCCGCCGTCGTCCGGGTTCGGGCTGCGCTCGTGGAGAGCGAACGCAAGCTCGCCAAGCACCTCGACAGGCTGGAAGCGGGCATCCCCGCCGAAATCGTCGCCACCCGGATCGCCGCCGCCCAGCGCGAGAAGGCCGCTGCCCAAGCAGTGCTGGCGACGGTGCTGCCGGCCCCCGAGCCCCTCACTCTGGACGAGGTGGTCGAAACGCTCTCGACGCTGCGCAACCTGCCCGAACTGCTCGAAGTCATCGAGCAGGCGGACCGGGCCGCGCTCTACCAGGCCCTCGGACTGACCGTCTTCTACCGACGGGTTGACACCTGTGAGCAGGTCAAACTCCGGTTCACCTTCAGCACCGTGGACCTGGAACGTGTCGGAGACCCGACACGGACCCGAGGTCCACTTCGTCCAGGATCACAGGGCGTGGGCCTGGACCGTGTCGGAGGACCGATCCGTACTCGCTGTGCCAGGTAGTCGCCAAAGCGGACTTGGCCGGGCAGTGTCCCGGTCGCCCCAAGGGCGACGAGCTCCTCGGGCGAGATGCCCGCAGCGCGCAGCTG
>JAJYWG010000468.1 GCA_021791615.1 Actinomycetes bacterium
GTCCACAACAGCACGGGCAGGCGCAAGCCGAGTCAGAGCCGTAAGGCCGAAGGCGGTTCCGTGAAGCCGACCATGCACAGCATGGAAAGCAGAGTGGCGTGAACAGCGCCACCGAAGCCCCGCCTTTTAGGGCGGGGTGGCGTCACGTTACTACTATCAGCGCAGCGGATGGAGCCCGACCGTCATGCCCGGTGGACCGCCGCGCCAGAACGATGCCCGTCGCCTGCGACGCCCAGCGCCGAACGGCACTTCTCGGCGCGCCCCAACCGCAGGGCCACGGCACGTCCGAGTCGACGGCAGGGGTGCGGGTGTTGGATCGCTGGAACCATCGTTCTGGGGTGCTCAAGCGACGATCGCGGTTCGTGGCCCCGCAACTCGCACGGAACCATTTGGACCACCTTTTGTAGTTTGCCAACGTCCCTCGTCGTGCCGGACATCGATCCTTGACCCGGCGATCTGGACGGGGAGCGATCACCGTGGGCAAAGCCGAGAACGGCGGTGCGCCGGCTTGGAGCGCAGCATGTACCAAGTACGATGGCAGTGTGGCGACGTACCCCATCCGTCTCTACGGTGATCCGGTCCTACGGCGGGCGACCCGCGAGGTCGACGAGATCGACGGTGCCGTGGCGAAGCTCGCCCAGGACATGATCGAGACGATGTACGACGCTCCGGGCACGGGTCTGGCGGCGAACCAAGTCGGCGTCGAGCGGCGGATGTTCGTCTACGACGTCGGCCAGGGCCCGCGGACCATCATCAACCCCAAGATCATCGAGTCGGACGGGGAATGGGTCTACGACGAAGGGTGCTTGTCGGTCCCTGGGCTGAGCTGGCCGATCGTCCGGCCGGACCGGGTGCACTTGGTCGGTCGCGACCTCGACGGGAACGAGGTGTCGATCGAGGCCGACACCTTGGAGGGGCGGGTCTTCCAGCACGAGCTCGACCACCTCGACGGCGTGCTGCTGGTCGAGCGCCTCGACGAGGACCAGCGCCGTGAAGCAGTGAGGATTCTTCGGTCGCGCAATCTGACAGTACGTCTCGATCCCGACGGCCTCTCCAGGGCCTGAGCGGTACACCGGGCAAGCCCGGGGCGTCAGTGGCGTCGAGGATGTCAGGTAGCCGCGGGTCGCCGGCCTACGCCTCGGATCGTCGGGCGCACGATCCCGGGAGCCTTGCGCATGCTCTCGCGTTCGATGCGTTCGATCGTGAAACCGGTCCGCACGATGGCATCCTCGGTACGTCTGGTGAGATGGCAGTTGCCCGAGAGGAGCCGCCACCCCGGCTCGATCCGCCGCTGCCAGGCAAGACGTGAGGGGCGGTCGACGGCGGCGACGTGTTCCATGAACACCAGCCGGCCGCCGGGGCGGAGCACCCGATGGATCTCGGAGAGGGCGGCGTCGGGGTCGCGCACCGAGCAGAGCACGAGCGTCGCCACGACTGCGTCGAACGACGACGCTTCGAACGGGAGGCGTTCTGCCGGGGCATCCACCACGGTGGCCCGGCGCCGGGCGGCGACCGGCTCGAGGAGCCTCCTCATGTGCCGGTCGGGCTCGGACAGGACCAGCTCGGTGACTTCGGCAGGGTAGAGGGCGACGTTGGCGCCGGTCCCCGCGCCGACTTCGAGGACCGAGCCCCCGAGGCCAGCCAGCAGCTCGGCGCGCCACTCGCTGAGGCAGGCCTCCTCGACACCGTGCATGAAGCGGTCGTAGAGGGCCGCTGCCGGCTTCAGCATGCCGGCCTTCTCGTCGCTCTGGCGGCAGGCGCCAATGAGCCGCCGGTGAGTGAGCGGGCGCCGGTCCCTGCGCTCATGCCAGAGAGAGGAAGAGCTCTTCCATGCGCCGAGCCCGACTGGCATCCCCGGCGCCGTCAGCTCCCGCCTCGAAGCACTGGCGCATACCCGACGCCACGATCTTGACCCCAGCTCTGCTGAGGGCGCGGCTCGCCGCTGCGAGCTGGGTCACCACGTCCTCGCAGTCGCGGCCGTCGTCGATCATGCGGACGATGCCGGCGAGCTGCCCTTCGACACGGCGCAGTCGTGCCCTCACCTGTGCCGCGGTGGACTCGTCCAGCTGCATAGGCAGACCCTACATACCCCATGGGGTACTGGCAAGCGCGCGATGCCGGCGGGGACGCGCCTGGCGGGCCAACAATGCTCAGTGGAGGGTGCCGGTTGCCGCCTGGAGCCCGAGGCTGGTCGATGCGACGACGATCCAGAGCACCGCACCGAGTGCCAGCGGACGCAGGCCGGTCCGGCGGATGTCGCGGAAGCGAGTGGAGAGCCCGATGGCCGCCAGGGCGATGGTGATCATGAACTGCGCAAGGTCGGAGAGCCCTCCGTGCCAACTGCCCGGGATCCAGCCGAACGTGTTGATGGTGACCGCGAGGAGGAACCACCCGATGAAGATCGGCAGGACCGGTGCGAGACGGCGGTGGAGCCGGACCCGCTCGACCGCGGGGTCCTCGGGGCCGCGTGAACGGCTGCGCCAGATGCCGAGGCCGATGGCGATGGGGATGATCATGAGGGTTCGGGTGAGCTTGACGACCACCGCCGTCGAGGTCGCGCCGTGCCCGAAGATGGTCGAGGCTGCGACGACCGACGACAGGTCGTTGATCGCCGTCCCTGCCCACAAGCCGAAGGAGTGGGGCCCGAGGTGCAGCAGACGGCCGATGGTCGGGAACGTGAGCACGGCCAGCACGTTGAAGGTGAAGATGGTGGCGATTGCGTAGGACACGTCCACTTCGGGGGCGTCGATCACGGCGTCGGTGGCGGCGATCGCCGACGCACCGCAGATCCCGGTGCCGACTCCGATCAGGGTCCGCAGGTCGCGGTCGATGTGAAGGAGACGGCCGACAAGGGCGGCGGCCAGGAGCGCGACAGACAGCGTCCCCAAGAGCACCGGCAGTGACGAGGAACCGGTCGCCAGGACCTGGCGGAACGACAGCACGGTCCCGAAGACGACGATCGACGTCTGCAGTACCGCTTTGGAGGAGAAGTGGATGCCGGGCCGCAACGCATCCGCAGGCGGCCGGAGGACCGCGATCACGATGCCGATCAGGATGGCGATCACCGGCGCGCCCACCACGGCGGCGAAGTGCCCGGCGACCGTGGCGACCACGGCGATCGCCAATGCGAGCCCCAGTCCCGGGATGATCGCAACCAGGTGGGCACGGCTCCAGCGGCCGACGGGCTGGGGTGCAGGCGCGTCGGTGGTCGGGAGCTCGGTGGCGGCGAGGTCGGTGGCCGGTCCGGCCAATGGGGGCGTCGGGAAGTCCACGTTCCCAGCCTGAGGGTAGGAGCAGCGCAGAGGAAGTGCGATTCTCCTTGCGTACCGATAATGTTTCCTTATGCCTCTGCCCGAGCCGGTCCCGGACCTGGTCTCGCTCGACCTGCTCGACAGCGTGGTCCAGCTCGGGTCGATCCGACGGGCCGCCGTGGCCCATGGCATCAGCCAGCCGGCCGCCAGCATGCGATTGCGGGTCCTCGAACGGGCTCTGGGCCTCGCCTTGCTGGATCGCTCCGGTGGCCGGGCAACGCCAACCCTTGCCGGTGAGGCGGTGAACGAATGGGGTCGGCGCGTCCTCGACGCGACGCGCGACCTGCTCACCGGAGCCGAGGCGTTGCGTCACGACGGACGGACGCAAGTGCGGATCGCCGCCAGCATGACGGTTGCCGAGTACCTCGTGCCCGGGTGGCTCCAGCGCATGGCCCTCGCGATGCCCGAGGTGACGGCGTCGCTCCAGATGGGCAATTCGGAGCAGGTGGCCGCAGTGGTGGCTGCCGGGGGGGCCGATCTCGGGTTCGTCGAGGGTCACGCCGTCCCGGCAGGGATGGAGAGCCGCACTGTCGTGGCCGACGAGCTGGTGGTAGTGGTGACACCGTCGCACCCGTGGGCCCGCCGCCGCCGGCCCGTCAGCGCAGACGAGCTCGCGAGGACCCCTCTCGTCGTGCGCGAACGGGGATCGGGCACGAGGGATGTGCTCGAGACCGCGCTCGGCCGCTTGGACCTCACGGTCACGGCTCGAGTCGAGCTGGGCTCGACGACGGCGATCAAGACGGCGATCCAATCGGGCACGGGTCCCTCCGTGCTGAGCTCGCTGGCCGTACGGGCAGAGACCGAGGACGGGCGGCTGGTCGTCGTGCCCGTGGCCGACCTCGCGCTCCGCCGGGCGATCCGAGCCGTGTGGGCCGAGGGCCGGCCGCTCTCGAGGGCGGCCGCCGGGTTCTTGGCCGCCGCGGGGCACCATCGGGCCGCGGGGCCCTGAACGGGCGGACCCGTCAGGAAGCGCGCGTGCCGGCGACCGGGTGGAGACCGCTCGGCACGTGATCGGCCTCTTGGACGATGACGTAGAGCAGGTCGATCACCGCACGCGTCGGTGCCGAGGGCAGCCCGCGGCTCCGCAGTGCGACGCCAACTTGGCGCCGGGGGAAGCCCTCGATCGGGATGAGACGGAACCGGTCCCTCTGGTTGCCCGGAACCGCCGATGCCGGGAGGATGGCCGGGCCGTACCCGTCGAACGTGAGGGAGGCGATCATACGGAGGCCGTCGACTTCGATCGAGGGGTGGAGCACGACACCTGCCGGCCGCACGGTCGCATCGATCTCGTCGCGCAATGCGGTGCCCGGCAGTGGGAGGAGCAGCTCGAGGTCGCCCAGTGCCGACACCGCGATCGGCGGCAGCGCGTCCGGCTCGGCATCGATCCCGCCGCTGCCGCCATCGTGGGCACCCGTGCCCGGGGTCGAGCCGTTCGCCAGGTGCCGCTGCGACGCGGTCGCGCCCTTGGCGACCAGTGGATGGTCGGCAGGGACCACGAGCACGAGGTCTTCTTCGAACAGCGGCGAGGCCGCCAGCTCGTCGCCGGGCACCGGCATCGTGACCACCGCCAAGTCGAGCTGGCCCGAGACCAAGCGCGGCTCGAGCGTGGTGCTCGTGCCGTCGGCCACGGTCATCTGGACCCGGGGGTAGCGCTCCCGAAGGCGGCTGAACAGACGAGGCACCAGCCATCGTCCGGTGGTGCCGATCATCCCGACCCGGACCGTGCCGCTCACGTCATGGCGCATCGCGCCCACGTCAGCCACCATCGCGTCCATCTCGGCCAGCATCCGCCGGGTCCGGGCGACCACGACCTCGCCTTCCTCGGTCAGCCGGCCGCTCGAGCGGTCGACCAGCATCACGTCCATCTCCCTCTCCAAGCGGGCCACATGGGCCGAGACGTTGGATTGGACGGTGCCGAGGGACTCGGCAGCGGCCGAGAAGCTCCCGGTGTCGGCGATGCCGACCAGTGCTTGCAGATGTTTTATGTCCACGGGGTCACACTTCGTTCTGACGCTAGCTGGCGTTCACAGCCTGATCTGATAAGACGATGATAAGTATCTCACGAAACTGCTTGACAGATTGGACGCGATCCGCCAGAATGGCAACAGACCGCAGGGAAACCGGAATCCCCCCCTCCGTTCCTGGCGAGTCGAGTGAAGGGATCGCCTCCCCCCCCGGCGATCCCTTCACCGCGTTCAGGGGAGGTTTCGGCTGCGGAGCGCGTGCCAGAGGTTGGTAGCCTCCCGGGACGTGGGCACCGTGTTCGTCGACCTGGATCGGACCCTCCTGCGGCAGGCCAGCGGACCGGTCCTCCACTCCGCTCTGGAAGCCGAAGGCGTCGTCCGGTCGGGCCGAACCGTCCCCGGTGACCGCTTGCTCTACGCACTCTACGACCGGTTCGGGGAGAACCTCTTCGCGATGGCGCTGGCCCGGAGCGCGGCGCTCATGGCCCGGGGCTGGTCCCAAGAAGGGGTGCGCCGGGCCGGTCGCCGGGCGGTGGGCGAGCTTGCAGCCCTCGTCGCTCCCTTTGCGCCGGGGATCCTCGCGTCCCTGCGCGACGAGGGGTACCGGATCGTCCTGTCCAGCACCACGCCAAAGGACATGATCGCTCCGTTTGCCGAGGCGTGGGGGTTCGACGACGTCATCGCGACCGTCTACGAGGTGGCCGGGGGCTCCTACACGGGTCGTTTGGAGGGGGGGTTCGTCTGGGGCGTGGGCAAGCTCATCGCCGTCCGCCGCTGGGCCAAGGAGCACGGAGAGGACCTGGCCGCGTGCCATGCCTGCTCGGACAGCTTCTTCGACGTCCCGCTCCTCTCGAGCGTCGGCATGCCCCACGCGGTGAACCCTGATCCCAGCCTGGAGGCGGTCGCCGTGCTGCGCCGCTGGCCGATCGAGCACTGGGACCGCCCACCGGGAGTACCGTCGATCGCCGGGCTCGAGCCCTACCACCTGCTGCGCCCGTTCGTCGGACCCCAGGCGTTCCCCTACGCCCGCTTCGACATCGCCGGCATCGAGCACGTGCCCCGCCAGGGACCCGCCATCTTGGCTGCCAACCACCGGAGCTACTTCGACGTCGCGGCGCTGGCCGTGGTGGCCGCGCGGATTGGCCGACCGGTGAGGTTCCTCGCAAAAAAGGAGCTCTTCGACGTGCCCGGCCTCGGGTGGGCGGCTCGCTCGCTCGGCGGCATCCCCGTCGACCGGGGCGGGCGCTCCGACCTCTCGCTGCGCCAGGCTGAAGCAGCACTCAGGGCCGGAGAGGTCGTGATCGTCCTGCCCGAGGGGACCATCCCGCGAGGCGAAGCGTTCTTCGACCCGCTCCTCCAGGGCAAGACCGGCACGGTCAGGCTGGCGTCGGCTACCGGTGCCCCGGTCGTCCCGGTCGGCTTGTGGGGGACCGAGCGGGTGTGGCCGCGATCGGCGCGCTCGCCGCGGGTGACCGAGCTGCGGCACCCACCGCTCGTCCAGGTCAGGGTCGGGCGAGCGGTGCCGCTGGGCGGCAATGACGCAGTCGCCGACACCCGTACGGTGATGGACGCGATCTCGTCCCTCCTGCCCGAGGAGGCTCGGGTCCACCGGGTCCCGAGCGCCGAGGAGCTGGCGCGGACTTACCCGCGACGGCAGTCGGCCGGCCGGGCGAGCCAGGAGTGAGCTGGAGCCCACGGGGCGCGGCCGCGGCCGTGGCCGTGCGGGCCGCCGGCTCGCTCGCCCGAGGGCTCGGCGCCGGTGCGGGGACGGTCATCGGCGGGCGCGTCGGACTGGGTCTTGACCCCGGGCTCCTCGAGCGGCTTGGGTCCAAGAGGCGCACGGCGGTCGTGAGCGGGACCAACGGCAAGACGACGACGACCCGGCTGCTCGCGGCGGCGATCCAGGCCTCCTCGGATCCGGACGATCCGGTCGTCACCAACGCTGCGGGGTCCAACATGCCGGCCGGCCTCGTCGCGGCGCTCGCGGCCGGGCGCCCGGGTGCGCCGGCCGTGCTCGAAGTGGACGAGGGGTACCTCCCGCGCGCACTCTCCGCGCTCGCACCGCAAGCCGCCCTCCTCCTCAACCTCTCGCGGGACCAGCTCGACCGCACCAGCGAGGTCCGGATGCTGTCGAACCGGTGGCGCGACGCGTTGGGTGGGGCACCGGGGACCACCGCCGTGGCCAACGCCGACGACCCTCTGGTGGTCTGGGGTGCCGGCACCGCTCACCGGGTCGTCTGGGTCGCCGCCGGGCTCAACTGGACGTCTGATGCCGCGGGCTGCCCTGCTTGCAGCGGTCGGATCACGTTCGCCAGCGCTCCGGGCGGCGGGTGGTCGTGCCAGTGCGGTTTCTCTCGTCCGGATCCCGACGTGACGGTGTCGCACGACGCGGCCGGCCGTACGTGGTCCGTCGGGAGGGATGGACGCCGCCTCTCGGTCGAGCTTGCCCTGCCCGGGCGCTTCAACGCCTCCAACGCCGTGATGGCAGCGTCGGCTGCCGGAGTGCTCGGCGTCGACCCGGCCGCCGCCCTCCAGGCGATGGCCGCTGTGGGATCGGTCGGCGGGAGGTTCTCGGTCAGGGACATCGCCGGGGTGCGGACGCGCCTGCTCTTGGCCAAGAACCCCTCTGGTTGGCGCGAGCTGCTCGACCTCGTCGCCGGCGAGCGCCGACCGGTGGTGGTGGCGATCAACTCCCGGGTGGCCGACGGATGCGATCCGTCGTGGCTGTGGGACGTGGAGCTCGAGCGCCTGCGAGGGCGTGTGGTGGTCGCGGCGGGGGAGCGGGCCCACGACCTCGCGGTGCGCCTCCGTTACGCCGAGGTCGAGCACCGCACTTGCACCGACACGGTACGAGCGGTGGCCGAGGCTGCGGCATCGTCCAAGGTGTCCGAAGACGAGGACGTCGCGGTGGACCTCATTGCCAACTACACCGCGTTCTTCGACCTGGCGGGCCGGCGTTGACGCTCACGGTTGTCGTCGTCTACCCCGAGCTCCTCGGCACCTACGGCGACGGGGGGAACGGTGTCGTCTTGTGGCAGCGGGCGCGCTGGCGCGGGATCGAAGCCGAGCTGCGCCACGCCCGTTCGGACGAGCCGCTCCCCGACGGGGACGTGTACTGCCTGGGCGGGGGCGAGGACGGTCCCCAGGTCGAGGCGGCCGATGCCCTGCTCGCGGACGGGGGTCTCGGACGGGCGGTGGCGGGCGGGGCCGCCGTGCTGGCCGTCTGTGCCGGCTACCAGATCGTGGGCAACAGCTTTCCGGGAGCTGGCGGTGAGGAGCACCGGGGGGTCGGGCTCTTGGACGTGACGACCGAGAAGGGGCCGGGCCGACGCGCCGTCGGCGAGATCCTGGCCGAGCCGCTGGACCCAGGGCTCCCGTTCCTCACCGGGTTCGAGAACCACAGCGGGGTGAGCACGCTCGGGGTCGGGGCACGACCGCTGGCGCTGGTGCGGGTCGGCACGGGCAACGGCACGAGCGACGGTGGCGAGGGCACGGCAACCACCGGCAATGGCAAGGGCAAGGGCGACGGCATCCCTGTGCGCGGTCGCCGGGGGGTGCTCACCGAAGGCGCCCTATCGGGCCGGGTGGTCGGCACCTACCTGCACGGGCCGGTGCTCGCCCGGAACCCGGCCTTGGCCGACCTGGTCCTCGGCTGGGCCGTGGCCCACTGGGCCTCGCGTCGAGGAGAAGAGCCCCCCGTCCTCGGCCTGCTCGACGACGCGGAGGAGGGAGCGCTGCGGGCCGAGCGCCTGGCGGCTGTCCGAGGCCGCAGGAGCCGGCGGTCGGCTGTCCGGTGAGGTCAGCTCGCCGGCCAGGTCCGCTCGCCGTGCTCCGGTCCCGGGGGAGAGGGCAGGGCCCACGAGCGGCGCCAGGGGGACACATCGGGTCCGGCGGGCGACGGGGTGCTGCCCGCACCAGCGCGCCGGCGTGCCGACCACCAGTCGGTCGACACCTCGTCGGCGAGGAGCGCCACTGCCGCTTCGATCCGGGCACCGAAACGCCGGGCGTCCTCGCCTTCGGCACAGACGAGCGGCGCGCCGAACATCACGCTCACCGGCGCCCGGCGGAGCGATCGTCGGCCCCGTACCTCGCTGCCTGAGCCACCGGCCGGCTGCCCGGCAGGCCCGGAGCGGACCGGAGGGGATTTCTTCAGGATCTCACGGGTGCCGTGGAGGTACACCGGCACGACGGGCCGGCCGGTGCGCCGCGCCAGGTAGGCGGCCCCGCCCCGGAACGGCTGGAGCCATCCATCGGGCGACCGTCCTCCTTCGGGGAAGATGACGAGGCTCCACCCTTCCTCCAAGAGCCCGGCAGCAACGTCGGCCGACCTGCGGTTGACCTTGGTGCGCTCGATCGGGACTGCCGCAAGCGCGAACGACCACAAGGCAGCTTTCCACGTGGTGTCGAAGAAGTAGTCGGAGGCGGCGGCCACCACGGTGTGGTGCCGAAACCGCACCGGCAAGGTGGCGAGCAGCAGGGGGGTGTCGGCGTGGCTCGCGTGGTTCGCCGCGAAGATGACCGGCGCCTCGAGCAGTCCGAGGTGTTCTTCGCCCCGGGTCGTGGTCGGGGCCACCACGCGGGCCACCGGCCGCGTGACGCCGTCGAGGAGCATCGCCCGAGCCAGCCGGACCGGGTAGCGCCGGGACCACGCGTGGTCGTAGACGAGCCCGGTCCGCCGTTCGGGGGCGGGACGGGGCAGGCTCGAGGGCCACGCCGGCGCCGACAGGGGGAACGGGAGCCGGCTGAGACGAGAGGTGACGGCGCGCAGGGACCGGCTCATCGCACGTCCGCCATGAGCAGCGGAGGGGTATGGAGGTGGGTGAGGGAAGGGGACCGCCCGACGACGTCGGTCGCGATCTCCAGCGCGTCGTGCAAGGTGGAGGCCGGGGAGAACCCCATCCGCCGCACGGCCCGGGGGTCGCCCCCCACCACGATGACACGCCCCAAGTGCTCGAGCGCGTGGGCGCACCAGTACCACATGTAGAACGGATGCACGCCGTGGTACGCGTGGCCGGTGCGGTAGAGGTGCACGTACCACGGATCGGTGGCGAACGCCTCCTCGTAGACCTTCGACATCACTTCGGGATCGGTGGTCTCGGCGAGGACCTGTTCGAAGAAGTCGATGTAGCTCGGATGGTGGCCCGGGTGGAACTCCCAAGGGGTCGGATGGCGCAGGATGAGCACGCCGCCTTGGCGGACCACCGGTTGCCCGCGGTAGAGGTTGAAGAAATAGCCGAGCCCGAGGCAGGCCACGAGGATCGGGTTCATGATCGACCCGACGTTGTACGGGCAGATGTAGGGGAGCCCCATGGTGACGATGTCGGTCTGCCCGTGGACCTCGACGCCCTGCTGGTCCCAGACGTTGGCCGTCGTCACGGCGTGCACGGCCTCGACTTCGCCCGCTTGCACCGACGTCATGGCCTGGGGGGAGCGTATGGAGTGGAAGATCTGGCGGGCGACGCGCGGCGGCGTGCGCTCGAGGGCGGCGGCGGTGGCGGCGTAGGTGATCCGATCGCGCACGTTCCACTCCCACTCGCGGCGCTGGAGGAACCCGAACTGCGGGGGGAAGGTGTTGCCGTTGAGGGTCGTCTCGATCTGGAAGACCTTCACGCCGCTCTCGGCGATGAGCCGTCCCATGCGCCAGTTCGAGGAGTGGAGCTCGGAAGCAGGGGCATCCATGAACGAGCGGCTGTGGCGCATCGTCGTCGGGTTGTGGTGGTGGCGGAGGCTCCGGTAGCTGGCCAGCCCGGTCGCGACGCTCTTGTGCCCACCATCCATGGAGACGAGGTTGATGTTCACGTAGACGATGAGGTCCCCGGTGGCCGCCCGCTTGTTGATCTCGACGTCCTCGCCCAGGTCGGTCGTGCCCAAGTGGACGAGATTGTCGGGGTCCTCGGCGTCGTGCTGGGTGAGCAGACCGTGCGGGGCGAACGCGTCGTAGATCCGGTCGCCCAGCGCGTGGCGCAGCTCGGCCTCGGTCATGCGCCGGTGGAGGGCCAGGGCCGCGACCAGTACGACGTCGTCGACCCCGGCCTCTGCCGCCATGTCGAGCACCTGCTCGATGACGAGCTGGCGGACGTCGGGCGCCTGCATCGGCGGGAGGGGCAACGAGACGTCGTCGAAGCAGATCGTGAGCCGCATGCCGGCCCGCAGGAGGCTCGGCAGCGGTGCGCTGTCGCCGAGCGGGTGCAGCAGGGCATGGCGGATCGCGGCAACCGGGTCGGCGAGCGGCTCCAAAGGCTCGGGCGCGTAGACGACCCTGCTGCCTTCGGGCAGCGTCTCGAGGCAGAAGCGTTCCCCGTTCCAGAACAGCGTCGGTGGGGTGGAGCGATCCACCTCGAGCACGAAACCGGGCCTCGGGCTCACGGACGGTCCTCCTCTCTCGGCGTCGGCCTCTGCGGCGGGCGCTGCAGCTCGAAAGCGATCTTGACCGCGCCCCGGCTCCCGGCCGAACCGGCGTGGCCCACGGCCTCTTCGAAGCGCTCCAAGGGGTACGTGGCGGAGACGAGCCTCCCGGTATGGGCATCGCTGACGACGTCGAACGCCGCCTCGAAGGTGCGGAAGGGTACGGGAGCCGGCTCGGTCCCGTAGGCGTAGGCGCCGCACAGCGTGACCTCGCGGTGCCACAGCGACGCCAAGTCCACGTTCACCCGACCGGCCATGCCGACCAGAACGACCTTGCCCCGGGGACGCACCAGGTCGAGGGAGTGCTCGATGGAGGCCGCCGTTCCGACGCAGTCGAAGACCACCTCGGCACCCCCATTGATGCGTTGACGGCCACGGTGCGAGCTGCCCAGGGCCATGGAACGGGTACGGCGGCGGATGGCTCGGGAGAGCTGCTCGGGCGGGAGGGTCTGGGTGGCACCGAGGTCCTCGGCCCACTGGCGCTGGTGGGGATAACGGGCGCCCACGACGAGCGCTGAGGGCGAGGCGAGGTGCCCCCGGGCGCCGAGGCGCGTGATGGCGGCGACCACCGCCAGGCCCAGGGTGCCCGCACCCACCACCGCAACCGTCTCGCCGCCGAGCAGGCCCGCGGACATGACGGCGTGGACGGCGCACGCCACGGGCTCGACGGTCACTGCGTCGCGGTCGCTCATCGCATCGGGCACGGCGTGGAGCTGGCTCTCGTGAGCGACCAACCCCGCCTCGGACCACCCCCCGCCCGTGTCCGCGCAGAAGCCGGTCTGCAGGCCCGGCCGGAGGTGCCCGTAGGCCACCATGCGGCAGTTGCCGGTGCGGCCGGCGGCGCACTCCTCGCACATCGGATCGATCCCGCGGGCGAGACAGCCGAGCACCGGCTCGAGGACCACGCGCGAACCCGGGGCGAGCGCGGTCCCGTCCGCGGTCCGGGCGCCGTCCGGCACGGTGCCGACGACCTCGTGGCCGGGGACGAACGGGAAGCTCACGATGTCCTCGAAGTAGCGAGAGCTGCGGCCGTCGAGCGTCGCCAGGTCGGACCCGCAGATGCCCGAGAGCAGCGGGGCGACGCGGTGCCATCCGGACCCGAGGAGCGCGGGCGCCGCTCCGTCGACCAGGCGCAGGGGCCCGAGCCCGGCGCCGCGTCCGGATCCCATTGCCGAGATCGCACGGGCTGCGGCGAAACGGATCGGTCGCCGCTCGACGACGAGGCTGCTCATTGGCCGCGCGTGAGAGGGCCGGCGGGTGCCGGGTGGCGAAGTGCGGGACGTGCGGCACGTGCGGCACGTGCGGCATCGAGCGGACCGATCGGCAGCGGCCGGTGCGACCCGCCGGCGGCCTTCGCCCAGTGCTCGACGTGCCACCCCCGCCGGCGGGCGATGGCGGCCAGGCGGGAGTCGGGGTTGACCGCAACGGGGAAGCCGACCACCTCGAGCATGGCGAGGTCGCTGGCCGAGTCGGCGTAGGCGACGGACTCTTCGAGCGACAAGCCGTGCGTCCCCGCGTAGTCGGCGAGCAAGAGAGCGCGGGCTTCGCCGATTGGGGGGAGCACGTCGAGACGTCCCGTGTAGCGCCCGCCGTCCTGGCCGAGCCGGGCGCAGACGATGTCGTCGAACAGCGGCCGGAGGGGAGCGACGACGAAGTCGAGCGCCCCGGTGACGAGGAGAGTCCGGTGACCGAGACGGCGGTGCTCGCGCACCCGGGCAAGTCCGGCTGGGAACGAACGGGGGAGCAGGTGGTCGGAGAACAGCTCCCAGGCGTCCTCGGCGAGCGCATCGACCGGCGCGTCCTCGTAGCGCCGGTAGAACGAGCGGAGGAAATCGCCGCGGTCGCGGCGGTCGAGAGCCAGCAGCTGGGGGGCGTCTTTCACCAACCCGGCCACGAACGCCGCCCGCCGTTGAAGTGGCAGGTGGCGGCTGGCCAGCCATGCATAGGTGTCGACGACGTTGGAAGCGACGAGCGTGTGCTCGAGGTCGAACACTGCGAGATGGCGGTCGGGCGAGAGGATGGCTCGGCGGGCCCGGTCCGGCCGGCGCTCGGCTGGGGTAGTGCGGCCTGGGGTAGTGCGGCCTGGCGAGGTTCGGACGCGGGCGTGCTCGACCACCGAAGGCAGGTGGATGTCGTGGACGTAGCGGTCCCAGTCGATCAGGACCGGGTCGAAGGGGAAGGCCTCGCGGTCGGCCTGGTCGAGGGACCCGGCGAGGTCGAGCAGCCGGTCGACCCGGTAGCGGGCTTCGGTCTCGGTGTACGCGCCGTACAGCTCGACGTACCCGAGGGCACGGGAGGCCAAAGTATGGCGGTCTTGGATGCGGGCGGCGAGTGACGCCTGCCGACCGCGCACCGGCAGGGCGGTGATCGCTCTCTCGACGAGCTCCATGGTCCGGGTCGCCCGCTGGAGCTGGCGTTGCACCCTGCCCCGCCCCGGGAACGACCAGGCCGGCACGCTGATCGGCTGGCCCCGATCGTCGTAGAGGGGGTGGCGGCCGAACCAGTCCTGGACGAGGTCCACCAAGCGGCCGTAGCGAAGCGGGTTCCGGACTCCCGACGCGACGTGGTACACCGACGGCTCGCCGTCCGGTCCATGGGCGGCGACAGCCAGGATGGCGGCTACCACCATGTCGACCGGGATGACGTCGATGACCCCTTCGGGCACGCCGGGGAACTCGCGCAGCAGCCCGCGGGCGTACGAGACGATGATGGGCTCGGCCATCCTGAACCCCCGGATCCACCCGGGGTACGGCTCGGCCAGCGCCGACTCGATGATCGACGGGCGGACGATGGTGAGGGGTACCTGTGTGCCCGTCGGGGTGGCTGGGGTGGCTGGGGAGCCCATCCCGTACTGGTCCACCAGGGCTCGTTCGCCCAGGGCTTTGGTGAACGGATAGGCGTCGGGCCACCCGAGCGACCTGGCCCGGGCCGTGCCGGCCTCCACAAGAGAACGGCGCACCCAGTCCTCGCGGAGCTTTTCCGCACGCTGGGCCAAGACGTGCTCGCCTGCCCCGCCGAGCTCTTGGCGCGCCGCCTTGGAGAACCTCGCCAAGTGCTCCTTGCGGCGGGACTCGGCTTGCAGGTCCTGGCTGAGCCCCCGGGCGAACGCCACCTCGGCCCTCCAGTCGACGTCGAGGGAGTACCGATCGGCACTGAGCAGCTCTTCGCGCGCTTCTCCCTGATGGGTCCCGGCCACGTAGGCGGTGGACACGGTGATGAGATGGGGTGGGTCCGCGGGTGCTCGAGCTTCTGTTCCGAACTGTCGCCAGGCCTCGAGCATCGCGGCGGCAACTCGCGAAGGACCCAGGAGGTTGATCTCCACCGCTTGATCGAGGGGGGCGTCGAAGCTGACCGTGGCAGCCGAGTGGACGACGACGTCGCAGCTGGCCAGCAAGCGGCGCCCGGCATCGTCGAGGCCCAAACCGTCCCGGGAGACATCTCCGCCGACCGCCTGGACCCGGCGTTCGCACTCAGCGTCGAACCGCTCACCCCACTCGTTGCGCAGCCGGGAGAAGCAGTCGTTCTTCAGGATCTCGCGAGCCGTCCGCTGAGCCGGCGTCGCTCTGCGACCGGGCCGGACGAGCACGACGACTTCGCAATCAGGGATCGTCCTCAGGATTCGCTCGACCAAGGCGGTTCCGAGGAACCCGGTCGCACCGGTGACGAAGAAGCGACGTCCGCTCAGCGTCCGGGCGATGGACATCCTCACTGTCTACCAGATGGTAAATCAGTTGTCTACCATCTGGTAGACACGTACCATCGTGACCGTGAGCAGGAGCGCAACGCCGGACCGGATCCTGGACGCGGCGCTGGCATCATTTGGGACCCGTGGGTACGAAGCGACTTCGCTCGATGCACTCGCTGCGACGCTGGACGTCACCAAGCAGACCATCCTGTACTGGTTCCCGAGCAAAGACGAGCTCCTGGGAGCCGTGATCGACCGGAGTGCCCGAGAGCTGGCAGCCGCGATGCAGGCCGCGTTGGATGGGGCAGGCGATGGGTGGAACCGTGTCGAAGCGGTGGTGCGGTCTGTCTTCCGTCTCGCTGCCCGGCGTCCCGAGCTGCTCGGTCTGGTGCGAGAGCTGTCGCGGCTCGGTCCACCGGCCGCCACGCAGATGACCCTCGCCCTCGAGCCGCTGGTGCGACGAGCGTCGGACTTCCTCGAGGCCGAGATGGATGCCGGGCACATGAGACGCCACGATCCCCGAATCCTGCTCCTCGCCATCTACTCGACGGTGATCGGGATGGTGACCGAAGTCGAAGTGCTCCGGGCGCTCGGGGAAGAGCCAACTGCTCGCTCGCTGGTCCGGCGGCGCGCCGACGTCCTCAACCTCTTGCGCTCGGCCCTGGTGACCGACGTGGGCGAGATGGTGAACCCGGGATCCGGCTACTCCCCGGAGCCCGCTGCCTCCCGGAGCCCGCTGCCTCCCGGATCCCGCTGAACCGCTGTTGACGGCACACCCAAAGAGGGGCGTTCGAGCGTTTGAGCGCTCCGGATTTCGGGTGCCGCCATTCGCAGTGAGGCACGCGGCAGAATGCCGTCGCGATCTGGACCTCGGCCCAACCGAACCCAGTTGAGATTCAGTCGGCTTTGGGGATCTTCTTCTTCGGAGGCGCCTTCGGGGTGTAGCGCTTGTTGGCCGTCGGGGTAGGACGGGAGCGTGCTTGCTGTGGGATTTCAGCCGGACGACGGCGCAGAAAACCTCGACCTGAAGAGCCCGTTGCCTCAGAGCCGCTGAGTAATCCTGTCGAGCCGACGCCCGCACGCCCGTTGCGACCTGGCCCGGCGCGAGTGCCGCGTGGCTCGCGAGGTCCTGGTCTCACATACCCCTCCACGGGGGCACGAGCCGTCGGGGAACCGTAGCGCTGGGTGCGCCATGCCCGGAGGAGCAGCCAACCCCCTGCGCCGAGAAAGGGGACGATGACAATGAACGTGCCAAAGGCCAGACCGGTCAAGACGAGCGCAAAAGCCACAGGTGCACGGCGTCCGATGCGGACCGTCACGAAAATTGCGAGAGCAAAGACAAGCCATACGACAAGTGGGAAGACGTAGTGGCTCGGAGGGTAGATGCCATTGCAGGTGGCAGGGCCCTTCCCGTTGGCCTCGTAGGTCAAGTGGTCAGCACAGGTCTTGTGCAGTGGTTTCACTGTCGTGGCCACGGCAATCTTCGACACCATGTAGGGCACGGTGAAGATGAGGGCGAAGATGGCAGCCAGAATTGCTCCGGCGAGGCCGATCTTGCGTTCGGTATCGTCGATCTGGTTGATCCTGGCCCGAATCTCTGCGCCGGTCATCTTCGAGAAATCGGCGGGGGTGGGAGGAGTCTTGGGGGATCGTGGGGGAGGGGGTTTGAAGAAGCTCTCCTGGAGGCGTTGCCACCCGGTTCTCATCCGAGGAGCTGTCGCAGCGGCGAGGTCCATGGGCTCGGCGCCTGTCGCGTCAAACCCGAGGTCGTCGTCGGTCACGTCGTCGTCGGTCAGGTCGTCGCCGGTCACGCCGTCGTCGGTCAGGTCGTCGCCGGTCACGCCGTCGTCGGTCAGGTCGTCGTCGGTCAGGTCGTCGCCGACAGGGTCCGGCTCGTCGTCTACCATCGTCGACGAACGCTAGTGGCCCAGGCGTTCGGAACGAAACCGGGCCAAACGTTGCTGCGCTAGCCTGCCTAGACGTGGCGTCGGGAAGCAGTGCCGTCGCTCATTTCGGGCGCTTAGCTCAGTTGGTTAGAGCGCAGCCTTCACACGGCTGAGGCCGAGGGTTCAAGTCCCCCAGCGCCCACTCGCAACCAGACTCACATCGCAGTATCCGAACCTCGGCGCAGCGCAGTGGGGTGGGGTGCGCTGCGAAACTCGATCGCGTCCTGCGGGACGGGGCCGTGATGTGCCTCGTTGACACAGCTGCCTCGTACTCTCATCGGGTGGACCAGGATCAGCAACTTCCTTCGCTGGCCATCTTGCTCGCGCAGGTTGCTTCGGAGCGCGAGACCATGAACGCTCACGCCGAGAGTCTCGACGGTAAGGCTGGCGTCGTCCTGGGATTCGCTGGAGTGCTGGTGGGGCTCGGTGCCACGGCTCAGGTTGTGGTCTCGGGCAAGCTGGTCTTCCAGGTTGGACTTGCAGTCGCGGTTGTCGCCGCCGTCCTCGCTGCGTGGGCATTCCTCCCTCGTCGCTATCCGGTGTTGGAGGTAGAGAGACTCCGGCAGTCCAACCTCACTGCGTCCGAGGCGGACACGCGCCTCGAACTGCTGGACACCCAGATCGAGATGGTGAAGGAGGCCGCGACGTTGGTGAGGCAGAAGGGATGGCGAGTTCGCGCAGCCGTTGGCTGTCTGGCTATCGCTGCGGCCCTGGAGGTCGCCGGTATACTGACGACAGTGGGAGGTCGTTTACATGCCTGACGACAAGGCGCCCCCGAGCGCGCCGGCGCCGCAGCCAGCGAAGATCCGGCCCGAGCCTCCTCCTTTCCGCCCGAACAAGGAGCTCATCGGTTACATCGAGAAGGGCCAGAAGCCGCCGGTTCGACCGGCCCCGCCGTCCGAGAAGCGATAGCCCGCCGGCGAGCCCCCGATGCCCCTAGCGGGGCTGCGGAGCGGAGAGGTATTTGAACCGCTCCCGCAGGTCCGCGAAGTTTGACTACGAGTGTCTACGGCCCACGGCCCACGGCCCACCAAGTTTGGCTTTACGAGCCAAGTTCTGAGATCGGGTGTTCGGCCGTGGAGCAACCACTGGCGACCGATGGTCGAAGCCGGGTCGTTCACGCAACAGCCCGATCAAGTGGTACCTCGCGTGGCGTCGCAATAGCACCCTTGCGCGCATGGCGATGAACGAGTGGCGACCGCAATCCCCGTCCGTGAGGGCGGGGTCAAGGTCGCCGGTTGCGTGGCGGCCTCCCCTGCCGGTTGGGTGACTGCTGGGTCTCGATATATCGCCTGATGATATCCAGCGGTGCGCCACCTGCCGAGACCACGCA
>JAJYWG010000430.1 GCA_021791615.1 Actinomycetes bacterium
CGCCTTCCTCCCGGCGTCCGCTCGGCAGGGTCGATCCTGCCCTCAGCCTCCCACCGGCGCAGGGTATCGGGATGTACGCCCATCTCGCGGGCAGCAACACCAATCGGTACGAGCGTTGGCACATCAGTATCTTACTACGAACTACACGGTTTTACACATATACAATCACACTGTTCGATGCCCATGCACGGCAGACGTCGGCCAGGAATCCGACGCCAGGGCCGTCGTCCTCGGTGAGCTCCTGGTCGCCGCGATCGCCGTAGAAACCGACGGCCGACGCGCTCACGAGCACGGGTGGGACGGGATCCAAGGAGATCAACGTTTGGGCGAGGGTCCGGGTCGATTCGGTCCGGCTCGCCAGGATCTCCCGTCTCCGGGCCGAAGTCCAGCGGCGATCGCCGATGCCAGCACCGGCCAAGTGCACGACGCCGTCGTAGGGCCCGAGTGCCTCGAGTGCGGTCCGGTCCAGCTTGCCGTTGGGCGGGTCCCATGGCACAGCGAGTATCGGCGCGGTCGAGGGATTGGGAAAAGCGGTGTGCGCCGGTGGCGGTGAGGCTTCGGGCGGGGCCGCTGGGCCCGCTGCGCCCGGTGGGGCCGTCGCGCCCGGCGGGGCCGTCGCGCCCGGTGGGGCCGCAGAGTCCAGTCGAGTGAGCCGCACGACCGTGTGGCCTTGGCGCTCCAGCCGGCCGGCGAGGGCCTTGCCGATCAGGCCACTCGATCCGCTCATGAGGACTCTCATCGCGCGCCGGGACCTCGATCGACCAGCCCTGCCACCCCTGCCACCTGGGTGCTCCCGGCACTGCGGGCCATCCCAACTGCCCGTCGCACGAACCGAGCGAACGCGTCGGGGTGGCTCAGGTGTGCACCATGGCCTGCACCTTCGATCTCTACCAGCTCGGTCCCTTGCACGTGCGCCACGAGCCAGGCCACCGTCTCACGGTGGTGCTGCTCGCCGGCAACTCCACCACGGCCGAAGAGAACCGGCACGTTCAGTCGAGTGACGTCGAACGGTGCAGGTCCCCGGATGCTCGTGAGATCGGCCACCAGAGCCGGGCCGTCGTCGCGTCGGTCTTGTCTGGCTCGTTCGGGCAGCCTGTCCCAGGCGGCGTCTCCCACCATCCTGCGGAAGAAGCGCTCGGCTTCGACTGCCGGGTCCGGGTCCAGCGGGGGCCATCGGCGGGGCACGTCCGATTGGGGAGCTTCGGAGCGTGATGTGCTCCGGTGATCCTTGTCGGGTTGCGCCGCAGGTTGCGCCACGGGTTGCGCGGCAGGTTGCGCGGCAGGTTGCGCGGCAGGGGCGGTTCCATCGCTCGGGTGGGCCAGCTGGCGTCTGAACCCCAGCCACGGCATCGGGGGCTCAAAGGCGCCAATCGACGCGAAGAGCCCGGGCTCGGCGAGAGCGGCACCGATGACGATGTCGCCCCCCAGACTGTGCCCGATCGCCGTCACTCCACCTCGGGCTGGCAGCGCGTCGACGAGCTCGAGGAGATCGTCGACATGACGGGTCAGATCAGCCGGCTCGGCCGCACTGCTCGGGGCGGTCTCTGGCATTGGAATACCGTGCCTCCGAGCGGCCGCGGCACCGCTGGGGCACGCTCCGCTGGGGCACGCTCCGCTGGGGCATGCTCCGCTGGGATGGTCCAGACGGGGTGATCGCGAGCGCGCGTAACCCCGCCGGTCGTAGGTGATCGCGCCCCATTCGGGAATGCGCCGGACCACCCTGGCGAAGCTGGTTCCGCGATCGAGCGACCCGTGGACGTACACCACGATGGGCACCCCTGTTGCTCCCCAGCCGGCAAGGGGAGGATGCGCGTCCACATGCAGGCCCAGTGGAAATGTCGGCATCTCAGGGACGACGCTAGCGGCCCTGGAGCCGGCCCTGGCGGTGCAGGAGTCCACTGACGACAGTGCAGCGGCAGAGGCACCTCGGGCTGTCGAGGGGCAGGCAGCTCGGGCTGTCGAGCGGCAGGCACCGGAAGGACTTGCGGTTTTCTCCTTCCCGGGCAGTCCGCAAGCGGCCTCGAGGGCACCGGGAGGCCTGGGGGTCCCGGTAGGGTGGAGGTCGTGAGCAGTCACCTCGAACCCCCCAGCCCGTCTCCGGCAATGAGGAGTCCGAGCGGGCGGTCGGCCGGTTCGTTCGGTCCGAACGCGTGGCTGGTCGACGACATGTACGACCGTTTCGTCGCCGACCCGTCGTCGGTGAGCGAGAGCTGGCGTGAGTTCTTCTCTGACTATCGGCCGTCTCCCGTGCCCGAAGCACCATTTGTGCTGCCGCCATCGCCGACACTCCCCGTCGAGGGAAGCGCACACGTGGCCTTGCCAAACCTCGAGATCGGTCTGCCGGGGTCGCCGGCCCAGGTGCTGGTCCCGGAGGGGACGATGCCGCCGGCTCAGGCGCCGGCTCAGGCTGCCGCTCAGGCGCCCGCTCAGGCTCAGGCTCCAGCTCAGGCCCCAGCTCCCGTCCAAGCGGGGGCAGCGAGTGATCCCGGCGGTGACCAAGAGACCGCCGTCCCGCTCCGCGGCGCGGCGGCGAGGGTTGCAGCCAACATGGAAGCGAGCCTGAGTGTCCCTACCGCGACCAGCGTGCGAACCATGCCGGCGAAGCTCCTCGAGGTCAATCGCCAGATCTTGAACGACCACCTTGCTCGGACTACCGGGGCCAAGGTGAGCTTCACTCACCTCATCGGTTTCGCCATCGTGCGTGCCCTCGGCCGAGTCCCCGCGCTCAACGCGACCTTCGTCTCGTCCAGCGGCACTCCGAGCATTCTCCGTCACGCGCATGTCGGGCTGGGGCTGGCAGTCGATGTGGAGAAGGGCGATGGTACCCGCACCCTGATGGTGCCCTGCATCAAGGATGCCGACACGCTCGACTTCCGCTCCTTCGTCCTCACCTACGAGGACCTCGTGCGACGGGTGCACTCGGCGAAGATCACCCCCGACGACTTCACCGGCACCACGGTGACCCTCACCAATCCGGGAACCCTGGGCACGGTGCAATCCGTGCCCCGCCTCCTCCCCGGGCAGGGTGCGATCATCGGCGTCGGCTCACTCGGTTACCCATCGGGCTACGAAGCGACCGATCCCCGGGTGCTGGCTGAGCTCGGCGTCGGAAAGGTGGTCACGCTGACCTCGACCTACGACCACCGGATCATCCAGGGTGCCGAGTCGGGAGTGTTCCTCGCTCAGGTGGCTCGGTACCTCACCGGCGAGGATGACTTCTACGGAGACGTGTTCCGGTCGATGGGAGTGCCCTACGAAGCCGTGCGGTGGGAGAGCGATTCGACCGCCGGGGTCGCAGAGGGGTGGGCCGACCAGGGACACCGCCGAATGCTCAAGCAGGTGCACGTGCAGACCCTCATCAACATGTACCGAGTCCGGGGTCACCTGATCGCTCATCTCGACCCGCTCGACGCGGAACCCCCACATATCCACCCTGAGCTCGACCCCCTCACCTACGGTCTCACCATCTGGGACCTCCCCCGGCACTTCGTCACCGACGGACTTGCCGGTCGAGACGTGGCGACTCTCGACGAGATCCTTCACATCCTGCGCGAGGCATACTGCCGGACGCTCGCCGTCGAGTACATGCACATCCAGGACCCGGCCCAGAAGCGCTGGATCCAAGAGCACGTCGAAGGGGTTTCGCCGTCGGTGTCCTCCGACGAGCAGCGCCATATCCTCGATCGCCTGAACGCGGCCGAAGTGTTCGAGCGATTCCTCCACTCGCGCTACGTCGGGCAGAAACGGTTTGGGCTCGAAGGAGCCGAATCGACGATCGTCCTGCTCGATACCCTGCTCGACGAGGCGGCGCGATCCGGATCGCCAGAAGCGGTCATGGGCATGGCTCACCGCGGCCGCCTGAACGTCCTGGCGAACATCGTCGGGAAGTCCTACCGGGAGATCTTCGAAGAGTTCGAAGGCAACCTCGATCCCGAATCGGTGCAGGGATCGGGAGACGTGAAGTACCACAAGGGTGCGTCGGGAAAGTTCACCGGACCCTCGGGGGCCGACATCGCGGTCACGCTGGCCTCGAACCCGTCACACCTCGAGGCAGTCGACCCTGTGGTGCTGGGTATGGCGAGAGCCAAGCAAGATCAGCTCGCACCGCCGACCGATGGCACCCCTGGAGCGATGGCGGCTCGAAGGGATGACTTCCCGATCTTCTCAATCCTCATTCATGGGGACGCGGCGTTCGCCGGCCAAGGTGTCGTCGCCGAGACCTTGAACCTGTCCGGGCTCTCGGGGTACCGGGTCGGCGGGACCGTCCACGTGGTGATCAACAATCAACTTGGTTTCACGACGGCACCTGAAGCCGCTCGCACGTCGGTGTACCCCACCGACGTCGCCAAGATGGTGCAGGCGCCGATCCTTCACGTGAACGGTGATGATCCCGAGGCATGCGTACGAGCCGCACGGCTGGCGTTTTCATTCCGGCAGGAGTTCCATAAGGACGTCGTGATCGACTTGGTCTGTTACCGGCGTCACGGTCACAACGAAGGGGACGATCCCAGCTACACCCAGCCCCTCATGTACAAGCGCATCGAGGCCAAGCGGTCGGTGCGCAAGCTGTACACCGAGTCGTTGGTCCGCCGGGGAGACATCACGTTGGAAGCAGCAGAGCAGGCATTGGACGATTTCAACTCTCGCCTGCAGGGGGTTCTCGACGAAGTCAGGGCGGAGAGCCCGCCCCGGCCGTCTCGGCTGCCGGAGTCCGACCGTGTGGGTCCCGCAATCCCGCGCGTCGAGACCGGGGTGGCGGAAGACACCCTGAGAAAGCTGGCCTTGCTCAGTCACGCAGTCCCGCCTGGGTTCAGCCTGCACCCCAAGCTCGAGCGCCAATTCGCCGGGCGTGACGAGCTCCTTGCCAAAGGCCAGGTGGACTGGGCTTTCGGAGAGTCGCTGGCCATCGCCACGCTGCTCGTTGACGGCTTCGACGTTCGTCTCACCGGCCAGGACACGCGCCGCGGGACGTTTAGCCATCGCCACGCCGTGCTGGTGGACTATGCCAACGGCGAGGAACTGATCCCTCTTGCCCATCTCGATGTCGCAGATCTTCCCGTGGGCGAGCGCCTTGGACGTTTCACCGTCCGAGACTCGCTGCTCTCGGAGTACGCGTCGGTAGGGTTCGAGTACGGCTACTCGGTCGAAGCGCCCGAGTCTTTGGTCTGCTGGGAGGCGCAATTCGGCGATTTCGTCAATGGCGCCGAGATCATCATCGACAACTTCCTCGTTGCAGCGGAGGACAAGTGGGGGCAGCATGCCGGCCTGGTCCTCCTCTTGCCTCACGGGTACGAAGGCCAAGGCCCCGAGCACTCATCAGCGCGCTTGGAGCGGTTCCTCTCCCTCTGTGCTCGCGGGAACCTGCGCGTGACCGTGCCGTCGACCGCCGCTCAGTACTTTCACCTCCTCCGGTCCCAAGTGCGCAGGAAGCCCCCTGTGCCCCTGGTGGTGATCACGCCAAAGTCGATGTTGCGAGCCGTCGCATCCCGATCACCGATCACGGAACTGACCTCGGGGTCGTTCGTCGAGGTGATCGACGATGCTGGGGTCGTCGATCGGGGCGCGGTGCGCCGAGTCGTCTTGTGCAGCGGCAAGATATCCGCGGAAGCCATCCACCGCCGGGATCAACAGGCGGAAGGCGAGCAGCGATCCCAGGTAGCCATCGTCCGGATCGAGCAGCTCTATCCATGGCCTCAGGAGGTGCTCAATGGAGTGTTGGCTGGCTACCCCAATGCCGAAGAGGTGGTCTGGCTCCAGGAAGAGCCCGAGAACATGGGTGCCTGGTCGTTCGTCCACGCCCGGCTGCACCGTTTGCTGAGAGACAGCTACCTCCTTCGTCATGTCAGCCGTGACGAGTCAGCAAGCCCGGCGACCGGGAGCGCTGCATTGCACCAACTCGAGCAAGCTGACCTCCTGGATCGAGCAATCGGATGAACCTCACTGCCAGCCGACTACCTGGCGGCACATCACAGTGAGCCAGGACTCTGACCCGGCGCTCTGGCCGGAGCCCGTCCCGATCCCCATGGCAGACCTCGACACGCCATTTGAAGTGGGCGAGGGTGTTGGCGCGGCGAGTGGCGAAGGATCTGCCGAAGCTCTCGGGGTCGTGCTCTCCGATCCACCGGTCGCAACTCGCCACGTTGTCGTCGATGGCTCGAACTTGGCAACCGAGGGTCGAAGCCTGCCGAGCCTCCGTCAGCTCGACGAGGCCGTCACGGCCTATGCCGAGGAGAATCCCGATGCCCAGATCGTGGTCGTCGTGGATGCGTCGTTCGAGCACCGGATCCCCGAGGACGAACGAGCACAGCTCGCTGAGGCCGAGCTACACGGAGAAGTCGTCTCCCCTCCGGCCGGGGCGATCGGGCGCGGCGATGCCTTCGTGCTGCGGATCGCCGAGCGGACCGGCGCGACCGTGTTGTCGAACGACTCGTTCCAGGAATTCCACGGCGAGCACCCGTGGCTCTTCGACGAGGGTCGACTGGTGGGGGGAAAGCCGGTTCCAGGGGTCGGGTGGATCTTCACCCCACGGATACCGGTCCGCGGTCCGAAGAGCCGCATCTCGTCCGGCAAGGCGAGGAGCGCTCGAAGCCGAGGCTCGCATGTTGCCGGCAGGGCCCACGGCGCTGAGCTCGCGACCGGCGCCGAGCTCGCGACCGGCGCTGAGCTCGCGACCGGCGCTGAGCTCGCGAAGGCTGCCAAGAGAATTGCTGTTCTCCGTTCGGCCCGCAAACCAGATGGCTCCATTCCCAAGGTCGGTGACGTCTGGGAGGCGACCGGTACGACTCACCACTCCTCGGCCATTCGCACGGACGTCAGGAAGTCGGCCAGCGGCACGCCCGAGAAGGCGACCAAGAAGGTGGCCAAGAAAGCGCCTGCGAACGCCGTCGTGAAGAAGGCGGCCAAGGCCGTTGGTGCGAAGGCGACCGCAAAGACGCCTGGGAAGGCGGCCAAGGCCGTTGGTGCGAAGACGCCCGGAAAGACGCCTGGGAAGGCGACCGCGGCCACGACCGAGAAATCGGCCAAGAAGGCGACCGCGGTCACGACCGAGAAATCGGCCAAGAAGGCGGCCAAGGACGCGGCTCCGAAAACCGTGCGCAAGAAAGTGACCAAGGCCGTTGCCGAGAAGACACCCGTGAAGGCCGCTGGGGCCCCTGTCAAGAAGGCTGCCAAGAAAGCGGTTGTGAAAGCAGCGCCGATGAAGGCGAGCAAGGCTGTAGCAGCGAAGGCCGGGGAGAAGGGGAACGAGAAAAAGAGTGGAAAGGCGAGCGGGAAGGCCACCGCAGCTACGCCTGAGCAAGTAGCCAGGATGGAGGGGGTGAACGTCTCGAAAAAGTCACCGAAGCGCTCTTCAAAGCACGCATCTTCGACTATCGAGACGACTTCCGAACCGCGGCTGCGCCGTGCGCAGAGCACTCCAGCGTCTGCTTCCAACGACGCACTGTCGTTCATCAGCTTCGTTGCGGCCTATCCGGTGGGAAGTGAGGTGGAAGGAGAGGTGGCCGCCTACACCTCCCATGGAGCAATCGTGCAAGTCGAGCTGCCCGAAGGCGGTCAGCTCTCGTGCTATGTGTCGCTGAACGCCATGGCTGATCCCCCACCCACGAAAGCACGTGAGGTCCTCCGTAGGGGGGAACGGCGCCCGTTCATCTTGGTGGGCATCGACCCGGCCCGGCGTATGGCCGATCTCGCAGTTCCAGGGGCGGTTGGGGCAGATCGCTGAACCGCTGCAGCCGAGCCTGCAGCACGGGTGCCGGTGAGTTCCAGACAAGTGCCGCTGAGTTCCAGACGGGTGCTCGTGGGTTCCAGTGGACGTGTCGGTCCGCTAGCCTGCGGATCGGTGGACCCGATCGACCTGCTTCCTCACCGGGACCCGTTCCTGTTCGTCAGCGAGGTTGTCTCAGTAGAACCTGGGCGCCATGCTGTGGGGCTCTGGCGTCTCACCGGCGACGAACCGTTCTTTGCCGGGCACTTTCCCGGTCGTCCTACCCTCCCTGGGGTGCTCATGGTCGAGTCCTTGGCACAACTCGGAGGGATTGCCGTCCTCGCGGATGAACGCTTCGCTGGTCGGCTCCCGTTGTTCGGAGGCATCGAGAAAGCCCGTTTCCGCCGCCAAGTGCTGCCCGGCGAGGTCCTCGAACTGGAAGTATCACTGGATCGGCTCTCTGCGCGTGCTGGGAAGGGGCATGGCCGTGCCCACGTCGCGAACGAGACGGCGTGCGAGGTAGACCTGATGTTCGTTCTGGTCGATCTGCGTCCCTGAGCTTGTGAGGCAGAGCTGATGCGCCTGGTCACGTGGAACGTGAATTCGCTCGGGGCCCGATTGCCCCTGGTCCTGGAGTGGATGCAGGAGGCTGCTCCTGACGTTCTGTGCCTTCAGGAGACCAAGCAGACCGATGCCGCATTTCCCGCGGCAGCTTTCGAAGAGCTCGGGTATCAATCGGCGCATCACGGTGATGGTCGATGGAACGGCGTAGCCATCGTGAGCCGGGTGGGCTTGGAGGAAGTGGTGCCCGGGTTCGGTCCGGATATTGATGAGCACGGGTGCCGCATCGTGGCGGCCACCTGTGGAGGTGTACGCATCCACTCGGTCTATGTCCCAAACGGACGCAGTCTGGACAGCGAGCATTTCGTCTACAAACTGGAATGGCTGGCTCAACTCGAGTCGTACCTGGAAAGAACCTGCAAGCCGGAAGACGACGTTGCAGTGTGCGGCGACTTCAACGTTGCTCCTTTCGACTCGGACGTCTGGGACCCGTCCGAGCTCGCCGGGATGACGCATGTGAGCCCGGTTGAACGGAGAGCACTTGCGTCGATCGAGGCATGGGGGCTGGTGGATATCTTCCACACGCGACATCCCGAGGGGGGACTGTTCAGCTGGTGGGACTACCGCGATGGTGCCTTTCACAAAGGTCGCGGCATGCGGATCGACCTCGTTCTCCTCACCCGGCGCCTGGCCGAGCGCTGTACGTCGGCTGAGATCGATCGCGATGCCCGCAAGAAGAGCCCACAGGGCAACAAGCCATCGGACCACACGGCGGTGGTGATCGATCTCGCCGAACCCCATGAAGGCGTGAAGACCCAGAGTGGCTGAAGCACCTCGGCCGTATTTGCAGCGTCGAGCTATCGAGCTCGCCACGTCGCCACCCCTCGCCCCGCCCGATTGACGAGCGCAGCACCAGTCGTTACGGTCGGCCGGTGCTTACATTCGATCCGATTGTCACTGAGGCCCCCCGAACGGCAGCGAATCGCGAGCCGGCGTTCGTCCACGAAGAGCAAGTCAACCGAGCAGAGAGCGTCATCGGGGCCTACACCGCTGCCCACGGTCGCCGGCCCAATGTTCTCTTCGTGCTCATGGACGATGTCGGCTGGGGAGATTTCGGCTGCTACGGAGGGGGAGTGGCAGTCGGTGCGCCCACGCCGGCCATTGACCGCCTCGCCCGCAGCGGTTTGCGACTGACGTCGTGCTACTCGGAACCGTCATGCACGCCGTCTCGAGCCAGTCTGCTCACCGGGAGGCTGCCAATGCGTCATGGTCTGCAGCGGCCTCCGATGTACGGCGAGCAAGGTGGCCTCGAGAGCGAGCGAACGCTCGCCTACCTGCTGTCAGAAGCTGGCTACATCACCCAGGCGGTAGGGAAGTGGCATCTGGGCGAAGCACTGGCGTCTCAGCCCCAGCACTGTGGGTTCGACGATTTCTACGGGTTCCTCTCGGTGTCGGATATGTACACCGAGTGGAGGGATCCGTACTTCTTTCCCGAGGTGGTCTACTCGCAAGCGCGGACGGAGTGGGTCAAGAACATGCCCTTCAATACCTGCTTCGTACATTCTTCGAAAGGTGGAGAGCCCGAGAACGTCATGGAAGTGACCATCCCGGTGCTTTCGCGTCTGGACGACATGTGGACCGACTATTCAGTCGAGTTTCTCCGGAGAATGGCTGGTCGGGACGAGCCATGGTTTCTCTACCACTGCACCCGCGGCGCCCACTTCGACAACTATCCCCACGAGCGCTTCTTGGGATCGTCGCCCGCTCGCCATCCCTACAAGGACACGCTCGTGGAGTTGGATACCGTCGTCGATCGCCTGCTCCAGACCCTCAAGGCCACCGGGCAGCTCGAGGACACGCTCGTCTTCGTCTCGTCGGACAACGGTCCGGAGATGGAGACCTGGCCTGATGCTGCCTACACCCCGTTTCGGTGCGCGAAGGGTTCGACGTGGGAGGGGGGGGTGCGGGTGCCGGGGATCTTCGCCTGGCCGGGTGTGATCCCTGCCGGAGGTGAGTCGGACGGCCTCCTCTCGTTCACCGATATCCTGCCCACCGTGCTCCACCTTGCCGGTGTGAGCTCTCTGGTGCCCGACGACCGGTATATCGACGGGATCGACCAGTCGGCCTTCCTCCTCACCGAGCAAGGGCTCTCCCATCGGAAATTCCAGTACTACTGGCTCGGGCAGCTCTTCTCAGCGCTTCGGGTTGGGGAGTACAAGTTCGTCATGAACTCGATCTCCGATGACGGGAACGATCTGCACGGCTCCGGGGGTTTCACCGGCGTCGTGCAGCGCTACCCCTATGGTCGGGTCTACAACCTGTACTTGGACCCCAAAGAGCAGCATTCCTACATGATCAGGAAACTCGTCTACATCGATGCGTTGACGAGGGGGGTCCGCGATCACTTGATGAGCTTCGCTCCGCCGTACCAGGCCAAACAGGTGGTGGGCCTCAACCTTTGAGGACTTGGACGCGGACTCGGATGTGAGGCGACTGGGACCGGTCCAGGGAGCGGGGGACCCGCAAATACTGACGACGCGCGTGCTCAGAGACCGGGAAGCGTCGCCTCGACAAGCGAGGGCCCTGGCTCGGCCAGTGCCCGCTCCAGCTCGACGACGAGCTCTGTGGCGGTGGTGGCTCTCGCCGCTGGGACTCCCATCCCACGCGCCAATGCGACGAAGTCCAAGGTCGGGCGAGTGAGGTCCAGCATGTCCGCGGCCTTCGGACCCCCTGCCGAGGCCCCGACCCGCGAGAGCTCCAGGTTCAAGATCGCGTAGGAGTGGTTCGCCAGGATCACCGTGGTCACGTTCGAAGCCTCGCGCGCCTGGGTCCACAGCGCCTGGAGGGTGTACATGGCGCTGCCGTCGGCCTCGAGGCACAGGACAGGCCGATCGGGTGCGGCGACGGCCGCACCGGTCGCGACCGGGAGGCCCTGACCGATCGCCCCGCCGGCCAGGGTGAGCCATTCATGACGGGGAGCACCGGCGGTTGCCCCGGGGACGAAGAGCCCTCCCGTGTTCGACTCGTCGACGACGATCGCCTCTTCAGGGAGCAGCGCCCCGACAGCGGCAGCGAATGACTCCATGGTGAGTGCTCCCTCGGGGCGTGCCGGGCGCTCTGAGGCTGCGAGGGGCGCGGCATCGCTCGGTGCGCCCACGGCATCGGCGAGCGCTTCGAGCGCGCCGGGAGCGTCCTCGCACAAGGTCGCCAGCACGTGCACTTGGCACCCGTCGGGTACGAGGTCGCTGGCCTTCCCCGGATATGCGAAGAACGAGACAGGGGAGTGGGTTCCGACGATCACCAGATGACGAGCGCCGGCAAGCTGGGCTTCCATGAACTCTGCGAAGTACCCGAGCCGCTCGAGCGGTGGCAGACCTGCACCGCGTTCGAGACAAGCGGGGAAAGTCTCTCCGAGGAGCTTCGTCCCGGTAGCGGCACACACTCGGCCGGCAGCCACCAGCCCGCGCCGGCGCAGTGCCGTGCCGCCGACCAACAGGACCGCCGGCTCACCCGATTTCAAGACTTTGGCTACGGCATCTACCGACGACGCAGGCGTGCTTGATGCCACCGGTATCGGGTGTGGTGCAACGGGTCCCTGAGCCGACTCGGACCACGACACGTCCGCGGGGAGGACCAACGTGGCGACTTGTCCTGGAGGGCCGTAGGCTGCGGCCACCGCGTCAGCTGCGTCGGCCGCGACGTCGTCAGCGCGCGCTGAGACCCGGTACCACCCCGACACCGCGCCGGCCAGACCGGCGACATCGGACTCGAGCGGGGCGTCATAACGCTTGTGGTACGTGGCATGGTCGCCGACGATGTTGACGACCGGGGTATGAGCCCTGCGCGCATTGTGGAGGTTTGCAATGCCATTTCCGAGACCGGGTCCGAGGTGCAAGAGCGTTGCTGCCGGTCCCCCCGCGATCCGGGCGTACCCGTCGGCGGCACCAGTAGCCACCCCCTCGAACAGGGTGAGGACACCTCGCATCTCGGGAACGTCGTCGAGTGCTGCCACGAAGTGCATCTCCGAAGTGCCTGGATTGGAGAAGCACACACGGACTCCCGCAGCGGTCAGCGTCTGGATCATGGCCCGAGCGCCGTTCAAGTCGGAACCTCCTCTGGATCGATTGAGCTGAGCAGACGGTGAGGACCCAGGACCCCGTGAGGGTCGAAGGCGTGCTTGATTCGCCGCATCAATGTGAGGGCGACCGGGTCGGTCAGCTCGAGAAAATAGTCCTGCTTCTCCGATCCGATCCCGTGCTCGCCGGAGATCGCCCCTCCGACGTCGAGTGCCGCAACGAAGATCGCCTTCAGTAGCGCGTGTCGTCGGGAATCGTCGGGTTGGAACACCGAGAGGTGGACGTTCCCGTCGCCGACGTGCCCACACCCGGCTACCAGCGACTCATGCTCGACGGCGAGCGCTGCGACGGTCTCGAGGTACCCGGGGATGGCAGCACGGGGGACGACGGCGTCGATGATGTCGTCGGATCCAGCCGCTTTGGCGACAAAGAACGCCTTCTCGCGAGCGGCGATGAGCGCGGCTCCCGCCCCAGGTGGGAGGAGATACACGTCGAGGGCACCGAGGGACTCGAGGAGCTGGCTCAAGGCTTCGGCGTCGGCATCGAGGCGGTCGTCGTGGGCACTCTCGAGTACGACGACCAGGTACGCGAGCGCGGTGGAGCGGATGTCCTCGGGGATGCTCAGGTCGAGCCCAGCGCTGGCAGTCACGCTGGCCATCGTCAGCATGTCCAGGTACTCGAGAATGAGAGGCGCCATCCCGCTGTTCACGATTGGCGTCACGGCGCCGGTCACTTCGGCAAGGCTGGCGAATGGCGCGAGCACGGTCACAGTGTGGGGAAGGCGTGGTTCCAGCTTCAGAGTGGCTTCGGTGACGAGAGCCAACGTGCCTTCCGAACCGATGATGAGCTGCGTCAGGTCGTAGCCGATGGACGATTTCACGAACTTCCCGCCGGTGCGGATGATCTCGCCTCCGGCCAAAACGGCTTCGAGCCCCAGGACACGGTGGCGGGTGACCCCGTAGCGGATGGCACGCATGCCACCGGCGTTCGTTCCCACGTTCCCTCCGATGGAGGCGCTCGACTCTCCCGGGAATACCGGGTACACCAAGTTGAGAGGAGCCAGGACGTCGTCGAGCTGCTGGAGGGTCACCCCGGGCTGCACCACAGCGACGTGGTTTGTTACATCCACGTCCAAGATCGCATTCATCCGGTCGAACGCGATCACGATGCCGTCGGCCACCGGACGGCAACCTCCCGAGAGGCCCGTTCCGCTTCCTCGCGCCACCACCGGCAGGTGATGGGAGTTGGCGATGGCGAGCAAGGAGGACACCTCACGGGTCGAGGCGGGCTTCACGACGGCGAGGGGCGTGACCGGACCACCGTTCAACGCCTCGTCATGGGTGTAGTCAGAATGAAGGCGGTCGCCGGTCAGGACGTAGCCGTCGCCGACGACGGCTCTCAGTTCCTCCAGGATGTCAGCCATGCTCCCTCCGGCAACGCCGGTCTTCGTTCGTTGCCGGCGCCTCGGACACTAGCCGCGCCGCGCGTCGGGACCACTCCCGGTCGATTCGGAGCCCATAGGTGCGTCTTTGCCGACGCGATCTGCGGCCGCGCGCTGCCCACCCGCAGATCGCCCACCTGCAGATCGCCCAGCCGCAGATCGCCCACCTGCAGATCGCCCAGCCCCGGCTGCCCCGCGTGCCGGCAGCCCAGCCTCTGCCAGCAACGACCGCACCTCGTCCAAGTGAGCAGCCACCTGCTCGGCGCTCGGCTCCTCGAGGGCGCGTTGCAGCGCGCTACACGTCTGCTGCATTGGGACCAGCCATGGAGACGGAGCGCGAGGAGGGCGTCCGAGCTCGAAGTCGCGCTCACACGAGTGGACTGCCCAGGTGCCGGTCAGCTCTCGCTCGGCCCTCGTGAGAGCGACGTAGAGCAGGCGACGCTCCTCTTCCAAGGCGGCCGGGGCTCGCGCAGAACGCAGCGGGACCAGGCCGTTGGACAGACCGATCACGAACACAATTGGCCATTGGAGCCCCTTCGCTCGATGGAACGTGCTCAGAGTCACCGCGTCGCCGAGACCTGTCGCCCCTACAGCGCCTTGCGCTGTAGGGCTCTCCGCAAGAGGCTCTCCGTGGTCAAAATTTCCGAGAGTGGCGTGTCGGGCGCCGGGGTCCACGATGCCGGGGTCCACGACACCGGGGTCCACGACACCGGGGTCCACGACGACGTCCTGGTCGTGGCCCGCGTCACCCGAGGGCTCCCATTCTCTCCCGGAGATGCTGAACGGCACCTTCTCGGCGGTGAGGGCACGGGCCACGAGCTCGAGCTGGGAATTGGTTCTCGCCAGGACCGCGATATGCCTCCATCGCGTCCCTGGGCGGTGCATCAGCCATACCTGCCGGGAAACCCATGCCGCCTCGTGCTCGTCGGTGGCGTGCTCGACCAGTCGTGGCACCGGCCCGTCAGGACGGGTGCTCGTCGGAACCCAGCCCCCTCCAGTCTCCCGCTCACCCCTACCCTCGACCCGCTCACCCCTACCCTCGACCCCCCGAGCCCCACCCGCGACCCGGCCACCCACAGAGTCCGCACCCGCCAAAGCCGTGACGGGGTCGACAGGCGCATCCCGGCAGGAGCCCAGCCCCAGGGCGGCAGAGGCCACCGCGACGATCTGGGGCGAGCACCGATGGTTCTCGCCAAGGCGGATGACGCGCGTCTCGGGGTACATCACCGGGACGAGGTTCATCATCTCCGGGTCGGCGCCGTTCCAGCCGTAGACGGACTGCCAGGGGTCACCGACGACGCAGAGGTCTGGTTCGTCACCGACGATGGCTCGTAACAACCGGAACTGCGCCGGGTTCACGTCCTGCATCTCGTCGACGAACACGTGCCGGTAGCGCCATCGCACGCCTTGGGCGAAGCGGGTATCACTCTCCACGAGGTCCGCAGCCGCCCAGATGAGGTCGTCGAAATCCAGCAGGCGTCGCTGCCTGCGGGTGCGCTCGTAGAGTTCGTAGAGCTCGGCCGTCCGGGCAACGCCGCGGGGGGGTCGCCGCCGATCCCTGCGCGCGGCATCCGGGTAGCGGTCGGGACTGACCAGCCTCGCCTTGGCCCACCCGATCTCGGTGTCGAGCTGGGCTACTGCCGAAAGCGGCCGACGGGCGCGTGCGGCTTGCGAGGACACCCTGAATTGGGAGGCGGCACCCGCACGGGGTCCCCCCTGCTCACGTGCTGGGTCGAGCGCTCCCCAGGAATCGGTACCGAGGAGCTCGGCGAGCAGGGTCCGCCGATCGGTGAGGAGCGCGGGTTCGGATGCTGTGTGGTCCAGGCGATGTCGCCTGATCAGTCCGAGGGCGGTGCGGTGGAAGGTCCCGGCGACGACTTCGTCGGCGACACCAAGGGTCCACAGCCGCTGTCCAAGCTCGTCGGCGGCCTTGCGGCTGAACGTGCAGGCCAAGACGTGCTCAGCGAGAGCCGATCCGTCGCGGACTCGACGGGCGATCCGCAAGGTGAGGACCCTCGTCTTCCCCGTTCCCGCACCGGCGAGCACGCAGAGCACCGGATCGGGCGCGCTGACGGCCTCGAACTGGTCGGGAGTGATCCCCCCAGGGAGCGATCCCCCAGGGATCGATCGCCTGTTCGCCATGCCGTCACCAAGCGCGCCGTCACCGAGCGCGCCGTCACCGAGCGTGCCGGCGCCACTGTGTCGGGGAGTGCGTCCCACTTGCGAGAACTTAGTGGTCTGGCTCGTAAGTTTGGGGTTGGCACGGTCTGACGGACATCCACCACAAGGCGCTTAGCGCCGGAAAGGATGTCCATCATGGAGACCATGGAGCGGAACAAGCGCCGTGACCGTCGGTCGTACACCCCGGAGTTCAAGTCGGAGATCGTGGACCGGTGCAGAGCCGGTGACCGGTCGATCCCCGAAGTGGCCCGGGACTTCGACTTGACGCCCTCGGCGGTACGTAGATGGGTGGCCCAGGCCGAGATCGATGCTGGTGAGCGTCCGGGTCTGACGAGTGAAGAGCGCGAGGAGCTCACCCGGCTCAGAGGGGAGAACAAGCGCCTGCAGGCCGATGTGGATCTGCTCAAGTGAGCGACGGCTTTCTTCGCGAAGGAGACCCGGTGAAGATGGACCCCTTCATCGAGGCGGAGGAAGCTGCAGGTCACAGCCTCAAGCACAGCTGTGAGCTGTTCGAGGTCTTCCGTGCCGCCTACTACGAGCGCAAGAAGGATGTCCCCTCGGAGAGGGAGCTCGGCAACGCTGAGCTGACGAGCAAGATCATCGCCATCCACACCGCCTCCAAGGGCACCTACGGAAGCCCGCGGGGCCATGCCGAGTTGCGGCGCCAGGGGGTCTGCTGTGGGCGCCGCCGGGCGCGCCGCCTCATGCGCCAGGCGGGTCTCGAGGGACGTTGCAAGAAGCGCTGGCGAACCACGACGGTTCCCGACCCAGAGGTCGAGCGGGCAAAGGACCTCATCCAACGCCACTTCGGCCCATGTACCGAGCTCGATCGGCGCTACGTCGGCGACGTGACCTGCATCATGACCTGGGAGGGCTGGCCTTACCTATTAGTTACGTGGAATCACACGGTGGGGTTCAATGGCTCCCCGTTCCACGAGCTGAAAGGTCGGTTGCGTCTTGTCGATTGGTCTGGAGGAGAAGTGGCCGGTGTTCGCCCGGCACGCGCGAGCGGTGGAGTGGCTCGGGATCTGGGCGGACCTCGGCCGGGCGCCGAGGACGATCGACGCCTATGCCCGTGGGCTTGCTGAGTACCTCGAGCTCTGCGAACACGACGGCGTCGACCCGCTCAGCGCCGGCCGGACGCAGGTCGCATCCTTCGTCCGGGAGCTGACCGGCCGGCCGAGCCGCCACGGGGCGAACACGGTGGCACTTGACTCGGGGACGGGGCTCGCCAACGCCACGCTCCAGCAACGTCTGGTGCCGGTCCGGCTGTTCTACGACTTCTTGGTCGAAGAAGGCCTCCGCGACTCGAACCCGGTCGGCCGTGGCCGCTACGGCGCTCGGCGCGGTCTCGGTTCCGGCGGCAGGGGGCTCGTGCCCCGGCTCGTGAAGCTGCCGTGGATCCCGACTGAGCAGCAGTGGCTGGATGTTCTCACCGTCTTTCGTGACGAGCCGGTCCGCAACCGCCTGATGCTCGCGCTCGCCTACGACGCCGCGCTGCGACGCCAGGAGCTTTGCTCACTTCGCGCCGACGACCTGGACCCAGCGCATCGCATGATCCGGGTCCGGGCCGAGACGACCAAGACCCGGAGGGGACGGAGCGTCCCCTATTCGGCGGCGACCGGCGTGCTGCTCGCCGCCTACCTCGACCACCGTGGCTCCATCAGTCGCAGCCGGGGCCCGTTGTTCCTGTCGGAGTCCCGGCGCAACCGGGCCGAGCCGCTCAGCCTGTGGACCTGGTCGAAGGTGGTGCGCCGGGTCGCGCTGACAGCGGACGTCCCGCAGTTCTCCACCCACACGACGCGTCACCTCTGCCTGACCGACCTCGCCCGCATGGGCTGGGAGCTTCACGCCATCGCCACACCTTCGCCGGGCATGCCAGCACGGACTCGACGCTTCGCTACATCCACCTCTCGGGCCGGGAGCTTTCCGACAAGTTCAACCGGGGGGTGGCGGAGATCCATGCTTGGCGGATCAGCCTGTTGACTGAGACGGGCATCGACGTGGACGGTCGCACGCACGCTGGTGACGACGAGTGACGGCGTCCGTGCTCGAGGCCAGCGCTGGCATTGCCGTCGGCCGTCGCTGGGCGAAGCTCGACCTGACCGGCTACGACCACTCCCCTCAGCTGACCGACGAAGAGCTCCATGCACTTCTCGCCCTTGGCGACGCCGGCGTCCGCCGCAGCCGCGCCCGAGGGGCCGCCCAGCGAGCGCCGCTATGGGCAACACTCGGCCGCCTGGTCGCTCCGCTCGACTGCGCGCTCGCCTCGCTCGATCACTGTGGCGATGCCCGCTACCGGCGGGCCGGTCTACACGCGGCCGGATTGGTGCTGGGCCACTGTGTGGTGACCGAGCGCTCCTATTGGGGATGGACCTCCCAGGACTGGGAGCAGCTCCTCGGTCCGAGTGTCGAGGAGTTCCTGGCCGCACGGACGCTGCCGACCGAGACGACGGTCCGTCCTTTCCTCGTTGCTCTGGCCTGTCTGCTCGGCGACTTCGACCAGTTCCAGCATCTGGGAACGTTCAACCGGCTGCATCTCGCCCAGCTCGTCTTCGGGGCCGGGGCCGTGGAGGCCTCGTTCGGACGAGTCGCCGAAACGCTCGAGCAGTGGGGCTATCGGGACTCCCCGGCCGCCAAGCACCAGCTCCGAGGCGTCATC
>JAJYWG010000488.1 GCA_021791615.1 Actinomycetes bacterium
CGCGTCAACGACTCCACAATGGATCGTGCCAGCCGGCTCGTCCGGCTGGCTGGTCGCGCAGTTCCTCAGCGCCATGCGGTCACGGCCCGTTCGACGCCCACGGATCCGTCAGAAGAGCCCGATTTGCGAAGGCGTCGAAGTCGAGGCGCCGGACGTCGAAACGAGCCGAGCGCCGTACCAATGTCGCGACGGTGTCGGGCTTCCCGAGCATCCGCCCGGGCGTGCCGCTCCGAACCCGCGGTTGATGGCACCCAGCACCGACGAACCGAGCACCGACGAACCGATGGGCAGGAGGGGCGCAGTCGCTGGTGCCGTGACCGGCGCCGTCCTCCTGGGATCGTCGGCGGCCGTCCACGCCGAGCTCTACGTGACCGGGTACCGCCACATCCCGACGATCGGGTCCCTGTTCCTGCTCCAAGCCGTCGCCGGCACGATCCTGGCGTTCGCCGGGGTGCTCGGCGCCGCGAGGAGAGGCGGGCCCGGACGGTCCTGGGTCGGCTCCCTCTGGGCCGCTTCCGCACTCTTCGCCGCGGGAACCGTAGGCGGGTACGCGGTCAGTCGGGGAACGACGCTCTTCGGTTTCCACGAGGTGGCGACGACGGCCGGTCTGCTGGCCGGGCTCGCCGAGGCAGGTGCCTTCACGGTCTACGGGTCCCTCTTCCTCCGTGCCGCTCGGACCCGTCGCGGGTCTGGCGGTCGCGTCGCGCCGGTGGCGCTCGGGGTCGTCGCTGCCGTGCTGGTGGCAGTGGTCCTCGTGGATGGGGTCGGCATCGACTCGACGGTAGGGGACCAACCACCGAAGACCGCACCCCGCGCCACCACGAGGGAGCCGTCTCCACCGCCCGTCGTCCACGTCGTCATCTCCGACTACAGCTACCACCCCGCGCGCGTCGTGACCCGGCCAGGTGAGGTCATCGCCGTGACCAACCACGACCCCGTCACGCACACGCTGACGGCTATCCCGGGGAGCACGCCGTACGGAGGCTTCAACACGGGCTACGTCGACCCGGGGCGCACGGTTCGCATCCGCGCCCCGGAGCGGCCCGGGACCTATGCGTTCTACTGCTCGATCCACAACTTCATGAAGGGCGTGCTCGTCGTCACCAAGTGACCCGGAGGACGACGCGGGGCCCGGACGCGGACGACCCCGCCACCGCGACGTGGTGGCGGGGTCGTCCCAGTCGCCGAGCTGGTCAGTGCGTCGTGCGGACCCGTCGCCGAACCGCGAGCAGCGCTGCACCAGAGACGAGGAGGCCCCCGCCGACAGCGAAGAGCGTGACGTCCTGCACACCCGCCGTCGAGCCTCCGCCCGTCTGCGGCGCCCCCACAGGAATGACGCTGACCTGGGAGGCGGTCAACGGGCCGCACAACGCGGGCGCCGTGGCAGCTAGGGGCAGCGAGGGCACGAGCGCGCTCTTCTCCGCGGTGGCCGCCTTCGGCGCGGTCGACGGTGTCAAGCCGTGCACCACGATCACGGCGTTGCCTGCCTGGATCGACTTCACAGTTGTCGCATCGAGTGTGATCGTGCGGCTGTATGTGATGGTCGAGCCCTTGGGGGCGATTGTCGTGTTGGTCCCTGTCTTGGGCGAGGTGCCGCCCGATCCGATCGACAGCGTGGTGAGGATTGTGCCGTAGAACGGCTTCCCCTCTGTGGTGCTGATGACGCCGTCATGGTTGGTTGTGGCTGTCGCACCGGGGCACGTGCCCTTGGCGCCGCCGTGAATGTGCTGGACGTGCGGGAACGGGTTCCCTGTGAACGTGGCGGCAAGCCCGGTCACGTGCTCGGTGATCGTGGCCTTGCTCCCTGTGAGCACGAGCTTCAGTGTTCCCGACGCCTGTGTCTGCCCGTTCAACGGGACCGGCTTCAACGTCGCGGTGTACGTGGTCGCACCCGTTGTGGCGGCACCGGCCAGCGGCGCCGTCGTCGCGCCGAGGCCGAGCAGGGTCATGCCTGCGGCCCCGGCCGTCGCGCCAGCGATGCTGAGCAGCTTCTTCTTCGAGTTGTGCATGGTTGTCCAAATCCCTTCCGTCGTTGGGGTCCTTCGTGCGCTCCTTCGGAGCCACGCCCGCGGCCGGATGACGGCGGTGCCGGTGGTGCGGGGACGCGCATCGGCGCCGCACCTCGCTTGATCCGCTTAATCCGCGCCGGGGCGCGGTGCCGGAGAAGGCGAGGGGGTGGAGTACGAACGAGAGGAGCACGCGCATCCATGGCACGCACGAACCGGCTCGCAATCGGCAGTGCGTCGAGGGGCGTGACGGTGTCCGGCGCCGTCCTTCTTCTGGCGGGCGGGCTTGCCGTGGGCGTGGCCGCCGCCTCGCAGGAGCATGCCCCCCAACCGACTGCACAGGTGGCGGGAACCACCGGGCCGGCCAGCACGGCTGGGGCGGGCGGGGACGCGGTCCGGTCGGCGGAGCCGGCGACGGGCCCCAACCCGAAGGTCGTCGGACCGACGCTGCCCGCGTCGAGACCGGTCTCGATCGACATCCCGGCCATCCAGGTGGCGTCCAAGCTCCAGGATCTCGGCGTGGCGCCGACAGGCACCATCCAGGTGCCGCAGCCCGGGCCGGCCTACAACGAGGCGGCGTGGTTCGACGCCTCGCCCACCCCGGGCGAGATCGGTCCGTCCGTCATCGAAGGTCACATCGACTCGGCTGCGACAGGACCGTCGGTCTTCTTCGATCTCGGCGCCCTCGAGCCGGGGGACCCGGTGAACGTGACGCTCGCCGACGGGATCGTCGCCGTCTTCACCGTCACCGGGGTTCGCGAGTACCCCAAGTCGAGCTTCCCCACGACGGCGGTCTACGGCAACACCGACTTCGCCGCTCTCCGACTGATCACCTGCGGAGGGGCATTCGACTCCACAACCGGGCACTACCTCTCGAACACGGTCGTGTACGCCTCGCTGACGTCAGCCTACCCGGTGACGAGCACCGGGAGCCCGTGATGGCCGCCCTCCAGTTTCTGCACGACGTGCCCGAGTCCCGGAGCGGGCGCCGGCCGTGGGTGACC
>JAJYWG010000394.1 GCA_021791615.1 Actinomycetes bacterium
TCGGCGTCGACCACCACCACCTCGGTGACGAGACTCTCGATCAACGCATGACTCACCGAACGATCGACCGGCGTCACGAGGTCGACCCAGTACGACGAGAGGTGCGGCGTGAGCCACGGGATGTCGATAATGCGACGGGGACGCAAACCCCGGACGCGGGCGTACGCAGCGATCATCTCGCGGTAGGTCGTGACGTCAGCGCCGCCGATCTCATAGACGCCGGGAGCGACGTGGAGCGACTCCTCCAGATAAGCCAGCAGGTCGACAAGGGCAATAGGCTGGATCCGGGTGCGCACCCACCGGGGGCAGACCATGGCCGGCAGTCGCTCGGTCAAGTAACGAAGCATCTCGAAGGAGATGCTGCCCGAGCCGAACACGACCGCGGCCCGCAGCTCGACGACCGCCACGCCGGCGGCGGCGAGGGCCGAACCCACCTCGTGCCGGCTGGCCAGGTGTGCGGAGGTCGGAGCGTCCCCGAGGGCTCCGACATAGATGATCCGGTCGACGCCCGCCTGCGCCGCCGCCCGACCGAAGGCGGTGGCAAGACGGAGGTCGACATCGCGGAATCCACCACCGGCGGCCATCGAATGGACGAGGTAATAGGCGACCTCGACACCACCCAGGGCGTCGGCGGTCGCGCCTTCGTCGCCCACGTCAACAGCGATGGCCCTCGTACCCGTCGGGAGGGAGCTCACGGAACGGCCGAGGCCGACCACGTCGTGCCCGGTACCGAGCAGCTGGGCCGTCAGAGCACGTCCGACAAAACCAGAAGCCCCGGCGATGGCAACTCCCTTTCCGCACGTCGGGCGAGGGGTATCGCGTCAGTCCGGCAAACCCCACTGCTCGATCCTGTTGGCAGCGTGCAAGGAGATGACCTCCAGGTCCTTCGTGAGCTGCCGTAGGCGTCGGTGCTCGTCGAACCAAGGCCGGTAGCGCTTGAGCTGCTCGGTGCTCAGCGCCCGGGTCAGGGTCTTGTTCTCGAACTTGCGGGTCCAGGTGAGATAGGGCCCGTGATGACGCGTGTCGTCGGTGTGGCAGACACAGCCGGGGTTGCCGCAGCGGCTCGTGCGTGAGCTGACGCTGCCAGGCAGAACGAACCCGATCGCCGAGAGTCGACGTGCGATCTGCTCTTGAGCACGCCGCTCTGCCGACGTGGGCTCGAGCTGCCTCCGGGTCACAATCCACCATCCATGAACCGGAAGTATATAGGCTTCCGGTATGGCAGAGTCAAGCCTCCCGCCTGATGTGACGGACCTCGCGCTCAGGAGCCAGCTGATCGGAGGCATGCCGATCGTGAACCACGTCCTTGCTCGCCTGGACCTCGATACCGCGCTCGAACGGGTCGTGCCTCATGACGACGCGAGGCTGCGCCTCGCACCGGCCAAGGCCCTCGGCGTCGTGGTGCGGAACCTGGTGGTGCGCCACGGGCCGATCTACGCCATGGGCGAGTGGGCATCCGCGTACGACCCTGCACTGCTCGGCCTCGATCCCGAAGACGTCGCAGCGCTGAACGACGACCGGGTCGGGCGCATGCTCACCCGGCTGTTCGACGCCGATCGGGCGAGCTTGCTCACCTCTGTCGTGCTCCACATGGTGCGAACCTTTGGCATCGAGGTGACCGAGCTGCACAACGACTCCACGTCGATCACCTTGACCGGCATCGGCTACCCAGGAGGTGGTGGCACTCGCGCCGGCAAGGCGGTCGCGAAGCCAACCTTCGGCCACAACAAGGACTTTCGCCCCGATCTGCGCCAGCTCGTGTGGATCCTTACCGTGTCGGCCGACGGGGCGGTGCCGATCGCCTATCGGGTGGAGTCGGGCAACACCGCTGACGACGTGACCCACGTGCCGACCTGGGACGAGCTGCGACGCCTGGTCGGCAGAGCCGACTTCTTGTACGTCGCAGACTGCAAGCTCGCCTCCGCCGAGGCGATGGGCCACATCGACCGAAACGGCGGCCGCTTCGTGACCGTGTTGCCCGCCGGTCGCAAGGAGGTCACCTGGTTCACCGAGTGGGTGAAGACCCACGCTCCAACGTGGACCGAGGCGATGCGTCGCCCCGGCCGGCGCATCGGCGATCCCGACGAGGTCTGGGCGACCTTCGAGGCGCCGCTTCCCTCCGAGGGGGGCTTCCGGGTGATCTGGGTGCACTCGAGCACCAAGCACGCCCGTGACGCCACGTCGCGCCGGGAACGGATCGAGGCCGGCGAGGCGGCCCTCGAGGTGCTCTCGGCCAAGTTGGCCGGGGCGCGCTGTCGGATGAAGACCGTTGCCGCGGTCGAGAAGGCCGCTGCTGACGCCTTGGCCGGCGCCGGCGCCACCCGGTACTTCGCAGTGCACGTTGCCGGGGTGAAGGCAGATGACTTTCACCAGGAACACCGAGGACGACCCGGAGCCGACACCCGCTATCGGAAGACGACCGCCACCCGCTTCGAGCTGTCGTTCGCTGTGCGCACCGACGCCGTCGCCGACGACGCCCGCATGGACGGCACGTTTCCACTCACCACCAACGACCGAGCCATGACACCAGCCGAAGTCCTCGCCGCCTACAAGTACCAGCCGAACCTCGAACGCCGCCACGAACAGCTGAAGGGCCACCAGGCAGTGGCCCCGGTGTACCTGAAGGACCCGGTGCGCATCGAGGGGCTGCTGTGCTGCCAGTTCTTCGCGCTGATCGTCCAAGCCCTGATCGAGCGGGAGATTCGCAACGCGATGAAAGCGGCCAACACTTCATCGATCCCGCTCTACCCAGAGCTGCGCGACTGCCCGGCACCAAGCGCGGAGCGCGTCCTCGAGATCTTCGCCAGCGTGTCACGCCACATGCTGTGCGACCCGGCAGGCCGAACTCTCAAGGTCTTCGAGCCCGAGCTCGACCGACTCCAGCTACAGGTCCTTGGCTTGTTGGGGATCCCGGCCGCCGCCTACACCCTCGCGGGCCAGACACGCCCATGACCGCAAAACACGAGATATCCGTCGCCCGATGTGCGGAAAGGGAGTTTGATTGGCAAT
>JAJYWG010000289.1 GCA_021791615.1 Actinomycetes bacterium
CACCTGGGCTTCGTAGTCCTCGTGCGCATTCCGGCGATTCCGGACACCCGTTCCGGTTGATTCCGGACACCCGTTCCGGCTGAAACCGGACAGGGTGGGTGACGCCGTTGCTCGTTCTACTACGTCGAAGAACCTCCGTGGGTGATCAGGTGTTGGTGCCGGATGGCGAGGCGTTCGGTGTGCACTGCATCGGTGTAGGTCCAGGGCATCTTCAGCCCTTGGGTCGTGTGCGGATGGGACAGGGTCGTGTGCGGATGGGACAAGGGCCCGGGTGGGCTGGCCTCGCCGTCCGGCGAAGTGCGCAGCACGAACCGATCGGTGGCCCCCGGCTCCGCGGGCTCGGTGCGGGGACTGGTTCCTCGGTGCCGGCGGCTGATGCCGTGTCGTGAGCGACGACGTGCGCGTCGAACGACGCGACGACGAGCAGCACGACGTAGACGGCGAGGACGATCACTCGTCGGCAGCCTTCTCGGGGTCGCGCCGGCGCAGGGACGGGCCCTTGAGCGAGATGCGGTGCGCCGAACAGAGGATCCGATCCAAGATCGCCTCGGCCAAGGTCGGGTCCGCCATCGCTTCATGCCAGTGCTCGACGGGGAGCTGGCTCGCGACGAGCGTCGAACGTCGCTGGGCGCGGTCTTCGATGACCTCAAGCAGGTCCCGGCAGACCTCGACGGGCGCCGGCGTCAACAAGAAGTCGTCGAGCACGAGAAGCGACGTTCGTGCGAGCTGGACGAGGAGCTTCGCGTAGCGCCCGTCGGCCCGTCCGAGCGCGAGCTCTTCAGCAAGGCGAGGGGCACGCACGTAGCTCGCGGTGTGGCCGGAGCGGATGGCGCCGTGGGCGAGCGCACAGGCGATCCAGGACTTGCCGATCCCCGTCGGGCCGGTCACGACCAGGTTGTGGTGGTTGGCGACCCAGTTGCCCTGGGCGAGCTGCGCCACCACCCCTCGGTCGAGCCCGCGCGGCGTGCGCAGGTCGAGGTCTTCGATCGACGCCGGATAGCGGAGTTTTGCGCCTTTCAACCGGCTGGCGAGGCGCCGGGACTCTCGGGCCGTCGCCTCTTGATCGACCAAGAGCCCCAGGCGATCCTCGAAGCTCAGTTCGGCCCAGGGTCCCGGAGTCGCCAGCTGCTCGGCGAGGCCGTCGGCCATGGCCGAGAGCCCGAGGCTGGCGAGCTTGTGGACGGTCACGTTGGCGAGCATCAGGCCTCCTTCCCCCAGTACTCGGCCCCGCGCAGGTTCTCGTGGGAAGGTGGCGGCGGGGCAGCCTGGGTGCCGGGAAGCGGGAGACGGTCGAGGCCCTCGACGAGGATCGACTTGACCGAGGTGTAGCTGATGGCCCCGACCGACAGTGCCCGGGCGCACGCAGCACCCAGGCGCTCTGTGCCGTAACGGCGGCCGAGGCTCTTCAGGCCGAGACACGCCCGATAGGCGTGCTCGGGATGGGGCTTTGACTCCAAGAGCCGCTCGACGAAGTCCCCGGTCGATGGCGACACGCCTCGTCCCCACGAGACGAGACGCGACGGCGTCCACTCGGCGTGCGCGCGGTGGCTGGCGGGCATGTGGGCGGGGTCGGTGATGTAGCGCCGCCGTCCGTACTCGCGCAGGTGGGACGCGACGCGACGACCACCGTTGAACACCTCGACGGTGGTCGCGCTCGCCCGCAGGTCGAGCTTCTGGCGCACCAGCTGGTAGGGCACCGAGTAGAACCTGTGGTCGGGGCCTTGGACGTGGTAGTCGATGTTGACGGTCACCTTCTTCCACGTCGAGAACTCGTAGGGCGTCTGTGGGAGGGGTCGCAGCGCTGGACGCTCGAGGTCTTCGAACAGGTCACGCCGTGACGTGGGATCGCCGCGAAACGGGCGGGCGTTGATCCACGCGACGCGTTCGGTGATGGCCTCGTTCAGCTCCGCGAGCGAGAAGAACTGCCGGTGGCGAAGTGGCGCCAACACCCAGCGCTCGACGGTCAGAACTCCAGCTTCGACGGCTGCTTTGTCGCGGGGCCGAGCCGTCCTCGTCGGCAGCACGATCGTCTGATAGTGGCTGGCGAGCTCGGCGTAGGTGCGGTTGAGCTCGGGGTCGTAGAAGCAGGCTTTGGTCACCCCGGCCCGCGGGTTGTCCGGGACGAGGATCTCGGTGACGCCCCCATAGACCTCCCATGCATGCACGTGGGCGCCGATCCACGAAGCCAGGTCCTGGCCTCTGGTGGCCTCGGCGTAGAGCATGCCCGAGCACCCCAAGACGGCGACGAACACGTCGGCGTCGTGGACCTCGCCGGTCTCCGGATCGATCCAGTGGGCCTTGTCGCCAGAGAAGTCGACGAACATCCGCTCGCCGGCCGCGTAGCTGAGCCGCATGACGACGTCTTGGACAGCGAGCCAGCGGCGGTAGTGCCAGCAGAACTGGCTGTAGCCCCAGCCGTCGGGATGGCCAGCCTTCCACTCGAGCCAGACGAGACGCAGCGTCACGTGCTTGTCGGCCTTGAGCTCGTTGTGCACCCAGTGCCAGTCAGGGAGCGGGCGCGCCGGATCTGCGTCAGCTGGCGGGAAGAGCTTCAGTTCGAGGGCCTCCTCGTCGAGGCCCTCGGGCAGTGGCCAGGAGATCCCGGCGGCTTGTGCGCGCGCCAGGTACTCAGCGACCGTCGTCCGGCCGGCTCCGACACTGGTCGAGATGTCGCGCATGGACATGCCGGCGGCCTTCAGGCGCAACACGTCGGCGATCTTTCGCATGGGTAGCCTCTTTCTTGGCACGTGGTCCCTCCTCGGATCGGCAGTCCAACAATCGCCATTCCAGAAGGGCCCGTGCCGCTTGTGGTGGATATTCGGTGGGCCGAGGCGCCGCCCACCCCCCAGCGCGCGTCCGTGCGCGCTCAGCTGTCCGGAATCGTCCGGAACGGTGTCCGGATTCCCCGGAATCAGTGTCCGCTTTTGCCCGGACTGGGTGTCCGCTTTCCGCCGGAATCAGTGTCCGCTTTCGGCCGGAACGCGCAGCTGGCGACCTTGCGGGTCATC
>JAJYWG010000044.1 GCA_021791615.1 Actinomycetes bacterium
CCCCGTCCGGGGGGGGCGGGGTCAAGCGACCTCGACTCATCTCGAGACACCTTGTCGGGGTCGGTGGGCTGGTCTGTTCGGTGCCTGCTGATTCTCGATGTAGGCCCTGACCTTCTCGAGCCGGGCTCCACCACAAGAGATCACCGCATAGGAAGGAGACCAGAAGTGCTCTCCCCACAACGCCCGGCGCACTTCGGGCCAGTTATGTTGGCGTACCTGGTAGCTGGAGATCGTCTTCAGCGAGTTCACGAGCCTGGAGAGCAAGACCTTCGGCGGGTAGGTGACGAGCAGGTGTGCGTGGTCCTGATCGGTCTCGAATGCGTCGAGAGCGGCCGGACCGGATCTTCGCCCTCGTCTCTGCGCTCACGGCCATCTCACGGGTGCGCGCAGACGCAGCGACCTGGCGCAAGGTCATGGTGGTGCTCACCGCATGCGCCAAGGCCGGACGGCCGGACCTCGCGTACCCGGGCGTCCGCCTGCCCCTCCAGGACCCCCCTGCGGGAGCGAGCCTGCCCAATGACACCGCCGAGGCGTTCCAAAAGCTGATGGTCAAGTCCGGCAAGTGGGCGGCGTGACGAAGTCGGGCCGCCGTCATGCGGAGCGGTGCGGACCAGGGTGGCCGGTCCGGCGGACGCAGGTTGACTTGGCTCTGACCATGAAGGCACCGCACCGGTCTTCTCGACGGACCTCCAGAATCTTGCGGACCGAGAAGTCTGCACTTCCACGGGCACGTTCCAATGCCGCGAGGAGTGCTTTTTCTGGATCGGCCCCGTTCGGTCCCCACCCAGAGGTCATCGCGGCCTCCAACTCGTCTTTGGCCAAGAGGTCCGCAGTGTCCTGGTCGAGCAACCCTGAGCTGACGGCAGCTCGGCGCATGCCATCGGGAGCCGGCTCGGGGCGGTAGTCCCAGCCTTCCAAGCCGACGTCTTCGGTGACGACGTCAAGGAGGCTCAGGGCTTCCCAGAGCTGCGTGACTTCGTCTTCGGACAAGAGGCCGGACCGCGTGATGCCGATCGCCATGTCGTAGACCTCTGAGTCCGATCGAGGTCCGATGCACAGCACCTCTAGGAGTCCGACACCTGCTGGAATGGTGGCTTTGTACACCACTCGAAGCTCGGCGCCCAAGACGTCGAGCGTGTTCCATCCCGACAGGGGAGTGTGGAGTGGATGCTTGCCTCCAGGGTCGTCACAGAGCCGGACGACCTCGGCCAGAACCTCGATCCGCTGGTCCTCGGTGAACTGCTCCAGCTGTTCGATGACGATGTCGGAGAAGACGATCTCGGCTTGATCGTCAGGGAATCGGCTCCCGCGTCTCACCTGCGTTTCGCAGCGGCACGTGAGCGGACTCGTTGAGGGTCGATGTGCAGCTTGACGCACACGTCTTCCAAGGTCAGCCGGTTGGAGCGCTGGAGAGCCAGCTCCCCAGCAGCTTCGACGACCGCCCGACTTGCCTCACGGACTCGCCGAATGTCCTCGTCGAGGCGTTCGGCCGAATCCACAACGGCCACCGGACGACCATGACTGGTGAGGATGACCCGGTGTGCCTCGGCTTCCGCGGCGAGCTTGGAGACACCCTTGCGTGAGGCGGTGGCGATGGGCATACGGAGTGCGCTCATGGTTGCAAGACTATACACTTCTAGGAAGTCTTGCAACCATCCCCGGGTGCCGTGGGGAGGATTCAAGAGTGCCGGTCGCCCGATGGAACTCGGCTACCTGGGCTTGTGGTGTACGCACGACTGTCTCTGTGCAAGTGCGACAGGATCGGCTCCCCGATGTGCTCGACGTCGTGGACCGCGTGGACGACACCCGGGGCGAAGTGGTGGTAGAGCCACACCGCCACGACGATCACCGCGACGAGGACGGCCAGCTTCACGAGCAACCGGATCACCGCCGCGCCTCCCGGTCCTCCAGACGACCGCCACCGGCACACCTGGCGGGAAGTACCTCCTCCTGCGCTGCTCCAGGCGGTGCACGGACCACCTCGACGGCACGCCGCCGGCCTTGGTCAGGTTGTGGCGCGCGCAGAGCGCCTGTGCGTTCGCGAGCGTCGTCGCCCCGCCCTTCGACCAGGGGTGGACGTGGTCGGCGTGGCTCGCAGCCGCGTGGCAACGCCGACCGAGCATCGAGACGTGCTCGCAGCGGTCCCCGGCCCTGGCGAAGATCGCTCGGCGCTCGGAGTCGCTGAACAGGCGCTGGGGATCTCGCTGGACGCTGGCTTCCCCCGAGCGCCTGACGAACCCGACGAGCACGCCGACGGCTGCGAGCGCGACGACGGCGATCTCGACCTGGGCCATCAGCCCGCTGTCCTCGACTGGACCCGGGCGACCTCCCAGCGGCCGTCCACCTTCTGCATCGAGAGGTCCACGATGCTCAGCACGTGTGTTGTGGCGATCGGCTCGGAGACCCCGCCGAAGACGTTCCCGCGCCTGAAGGCCACACGGACGGTCTGGGTGGTCGGCGTCACGCCCGCCTCGATGATCGTGTAGCTCCACGCGACCTCGATGTAGTAGCCGAGCTTCTCGGTCTTGACCTGGTGCCAGTAGACGGCTGTCTCGGGTGTCGGGTGCGCTGCGAGCGCTCGCTGCTCGATCGAGTCGAGCAGGTCGTAGTACGCCTTGGTCATGTAGGGGCGTGCGTCGTAGAGGTACTGGGCCGGCGTCGACCACTTCCATGTCAGCTGGTCGATGGCCTGGACGTACTGGGCGGCCACCCACGGAGCGCTACCGCGGACCGTCCAGGGCTCACCGGGCGGGGGATGGAGGTACGAGGGCACGGGCGCCGGCCGCTGCACAGGGGCGGTCGTCGTCGGCGTGCTGGGCGTCGGGACGGGCTTCGGCGCGGTTGGCTTCGGGACGGTCTTGGCGACCGGCGGCAGCGAGGCCTTGTGGTGGTAGCTGCCATGGCCGAGCGAGGACGTCGCGCTCCCGCACGCGGCGAGCAGCACCGCGGCGAGCGCTCCGATGACGATGGCGGTCGCTCGTCTACGCCGAGTCGTCCGCACCGTTCA
>JAJYWG010000208.1 GCA_021791615.1 Actinomycetes bacterium
GCTCATCACCGCTAGACCTAAAGCAAGCGAAAGGAGTAGGGCCGAGCTGCCTGCGGCCCCGGCAGTGCGTTCTCCTGGAAGAGTTTCCGAGTATGTGGCAACGATGTCCGGTGCGGTCGCTGAGCGGTTTCGGGTGAAGACCCACCGGGCCCCAGCCTGACGGGCCTCTCCTGGCCCGGTGGCTGATCGAGACCTCACGAGTCCTGTTCGAAGATCTCCATGGACAGGGCCTCGAGGTCTGCGAGCAGCTTGCGTAGGCGTTTGGCGTTCTCGAACCACTCTGCGTAGCGCTGCCACTGCTCGTCGGTGAGATTGCGAGTCACGGTCTTCTGGTTGATCTTGCGCGTCCACTGGACGGTGGGACGGTGCAAACGCGGCGGGTCTGCGTGGCACCCGCAGTTCTTCTTGCCGCACGTCGTGCGCACGAGAACGGTGCCCGGCAGCGCGAACCCGGCCTGGCCGAGCTCAGAGGCGATACGGGCCTGTCTCGTCCGGCGACGCTTGCCGATCGGATCCTTGTCGCTCGGGGTCATCGGCATCCACCTTATCCGCACGATACCCAAGTAGGATACTTGGGTATCGACGTAAGGGAGGCACCGTGACCAACGCCAAGACGAGGCGCCAGCGTAAGCTCGTAGCCGAGAAGGCCGCGATCGGGCGACGGCTCGAGAATGCGGTCGCGATCAACCTGGACGGCCCGGTGCTCGGACGGGCGAACATCGCCTACGAGTTCTCGACACGCACCAAGGCGGTGGCGCACGGCGGCATGGGCATGATCGCGAAGCTCGTCGAGACGGTCGGCGTGGCGGAGGAGATCGACTCCTCGCTGCATCTGTTGAAGCTGCACAAGCCCTATTTCGAGTCCGACCATGTGCTGAACATCGCGTACAACGCGCTGTGCGGAGGGCGGACCCTCGACGACATCGAGGCCCGTCGCGGTGACGCGGTGTTCCTCGACGGGCTGGGGACGAAGTCCATCCCCGATCCGACGACGGCGGGCGACTTCTGCCGGCGTTTCGACGAGGACCAGGTCCTCTGTCTCCAAGAAGCGGTCAACCGGGCCCGCCTCAGGGTCTGGGCGAAACAGCCCGCCTCCTTCTTCGAGCAGCCGGCGGTCATCGACGCCGACGCGACCATCGTGGGAACCACAGCAGAGACCAAGGAGGGCATGAGCATCTCCTACAACGGGATCTGGGGGTACTCGGCCCTCCTCGTCTCGCTCGCCAACACCAAAGAACCGCTGTACCTGGGACTGTTGGGCGCCAACCGGCCCTCCCACGAGGGGGTGGTCGACTACTTCGATCGGGCGATCGCCTTGTGCCGATCCGCCGGGTTCACCCAGATCCGCCTGCGCGGCGACACCGACTACGCGCTCACCGGCAAGTTCGACCGATGGGACCAAGACGGCGTGCGCTTCGTCTTCGGCTTCGACGCCCGGGAGAACCTCATCGAGGCGGCGAAGAGCGCGGACGAGGAGATGTACCACGAGCTCGTCAAGAGAGCCGAGCGACAGATCGCGACGAGGCCGCGGACGCGCCCGGTCAACGTGAAGGACGAGATCGTGCGCGAGCGGAACTACAAGGTGCTGCGCCAGAAGGCCGAGGACGTCGTCTGCTTCTCCTACCGGCCGGCCAAGTGCAAGCGGGACTACCGGGTGGTCGCGCTCAGGAAGAACATCTCCGTCGAGCGCGGCGAGAACGTCCTGTTCAGCGAGTACCGGTACTTTTTCTATATCACGAACGAGTGGGAGATGACCTCCAGTGAGGTGGTGGACCAGGCCCGCCAGCGCTGCAACCAGGAGAACCTGCACGCCCAGCTGAAGTCCGACGTGCGCGCCCTGCACGCTCCGGTCAACACTCTCAACGCCAACTGGGCCTACATGACCATGGCCTCGCTCGCCTGGAGCCTGAAAGCCTGGTGCGCACTGTTGCTGCCGGTGAGCGGCCGCTGGGCCCAGCGCCACAACGAACAGCGCCGACGCCTGCTCACCATGGAGTTCCACACCTTCCTGGCCGCCTTCGTCGCGATCCCCGCCCAGATCGTGAAGACGGGACGGCGTGTGCGGTGGCGCGTCTTGGCCTACAACCAGTGGCTGGGGCCGTTCTTCCGCCTCGTCGACGCACTCTGACGAACACCGCCTCGCGCGCTCATGGCCGGCCGGAGCGCCGGTCGCGTCAGCGACCCTCAGATGCGCTCCAGACGCCTCTCAGGACCCTCGTATGCCCCGATCGCCGGGCGAATTGCGGCTTTTGAACCTCCGTCAACGCCCCCACACCGGCCCCGGCGCCTCGTCGCACAGGTTCTGACCGGTGAAGTCCGTCTCGTCGTCGGAATCGCTTGTTTAGGGCTAACTTCAACATTGGCGTATCCCTCCCCGCCGGCATTCGCCAGCGGACTCGTTGATTGGTCTCAACTTGGAGGGTACGTCGCGCCCTTCGCGAGATCGTGGATCCACAACTTCCGGTTATAACTCCCCCCCTGCTTTTCGGGTGAGATGGCGTCCCCCTGCTCTCGGGGTGAGATACCAGCGCCAACAGCAGGGGTGCATGAGTACTTCGCCGCAATGCCCGCGCCCGACACACCAGGAGTTCCAGATCGTCCGTGACGGCATCCAGCGACGCGAGTCCACCGATGCGAGCACCACCTCTGCATGCGCGCCCACATGGCCATGGCAGAAGACGGCATCGACGACGAGCACCCGATCCACGCGCTCTTGAACGACACCTTCCACGGCTCCGAGCAGTGGGCTGCGTTCGAGCGGGCGGCCCGGGAGCTCGGGACCCCGGCTTTGGGCAAGTGGGTGGCGGACCAGGCCCCACGGCTGGCCGCGCAACTTGCGCGCCGGGGAGAGACCATCGTCTACACGAACGGCGCCATCGAGGCTCTGATCCAGACGGTGCGAGAGGCCGTCGAGCGCAGTACCTGGACCTTCCGCAACCGCCAGAGGATGGACCTGCTCTTGGAGCTCATGCGGCTGAACAAGGTGAACTCGACCGAGGCGTA
>JAJYWG010000019.1 GCA_021791615.1 Actinomycetes bacterium
GCCGCCGATCCCTTCGGTCATCAATGACCTGCGACCAGCCGTTCGAGGCCATAGCCTCCTCCTCTACAGCAGGAACGCGAAGGCAGAGAGCTTCTTTCGCTCGGTGCACATCGCCGGCGCCATGCCAAGAGTGCGCGGCGACTTTCTCGGAGTCGTGACCCAGAACGCCGCCGGGAACAAGCTCGACTGGTACCTTCGCCGGACCATCGACTACCACGCGACAGTGGACTTCTCGACAGGCGCTGTCACAGCGACGGTCAAGGTGATACTGCGCAACCTGGCACCCAGCTCGGGCCTTCCGGCTCAGGTGATCGACCCGTCTCCCGGGGCCAACACCTTGCCAGGGGAAAACAAGCTCTACGTCTCGATCTACACCCCGTGGGAGGACAACGGAGCCACCTTCGGCGGCAAGAGGCTCGATCTCTCGTCACAGCAGGAGCTCGGTCGCTTCGTCTACTCGGGGCTGGTGAAGGTTCCTGCTCGCACGTCGGAGACTCTGGTGCTCCACCTGGTCGGGTCCTGGCCAAGGGACTTGCACCGCTACCACCTGGGAATGTTCCACCAGGTCGTCCTTTTTCCCGATCAAGTCCACACAGCAGTGAAGGTCCTGGGCTCGTGGAGGAAGCGTTCCGGAGGTCGTTCGGCCTAAGTGGCCCGTGTCTTCTGGGGTCTTTGGATGGCACCCCCTGAAAAGGAATCGGCTCCAGGAGGCCGTCTGCGCCGCTTTGAGAGCCTCATGCTCCGCAGACACCAGTGTCTCCGGCGTGCATATGTGCGGACCCTAAGCGCCAGCTCGGCTCACCGACGCCAGCTGGGCGAAATGGCGAGCGAGCTCCTGAGCTCGACGATCCCAGGTGTGGCGCGCCGCCACCGCTCGCGCAGTACGAGATGCCTCCTGTCCGCGAGCGGGTTCGGTGAGAAGCTGGATGACCCCTTCACCCAAGGCATCGGCGAGACCCCCGTCTCGCTGCAGCGGCACTTTGACGCCGGCGGCGGCCGGCATGAAATCGCCTACCCCATGGAGGTCGCGCGCCACGACGGGAAACCCGCGAGACATTTGCTCGCGTTCGGGTCGCTTCGCGAAGTCCAGGATGTGTGTTGTATCGTTTCGCGAGCAGTTAGGCGAGGCTGGTCGTCACGGTGGAACGTCGGTCGCCTTGTGGTGGAACGATTACGAGAGAATGGATCGTGAGTTGGTTGACTGACTCCTACGAAGCTCCTGCACTTAGCCTCGGCTCCTATCTCGCGCTCCTGCGGCGGCGGAAGTGGTGGGTGATCGCTCTCGCCGCGCTCGGCCTAGTGGCCTCGCTCGGGTATTCCCTGACCCAGCCCAAGGTGTATTCGGCCTCCGCGCAGCTTCTGCTCCAACCGGAGAACCTCCTGGTCACTTCGAACCAACAACCGATCACCTCGACTGACGTGCTCACCGAACTTCAGCTAGTGACGAGCTCCCCGGTCGAGGCGGCGGTCCGGCGGCGGCTGGGCAGCGTGCCAAGCGTCACCGCGGGCGAGGTGGGCCAGACGAACGTCATCTCGGTAACTGCCACCGCGGCCAGCCCGGCCCGAGCCGCGTTGATCGCCAATACCTACGCGACTGCTTTCATCACTTACCAACGATCGGTCACCATCAACAACCTGACGGCGGCCGAGACACAGCTTCGCCGTCAGATCACGTCGATTGCCGCCCAGGTGAAGTTGGTCCCGCCGTCGTCGGTCGCCCAGGTGAACGCACTGCTTAACGAGGAAGCCTCGCTGAAGGACCAGCTGGCCCAGCTCCAGCTGAGCGGGACGGCGGCCACCACTGGGATCCAGGTGGTTACCGCGGCCACAGCGCCGAGCGCGCCGACCTCCCCCAAGCCGCTCACTGATGCCATCCTTGGGTTGCTACTCGGGCTCTTGTTGGGGATCGGGCTGGCCTTCGCGGTAGAGCATCTCGACGACACCATCCGCGTGCAAGAAGAGGTGGAGCGGCTCACGCCTGGCACGCGGGTGCTAGCAGTCATCCCGATGGTGCGCTCGTGGAAGAGCAAGGACCAGACGCTCGTGATCACGGTGACCGAACCCAACTCAGTGGCCGGGGAGGCCTTTCGCTCGCTGCGGACCTCGCTGCGGTTCGCCACCCTCGACAGCCACGTTCAGACGATCCTCGTGACCAGTCCGGGCGAGTCCGAGGGGAAGAGCTCGACGGCGGCAAACCTGGGTGTGGTTCTGGCCACTTCGGGCGAACGAGTGGTTGTCGTCTCGGGCGACTTTCGCCGGCCGCGCATCGGTAAGTACTTCAACCTGGACGAACGGGTGGGCCTGACCACTGTGCTGCTCGGCCGGTGCTCACTCGAGGAGGCACTCCAACCGGTGCCGGGGGTCGACGGGCTCTCTATCATGGCCACCGGGGAGCGGATGTCGGACCCGACCGGTGTGCTCGGCAGCCAACAGTTCGCCGGGTTGCTTGAGAAGCTGCGCCAGATGTTCGATCTCGTTCTTGTCGACAGTCCACCGCTATTGCCGGTTACCGACGCGGCAATCCTGGCCCAGACAGTCGATGCCACGCTCTTGGTGGTGGCCGCTGGGCAGACTCGGGGCAAGAACCTGCGCCGGGCGACCGAGGCGCTCTCCCTGGTCCACGGCACGCTCCTCGGCGTGGTGCTCAACGAGGTCAGCACGTCCACAAACGGCTATGGCTACGGCAAGTACTACCGGTACGGCAAGTACGAACCCACCGGGGAGGCTGCCACCGGCAACGGCGCCCGCCCGGTCGGCGTGGGGTCGGCACGGTTGACGGCACCGGACGAGCCGAGAATACGGTAGCCGGGGAGTAGCGGAGACGTGAGGCGGAAGCAGATCAGCATGGGCTGCATGCACCGGGGTTTTGGCGGCGCCGGCCGGTGTTGTCTCGGCATGCAGGTATCGAGGGTTCGGTGACCCTTGGATGAGTCGGCATGGGAGTTCAGAACTCGGAGTGACAGGCCGCTTCGGGCGCTGATCGCCGCCTGCCAGGTCTCGCCCTGTCGGGGGAGCGAACCAGGCTCCAGTTGGCATCTGACCTCCGTACTGGCTGCCACAGGTGTCGATGTGCACGTAATCACCGGCGCGGATTGGCACGCCGAGATCGAGGCGCACGGGCGGCCCGGTGACGGTCTCACCTTCCACTATGTTACTAGCCGTCCGGCTCTTCTAAGGGACTTCAGATCCGGGCAGCGCAGTGTGTAGGCCAAGTACCTCGCGTGGCAGCGAGACTGTCTTGAGGTCGCGGTACAGCTTGATGCAGAGCATGACTTCGACGTTATGCACCACTTGAACTGGGGCAGTCTCTTCTGGGGATCCACCTTCTCACGGCTCGGCAAGCCCTTCATCTTCGGGCCCATCGGTGGGGGCGAGATCTCCCCCGAAGTGTTGCGTGAATGGTTCGGCGAATCGTGGCGTCGCGAGGTAAAGCGGAATTGGGCCCTGCGGGTGCTGCTTAGGTTCAACCCGCGAGCTCGCCGCACGACTCGGGCAGCCGGCCTTGCCTTGGCGACCAACAACGAGACAGCTGCACGATCGCGAGCCCTTGGTGCCACACGGGTCGAGCTCTGCCTGGACACAGCGGTGGAGCCCGAGGCCATCGCGACCGAGGAGCGCGAAGCTCCAGATCGCTCGGCCCCGGCGGCCCTCTGGGTCGGGCGGAATCTCCGGCGTGCCGGTATGCGCAGTTCGCCCGCCACCTGGGCAACGCGACGCGCATCCTGGACGTGGGTTGCAATACCGGGCGAGGGGGGTGTGGCACGTAATGGCGTTCGCGCGCGCTCTACGTAACGTTGTTGCTGGAGCTTGACTACCCGAGATCGCGGCACATCGACCGCCGGCTGCAGCCGAATACGCTGCGGCTCGGCACACAGAGAGGGTGACGAGTGATGAGCGCCGGTCTTGGGCCAAGCAGGTATGTGACGTTGGCCATGGCGGCTCACACGAAGCTGTTCAGACCGGCGGGCCGTCCCTCGGCAGGAACCACGAAGTGCCCGGCTGTCACGAAGAGGGAGACGGCATGACGGCGCGGTACCGCATCTGGCGAGCCCGCACCGGGAACACGCCGATCTGGGAACGTGCCAAGGTGCTTTTCGGCAACCGCCCAGGTCTGGTCGTGGCTTTGGTGATGGCTTCCGCGCTAGCGGGCATGTGCGAGTCGGCCGTCCTTGCTCTTGTCGCATCGATCGCGACCGCGCTGGTCGGTCAGCACTCGACAGTCAGCTTCCAGGTCGGGTCCCTGCACGTTGAAGCTCGGGTGGGTGAGCTGCTGGTCGTGGGCCTTGCCATCGCACTGGCACGTATCGCTGTCCAGGGGTTGATCGCCTACCTGCCGGCGCGCATCGGAGCCGAGGTACAAGCCGGGCTGCGTCTCCGGCTCTTCGCCGCCTTTAGTAGGGCACCATGGTCTGTGCAGTCGGCCGATGGTGAGGGCAGATTCCAGGAACTCGCGACCAGTCAAGTCATCCAGGCGACGCAGGGCGTCATGCAAGCGACGCTGGGCGTCACGGCAGGCGTCATGCTGTTAGTTCTCGTGGGTGCGGCTCTCTTGGTTGAGCTGACCACAGCGCTCGTAGTGATCGGGGCGGGGTTGGCATTGTTCCTCCTGTTCCGTCCACTCGGTAAGGTCGGGTCCCTTCGCGCCCGGGCTCTGTCTTCAGCCCAACTCGAGTATGCCTCCGGAATCCATGATGCGGTCGGTATGGCTGAAGAGACCCAAGTATTCGGCGTCGGCGAGACACAGGAGCGCCAACTCGGCCGCCTTGTCGAGGTCGCCCGTCGACGCTTCTTTTCAACTCTGTTCCTGGGCGCACTGGTGCCAGGTGCCTATCAGGGCATAGTGCTCCTGTTGCTCGTAGGAGGACTCGCCGTTCTCGAGGCCACGGGTAGTGGCCACCTCGCCTCACTTGGGGCCGTCGTCCTGCTCCTGGTACGCGCTTCGTCCTACGGCCAGCAGCTACAGGGCAACTACCAGAACTTGCACCAAAGCCTTCCCTTCCTCGACCGGCTCGCCGATGCTGAGCGCAACTATCGAGCTACGCCTGTCATCCGGGGGACGCGCGTGGCTACTAACGTGCCACCTATCGCCTTCGACGAGGTGTCGTATGCCTATAACCCCGCCAGACCCGCACTTCGTCGAGTGAGCTTCCGAGTCGAGCCAGGAGAGGCGATCGGAGTTGTCGGCCCCTCCGGAGCGGGTAAGTCGACGCTGGTCCAGCTGCTACTCGGCCTCCGAGAGCCCGCTTCGGGCCGGTATCTGGTGGACGGAGAACCCGCGGAAACCTGGTCGCCGTCGTGGTGGTCGGGAGCGTTCGCCTATGTCCCCCAAGAGCCGCGTCTCCTGCAAGGCACGGTCGCCGAGAACATCCGCTTCTTCCGCCAGCTGGACGATGCAGCGGTGGAGCGGGCGGCGTGTCAGGCCCGTATCGACAGCGAGATCATGAGCTGGGTGAACGGCTATGAGACCCTGATCAGTCAGCGAGCGAAGGCGGTATCTGGTGGTCAGCGTCAGCGTATCTGCCTGGCAAGAGCGCTGGCGGGGAACCCAGTCGTGTTGGTCCTCGACGAGCCAACGAGTGCGCTTGATCCCCACTCGGAGTCTTTGGTTCAGGAATCCTTGGCTGGGCTAAAGGGACGGCTCACCCTGTTTGTGGTCGCCCATCGCATGTCCACCTTGAGCCTCTGCGATCGCGTAATAGTGCTGAACGAGGGAGTGCTCGAGGCCTTCGCGCCGGCCGCGGAGCTCGAGCGGTCGAACGACTTCTATCGCAAGGCGGCATCGCTTTCGCAGTTCAACAGCATCGAGAACTCGCCATGAGTGGGGATGGCGGTGTTACGGACGCGGTGAGCCAAAGAGCCATCACGGGCGACGAGTCGGGCGCGGCGCGCGTGCCCGACTTCTTCATCGTGGGTCAGCCCAAGAGCGGCACCACCGCGCTGTATGAGATGCTCCGGCGGCATCCCGAGATTTTCATGCCTGACGTCAAGGAGCCCATGTTCCTCGCCGCCGACTTGCGGCAGCGGTTCCACGGGCCCCGGATAGGGTCGCGCTATACAAGGTCCCGGGAGTACCTGGCCTCGCTCCCTACGACGTTGGAGGAGTACCTGGCACTGTTCGAGGATGCGATGTCGCACCAGCAGCTCGGCGAGGCGTCGGTTCTCTATCTGTTCTCCCGCACAGCCGCAGCGTCGATCGGAGCGCTCAATCCGGCTGCCCGCATCATTGTGATCTTCCGTGAACCAGCATCGTTCCTGCGGTCATATCATCTACAGCAGTGCAGGAGCCATCAAGAGAGTGAGCGAGACTTACGCAAGGCAATCGCTCTCGAGGCTACACGCGAGAGCTACGTGCCGCGAGGGTCGTATAGCCCGCAGGAGCTACTTTACTCCCAACACGTCTGTTACACCGAGCAGCTCCGCCGTTACCGCGCTGTTTTCCCTGCCGAGCAGGTGCTCACCTTGATTTACGACGATTATCGCAGTGATAACGAGGCGACGGTGCAACGCGTCTGCGACTTCCTGGGGGTCGACAGCTCGGTGCCGCTCCTGTCAGTGGAGGCGAACCCGACCGTTGCCGTGCGGTCGCAGCTGCTCGACGATGCCGTTCAACGGTTCTCGGCCGGTTGGGGACCCTTCTCGAAGGCTGTCAAGTCCGGGATCAAGGCAGTCGTTCCCCAGTCGGCGCGCCGACACCTGCTCCAGAGTGTCCAGTCGAGGATTGTGTACTCGCCGCCGCCTCCCCCGGATGACGACCTGATGGCCGAGCTCCGCATCTGGTTGAGACCCGAGGTTGAGCGTTTCAGCGAGTACTTGGATCGTGACCTTGTGAGGCTATGGGGTTATGATATGTCTGATTAGGCTGCGGACCGCGTTCCCATAAGTAGCGGGATCCGGCGCCCGACCCGAGAACGGTAAGTCTGCCGGTAAGTGTTCAGTTACCTCGGCTGCGGTGGCATCCACGGGTCTCCCTCGAAGAGGCGGATGAGGGCGTCGATGGCGGACATATCGTCCTTCCGGGTCGTGGAGAGGTAGCTGCGCACGTGGGCGAAGCGCTCGGCACCTGCCTGGCTTCGGAACAGGCCTGAAATCTTGCGATGAAGCTTCGTGGGTCGCAAATCCCGTTCCGCTTGATTGTTCGTGAACCCGACCTGGAGGTCGTACATGTAGCGGCGGATGGAGACCTTGTGGGGTGGGCCAGTTCAAGTGGTGACGGCAACACCTGGCCCCTGAGCTGGGGGTGAGTCGGGTGGCCTGAGGTCCACCGGTCAGAGCGTGAGGGCGGGCAGGATGCCCGCTGCTCAAGACACGCACCTGACCAGTGGAGGACCCAGCATGCCAGCCCGACTGTTGACGTTGCACGAGCGAGAGGAGATCCGCGCCGGGATCGAACGACGCGAGCTCGACGGGGTGATCTCCGGGCGCCTCGGTCGGCATCGGTGCACGATCAACGCGGAGATCACCCGAAACGGCGGCCGGCGCGCCTACTTCGCAGTGGCGGCCCAGGGTCGGGCTAACGAGCAGCGCCAGCGGCCGAAGACGCCGATCCTGGTGGCGGCCCCCACGCTGTGCGCTCACGTGACGGCCCGCCTGGAGGTGAAGGACTCGCCGATGACCATCTCGCGCGAGCTGGCCTCCGGGGTCCACGACGCCACCGGGTCGATCAGCTACGAGTCCATCTACCGGGCCGTCTACCCCCACGGGGCGAGAGGCCTGCCAAAGGGTCTCCACGAGCGCCTGCACCGCCGGCGCCGGTGCAGGCGCCGTCGCAGGTCGGACAGTGCCGATGCGGAGAAGAAGGCCCGTTGGGCCAGTTCAGCCCCATCACCAACCGCCCGGCCATCGCCGATGCGCGCACCGAGGTGGGCCACTTCGAAGGGGACCTGATCACCGGCGCCTACAACCGCTCGGCGATCGTCACCGTGTTCGACCGCACCTCTCGCTACCTCTGGCTGGCCGACTTCCCCGAGGACCACGGCGCAGAGGCCACCCTGGCCGCGCTCTGCGAGATCTTGGAGCGCATCCCCGAGCACAGCTCCGCCGCAGGCTCACCTGGGACCAGGGACGCGAGATGGCCCGCCAGGAAGAGCTCGCCGAGCTGTGCGGCATCGACGTCTACTTCTGTCCTGACTTCGGCGGTACTTTCGCGAATGCCCAGGTAGATGGGGACGCGATGAGGACGTGTTCCCCCTACGCGTGATGTAGAAGTACTGGTCAGGCGATTTCGGGGCCTCCCGGCATGAATGTGGGTTGATTCAGGGATCTGAGCCCCGGCGCCGTTCGTGTGGCAAGACATGCTCGATCGGTCCGAGCGTCAGCATGATGAGGCGGAGTGCCGCGTTGGCGGAGTGGAAGCCGTAGGCGCGGTTGGCGATGAGGCGAACCCGCCGGTTGAGGCCCTCGTGGCGGGCATTCGATGTGCCTGAGCGAAGAGAGGCTTCGATCGCTGTTCGGTGACGACGGATCTTGGCGCCGAGTGCGACGAATGCGGGGATCTGACAGCGCGCCGTCCACGCGAGCCAGTGAGCAAGAAGTGCTATTCCTTCCTCGCCCTACTCATGGTTTCAACCCCACTGGGGCGGCAACACCTATATTGACAGAGAGGGGGGGGCTACGGCGTCCACGAGGTCGGCGCCAACGATCGCTGGGTCAACGTCGGCGACCAGCACGACATCCCGGCCTTCGCGGTTGCCGCGATTGCGAGATGGTGGGAGCGGATGGGTGCCGATCACTGTCCTGATGCCACCCGGTTGATCACCACCGCCGAGGCGGGAGGCTCGAACAGCCACCTGCCGCGGGGCTTCAAGGTCAAGTTAGCGAAGCGGGCTGCCACGATCGTTCTTGTCAACACCGTATATCACACGCCGCCGGCCACCTCCAAGTAGCACAAAATCGGCACGAGCCTTAGAGCCAAGGGACAGGCTGATACCATCACCGACCGTGGACGAAGCGCTGAGAGACGGGCTGCGAAAGGTTCGCGGTGCGCGCAACGCCGCACTTGCCTTCAAGCGCCCGACGGTCGCCATACGGAGTGTTGTACCGTACCTCAGGGACTTGAGGGAATACCGACGCTTGGGCGGAGCGGCGCCGCTGGCCATCATCTCGCCGCAGTTCGGACAAGACACAGGCACGCAGACGGCCGAGCCTCAGTACTTCCACCAGGCTGGTTGGGCGGCGCGTCACATCGGCGAACGCAGGCCACGGACGCACTATGACATCGGAGGCCAAGCTGGCTTTCTCGCGGTGCTCACGGGCATCGCCGACGTGGTCGGGGTCGAACTCCGACCGCTCACCAACCGCATGCCTCATATGCTGAACGTGTCTGGTGACCTTCTAGCCCTTCCGTTTGCCGACCGCACGTTGCCGTCCCTCAGCTGCCTCCATGTCATCGAGCACGTCGGCCTCGGCCGGTACGGTGACCGACTCGACCCGCGTGGCACCGAAAAGGCCGCGGCCGAGTTGGCGAGGGTCCTCGCCCCCGATGGTGCGCTGTACGTGACGCTCCCGATCAGCGGAGTGACGCGCACCGAGTTCAATGGGCACCGAGTACACGAGGTCGATCACGTGCTTGCGATGTTCGACAGCCTCACTGTGTTTGACTTCGCGGTCGTCGACGATGTGGGGGAGTTCCTGCCTCACCAGAACCCATCTGACGAGTGGAACCTGCATCACGGTCTCGGCCTGTTCGCATTCGCCCGCTGATTGGCGCAGCGTGGAGCGACCGAGAACCGACGGGGTGTCCTCCTCTCGCCCGAGCAACCTCGTCCTCATCGGTCATACTGGATCTATGCGAGCGACTATAGAGTTCCACGTGCAGAGTCTGCCCGGGCGTGTGCTCCCTCGACTCGGCAAGGCGATTCGCGTGCGGGGCCAAGCGGCTCATCGTCGGGTCTACTTCTCTTCTGCAGACGAGTTGGTCAAACATCACTTTGCCGCGCGAAGCAGCCTCGACCATCCCAGCTATGACTCGATGCGGGAAGCAATTCACCTTCTGGGGCAATCGCCAAGCGTGATTCTTGAGACCGGGATGTCTGCTTGGGGAACGGATTCATCTCGGTTGTTCGACGACTATGTCGACTGCTTCGGCGGTGAGTTCTACACGGTTGACATTCGCCTCCTCCCTCTGATGCAAATGCGAAGTCTCGTGAGCCACCGGACCCAGCTGATCTGCGATGACAGCGTCAGGTTCCTCGAACGCTGGGTTCATTCGAACCCGCGACGCAAGGCGGATCTCGTCTACCTAGACAGCTATGATCTGGACCCTCGCTCACCGTACGCGGCGGCTGTGCACGGTATCCGCGAGTACCTCGCCATTCGTCCCGCGCTTGGGGAAGGTTCGCTGCTACTCGTCGACGACACGCCGATCAGTCCTGACGTGTGCCCCCCTGAGTGGCGGCATGAAGCGGAGGCCTTTCTCGAGCGCGAAGGCGTCATGCCAGGCAAGGGAATGCTGATAGTTCCATATCTGGATTCGACGCGCGCCGTCACGAAGATGCATCACGGCTACCAGGTGCTGTATCGGTTCGACCGGTAATAGCGAAGTACAGCCTGCCGATAGGGTCGAGTCTCAATAACAGGGCTTAGAGTAGCGCATGTTGGTAGACGGCCAAATATCTCTTGGCAATGTCATCCCAAGTCTCCACTGGGAAGGTGCAAGCCCTCATTCGTCGCGAGGTATCGAAGAACGGCTTCAGCTGCTCTGCCAACGCGTCCTCGACAGGCGGGACGAGATGCAGGGATGGGTTCCTACCGTAGACCCGTGCCCACGGGCGATCTGAAAGCAGCATTGGAAGCCCGGCGGCGGCAGCTTCATAGACCGCGATGCACCCACTCTCAGCGCGGGACGCAAGAACGAAGCCAGATGCTCCAACCAACCAGGCAGTTTTCTCGTCCTCCGAGACGTAACCCGGATAGATGACACACTCCCCGTCCACGAGAGCCTTGAATTCCTTGAAGTAGGGGTCGTCTTCGTCGAAGGCCTTCCCGAGGAACACAAGCGGCACCCCTGCCCGTCGAGCAGCTCGCGCGAGCACTATGGTGTTCTTCCGAGGGACGATGCTCCCGACCGACACGAGATAGGATGCCGCCTCACGAGCTCCGGCTTGGAGCCGCGTGATCGCATCAGTGCCGCACCCGTGGGGGATCACGTGGGTCCGGCGTCGCTGTATGCCGTAGATATCGATGGCGGTTTCGGCATCGGCTTGATTGATGTAGACAAGCTCATCGATGGCAGGAAGCACATGCCAGGGGAAGAGCCGTCGCACCGAACCTGGGGCGAACTCGCGTATTGCAGCATTCCGTGTGCGATGCCAGAGGCGTCTTGAGCAAGAGCTGTTTGTCATCTCGTCGACGATGTGCGTGAGCACCACTTTGACGCCGGCCTGATGAGCCATGGAGACCATCGACGGTGAACAGCCAAAGGTGTGAATGAGGTCGCTGTACTGGTCCGGATCCCACCAGCGTGCGTGTTCCACTTCGATCCCGAGAGTCCGCAGGGATCCGTACAGCTTCTCAGCGAGCACCTGCTTCCCACCGTGGCACAGGTAGGCCGGAGTGTCGTCGTGCAACAGGACTTTCACAGCCTTCGATCACCGAGCCCGTATCGCACGTAGGTTGCCTCTAAGACTGCAGACCTTGGGTGGAGCATGGCGTCGAACGGACCGACGAAAAGATCAGGCGCCACGCTACGCAGTCACCTACGGTACTCGCCGGAAGAGCAAAACCCGGTGCGGCCTGATGGTCGTCGCCTGGCGATCATCCGCGACAAGACTGCTTCTTGGTGGTTCCGGATTCAGCATGCCGCAGGCTTACCGAACGCGAGGACCCTCTTCAATGCGACTGTGATGTGATAGCGGGTCCGAGCAGCGACGCGACTCACCTGAGAGGCCCCGATGTATGTCGCTGCGTGGGCGTGCAAGTTACCGCTCCGCGGCGGGTCATCCGCAAAGATGTCGCAGTGTGCTTCCAAGAGAACGCGGCGCTTACACTGATGATTTACGAACCGATAGGTCTCGCTACCTCGCCATTCGATCCGACGCGCGGCACTCCACGTCGGTACAAGCGCGGTGGTAAGCATCTCCGTGTATCGAGCATTGGAAACCGAATCCGCCTCGGTCGCACTCGTGACTGGCGCACTGCTCCACTCCGCGATGCAGTGATCCGTAACGTAGCCGCGCCTGTGAGCAAGCTCGAAGTAGTTCACCCTTCAGACCTCGGTCGAGCCCCGAGTAAATTACTCCCTACCAGCGTCCGACATCGGCTCCAGAGTCCAGGCTGGCCCAAGACGGAGAGCACCGCTGTCGTTATCGACCGAGGAAGTCCGACTTCGAACTGCCCGGAGATTGCATTCGCGGGAGACGGGGTGCGCATCGATCAGGACCCCTGAGTAGTTGCTGCCATGAGGCGTTGCGACCGATCGATCGACGGCTCCTGGTCGCTTTCCTGAACGTATCCGCATGCAAGGCCGAGCATCAGCCCGACGAGAGTTCCTTCCGAGTAGGTAATGAGGTAGGTGAGCTGGAGCGCCAGTAACGCGATGAACATAAGGGCGGCCTGGCCGACGAAGGCAGAAGGCGAGCGCAATCGCAGACGATGCTTCCGGAGGGCTATTACGTACGCCCACAGGAGTAGGGTGAGCCCGATGATCCCGGTCATGGTGAGGCTTTCCACGTACTCGCTGTGAGCAGGGGCCGCAGTAGTGTTCCCGTCGATGGTGCGCACGTTTCCGGTTCCGCTTGGCGAACCCACGACCAGGTCGGCGGCTGGGCCGGCTATCTGGCGGTTGATTAGGAAAGACCAGCTTTTGAGACGCCAACTAAAGGTGCTGTTCTGAGTAGCGCTTGTCTGCTGATACCCGGTCGTGAGACTGCTCGTCACGCCAGACGGACCGGCGGCCACGAGGAAAAGCACGGCGAGCACCGCTGCCACGACGACGAGCCGTCGACCCGCGACCGACATAGTCCCGCGCCCCTTCTGGCGGACGACCACGAGCACCGCAACTGCGACGAGCCCGGCTACCCACACCGTCCGTTGTATCGAGAGTACCACGACGACGAAGCCAACCAGCGGTACAACCCAACGGAGGATTGGGCCACGAAAGAGCGGGAACACGACGACCATGACCGTTGTCTCCAGAACGATCAGGGCTTGTAGCCCGTCGAGCGCTCGAGCACCCGTTGCGGCATAGGTGCCGAAGCCATGCTGCAACCAGAAGTTGATCGCCACGACGATTAGCGTGCCAGAGGCCAGCAGCAACCAGTTCCTCACGGCCCGAACGAGTTGAGGCGTGACGCGAACTGTGCTGAAGAAGACGGCTGCAGTGAGCATCGCTAGCATTTCGCGGGCGGCGACTATCGGCGGCTGGAGACCAAAGATCGCTACCCCCCGCAGCATGTTGAACAATAGGATCACCAAAAAGACGCTCAGTGGCGCGAGCGGCTGCAAGCGCGCTCCGTGCTGGTGCCACCGCAGAAGGGTCGCCACTACCAGCGCCGTGACGAGGATGTCTCCGGCATATACGTGGAGATGCCCCACCATGACCGCTGGTGTGATCGAGGAGGCGACACCCACTTCGACGAGCAACAGCAGCGGGATCGCGCTCGCTGGCCGGTTGGCAAAACCTACCGACAGCAGCACAATGAGGACGACCACGATCGCAGCGAGGAGCGCCGACTCGAGTGTCAGGCCCGCCATTCAACCGATCCGATCGGTCTTGGCTCGGCGGTCGTGGGCCGCCGCATCGAGCAGGGCCTCGATCGAGGTGATCAGACGCTCCGGATCGTGGCGATGTCGGGCGAGATCAGTACCCGTTCGGGCCAGCCGCGATCGGGTCGTGGAGTCAAGCGCAAGCTCTCTCATCGCCGCGGCAAGGCTACTCGGCCTCCGAACGTCGACGAGCCGGCCGGCTCGGTCGTAGTCGAGTATCCAGGGGACGCCACCGCTATGTGAGCCGCCGATCACCGCCACACCGGCCAGTTGTGCCTCAGCGATGACCATCGGAGCTGACTCTTCGAGGGCAGGGTGGACGAGGATGTCGGCTGCGGCCAGGGCGTCAAGCACCCGATCGTGCGGGAGCGGCCCAACGAAGGTGACCCTGTCGGTGAGGCCATGCTCGGCGGCCCAGCGCTCTGCCGGGCCGCCCGGCCCAAAGCCATGTCCGATCATCCGTAGTGACGCTTTCGGCAACTCAGCTCGGACCTGACCAAACGCTTCGATTGCTGCTGCCCCGTTCTTAAGTGCGCTCCACGAACTGAGAATCGTGAGGTAGCTGGTGCCATCGTGCGGCGGCCGTCTGATGGGTGACACCGGTCGGCGTGACGGCGGTGACATCATATTCGGGACTACCGTGATCTCGCCTCGGTAGCGCAGCGCATGGCGGAAGTGGCGTTCAACATATGGGGAGACCGCGATCAGGTGCTTCGCCTTATGAGCGACGAGAGCGGCCGTCGCTGCACGAACTGACCAGTGCGCTGCAGTCGGCAGCTGGGCGAGGAGCGGCCCGACGCTTTTGGTAGGCAAATTGTAACGGAGCGAGGCGACCAGCGGCGCATCGTGAGCTGTGACCACGGTCGGGAGGCCAGTGGCCAGCGCAGCGAGGGCGAATTCGTAGGTCCAGTGGGCGTGGACGACGTCGGGCCTGGACCCCAGAAGTGCCTTCGCCACGAACTGCCGCTCCATCTTGAACCCATCGCGGGCGGCGTGACGCTGGCGAAAGGGTCCGACGTGAACTGTCAGCCGGTTGCCGCGCAAGATGATCTCGCTCGCGAGATCCGGGTCGAGCGTGACGAGGGAGACGTCGTGACCGCGCGCAATCAGGGCTCGTACCTCGGGAAGCGGTGGGGTGCCGCCGAGCCCTGCGGGAACTGCGGCGGGTTCATCGAGTAGGTCGGCCAGTTGCCGAAGACTTAGCTGACCGGCGATGGCGATCCTCATCGTGGGCCTCGTCCCGCAATCAGCCGAAGGTAGGGCGAGAGCGCCAGAGCGGGCCAGAGCGGTCCACCGTGGCGACGGCACAGCACCGCCCATTCGGCGACTGGGAGCCCTTTCGGCGAGGCAGCTCGCCGGAGGCGTTCGCGGCGGCTCAGTGTCTCGTCTCGAAATGTGTCGGCGCGGGGGTTGACGCTGCAGGTGCCGACATGACCGGGAGCGAGAAATACCTGACACCCGGCCGAGCGAGCCCGGAACCCGTAGTCAAAGTCGCCCATGGCGTGGGTGAACTTCTCATCGATGTTCCCCACTACCGAGTACACCGATCTGGGTATGAGGACGACATTGCCGTTCATCGTGTCACAGGACTGAGGTGTGTCGGTGGGTGTGACCTGGGCAAAGGCCATCCGCCGCAAGCGGCTGATCCTTCGGACCCCGCCGTAGGTCGTGGTCCCCGTCTGCGGGTCGCAGACCGAGCCCGTCACCACCGACAGCGGCTGACGCCCAGCGCAGAGGGTGGCGTAGGTCGCGAGCAACCGTTTGAGCGCGTCGGGGTAGAGCACGACATCGTCGTTGAGCCACAGCAGGTAGTCGGGGCGCGCCGGCACCGCTCGTGCGAAGGCGAGGCGCATTCCGCCGCCCCAGAACAAGTCACCCGTGCCTGGATTGATCTCGACGTGGGGATAGGCCGCAGCCACTGCCTCCGCGGTGCCGTCGTTGCTCGCGTCGTCGACCAGGTGAACATCGACCGTGACTCCCGGAATGGCGGCGGCCCGGAGACTCTCCAAACACGCCAGCGTGTGTTCCCGACGGTTGTGGCTGGTGACGAGGGCACTGATCGTCGCCGGCTCGACCGACGCGAAGGAGGCGGCGCTTGGCCGAACCGATGAGTGGTACAGGTCCGCGTACTGGGCCACGCCCCTCGGGGGAGAGAACCACCGTTCGGCCGTCTTGCGGAGGTCCCGTGATCGTTGATCGCGGTCTTTGCGGCCCAGGCATCGCTTGATCGCCCCCGAGAGAGCGACAGGCTCGGCTTCGACCGTGTCGATTGCGCTGCTCAACGCTGCGATGTCGCGTAGCGCGGGAATCCGGGTCACGAGCGTGGGTGTGCCGGTGGCGACGGCCTCGACCGCCGAGATACCAAGCCCTTCATTGCGCGATGGCATGACGAACAGGTCAGCGGCGCGGAGCACACGGCATACATCTTCTACGGTCCCCAGGAATCGGACCCGGTCGCCGAAACCAAGGCTCGCCGCGAGCCTGCGCTCGGCGATCCCCGCCTCACTGCTGTCGTCGCCGACGTGGAGATAGACTACGTTCGACAGTGTTGGCGCCGTCGCAATGGCCCGGATAATGGACTCGTGGTTCTTGGCCGGTGAACAATTGCCGACGCTGACTAGCACCTGGTCGTCGCCATGCAGACCGAGTCTGCCTCGAGCGGTATCGTGATCGGCGTCAGTAGTCTCACTGAACGTCTCGAGGTCACACCAGTTCCAGATGATCTCCGCCGGGTTGTGGAAGATGCGCCACTCATTGAGGCCGACACTCGGGCCGACTGCTATGTAGTCGACGCCGAGGTTCCTCAGCACTCGGCGCTGGATGATGCGCTCAATCCGCAGAGCACCACTAAGAGGCAAACAGCCATGCACCGTCTGCACCACCCGCGCCCCGGAGCCGAGGGCCTCGAGGGCGAGCCAGAAGTTGGCCCGCTCGACGTGGAGGTGGACGATGTCGGGCTTGATGGCGCGGAGCAATCTGGGAAACGACGTGAGCAATCGAGGCGCTGAGGGCGAGAGCCGGTGGCAGCGGTATCCGGCCTCTTCAAGGGTCCGGGCGTAGGACACAATGACATCCGCAACGGCCACTATCTCGCACTCGATACCATGCTCGGCCCACAGGTCCGAGGCCACACGCATCATGACCGCGTCCCCCGACTGCCGGAGCTCGGAGAACACGTGTAGCACCCTCAGCGGAGCTGTGGGACTTGTCGGACTGCCGCGCTGACGTCGCCTCCGGCGGCTCATTGGCAGGCCTTACTTCGAGGACCCGAGAGGGAGGAGCCGTACTTTAAGAACAGGGGTGATGCCGCAGGCAGAGGTTTGAGCACGGGAACGATGCGCTCTAGATGACAGAGCACCTGACGGTGACTGTCCGCCGCCCTCTGTATCAGCCTCCAGGGAGACAGTGTTTGTAGCCGAATCAAACAGCTCAGGGACACTGCCCTGGATCGCGTACGCCTCGTCCTCATTGTGCCCTACGAACGACACCGTACATGCATAAATCTGTGCTACTGGCGCGTACGAGAGCGCGAGCAGCCAGTGCGTCTGGCAGCCAGCGCGGCCATGATGGCGTGTGGGCCTGTACCGGTATACCGCGGACTATCAGCACGGCTTCCGGGCCCTGGGAGGCGATCGACTCGGTGGTGGGGGGACCACCCGATGACGACTCATGGCCCCAGATGCTCAGCCAGCCATCTGTGTCGTTAAGGTGCTCCTGCGGCCAGCAGTAAAAGGCGTCGCTGAGGAATATTGCGAGTAGCGAGTAGCTGCTGATACTGGGAATGATAAAATCGCAGCTGGCTAACACGGCTAGGTCCTCGGTCGCTGATCCAGACAGCAGAGTTATGCTGCAGCCGGGCAGGTCGAGTAGATCCGCTAGGCGCTCACCCGGCAGGTTGGAGGCGACGTACACCTGGAGTGGCCTGTCTAGTCCTAGCTCCCTGTGAACCGAGTCGAGTACATCGCGATACCAAGCCTCCGGAATAGTCGCGTTGAAGACTCCGGGTGTTACTTGTCCCTGGCTGTCAAAGTCTCCCCCCCGGATGTGTAGGCCAACCGTTACGACGCCACTCGCCACTGCGGGTAGAGATGCCAGGTGCCGCAACGCCGACTCTGTGCCAAGTAGGCGTGACCGAAGAAAAGGGCGTGCGCGTCGGATAGCGAGGTAGCCGTTCTGCATGCCAGTCGTGTGCCTCAATATCAAGCCTGACTTCGTGCCGAGTCGCGCCCGCAATGCGCACATGGCGTCGTAGTAGTCGATCGCACCGAGCGTATCGAGCAAGGGTTGGTCGATCGTAGTCGCCGGGAGAGAGTGGACGGCGAGGTAGCGAATGGTTGCGGCGATGCCGCCAACGTCGAGTTCGCGGTCATAGCGGCGTGGGTTCAGCAGAAACGGCGGGTCCACGAGACGGGCATCAAAGGCGATGGCGCCGAGATATGCCTTAGCCCAGGGGAAAACCTCGTTGCCTAGGCCGGCGCCTCTAGTTGTAGTCATCTTACCGACAGACCATCTCATTGGTGTACCTCAGGTTCAGCCTAGATCCACCGAGGCAATTGGTCGCGAGAGCGGGTCTTCGCCCCCGCGCACCCTCCGCGGTAGGGAGAATGTGGACTATCGGAGGTGAGCTGGCGAGTTCCACCAGTCGTTGCAACGGTCCGGCCATGATGGCCGGGTCACCCCGAAACAACGACCAGTGGAGAGACCATCATGCCAGGGCAACCACTTCGCGCGGACGAGCGCGAGGAGATCCGTGC
>JAJYWG010000299.1 GCA_021791615.1 Actinomycetes bacterium
TCAAGGGTGAACCAGTGGCAGCCGTCACATCCCTCGGGCACGGTCATGGTGTGCGGCACCACGTCCAATGCCGGCAAGAGCACGATCACGGCCGGTCTGTGCCGCCACTACGCCCGGCGCGGCGCGCGGGTCGCGCCGTTCAAAGCCCAGAACATGTCGAACAATTCGGCGGTGACCTGCGCTGGTCACGAGATCGCCCGGGCCCAGGCCTGGCAGGCCATGGCGGCGGGTGTCGATGCCGAGGTGGCCATGAACCCGGTGCTCGTGAAGCCCATGGGGGAGCGCCGCTGCCAGGTGGTCGTGATGGGCCGCCCACTGGGCACGATGACGGCGGCCGAGTACCACCGGCTGAAGCCGGAGCTGCTGGACGTGGTCCTGGGGGCGCTCGCCGACCTCCGCCAGCGCTACGACGTGGTGATCCTCGAAGGAGCGGGAAGCCCGGCCGAGATCAACCTCCTCGATGCCGACATCGTCAACCTCCGCCTGGCCCACGACGCCGGGCTCCCGGCCATCGTCGTCGGCGACATCGACCTGGGCGGGGTGTTCGCCTCGCTGTTCGGGACCGTCGCCCTCCTGCCCGGCGAGTACCGCCCGCTGGTCAAGGGCTTCGTGGTCAACAAGTTCCGAGGTGACCCGGCACTCCTGTTCGACGGCACGACCCAGCTGCAGGAGCGGTCCGGCGTCCCGACCCTCGGGGTGCTGCCCTTTCTGGACGGCCCCGAGATCGACAGCGAGGACTCGCTCGCCCTCGACCGGCCGCTCGGCGCCGCGCCAGCCGAAGGGGACGAGGGCGCCGACCCGCCCGAGCCGGCCCGGGTCCTCGATCTGCTCGACGTGGCGGTGGTGCGGCTGCCCCGCATCGCCAACTTCACCGACATCGACCCGCTGCGGACGGAGCCTGGGGTGCGGCTGCGCTGGGTCGACGACGCCCGCAGCGTCGGGCAGCCCGACCTGCTCGTCATCCCCGGTTCCAAGGCCACCGTCGCTGACCTGGCCTGGCTGCGCAGCCGCGGGCTAGACCGGGCCGTCGACGCCGTGCGCAGTGTCGTGCTGGGCATCTGTGCCGGCTACCAGATGCTTGGCCGCTCGATCACCGACCCCGGCGGCGTCGAATCCTCCGATCCTGCTGTGGACGGCCTCGGCCTGTTCGATGCCGTCACGACGTTCGGCCCCGACAAGGTCACCCGGTGGCGCCAGGGGCACCTCTTCGGCCGGCCGGCGAGCGGCTACCAGATCCACCACGGCGTTGTGCACGCGTCGGGGCCGGCGTTCGTCGAGCTCGACCATGGGACCGGCGACGGCGCCATCGGCGCCACCCCAGCCGGCGGGACCGTGTGGGGCACCTCGCTGCACGGCCTGCTCGAGTCCGACCAGGCGAGGGCCGCGCTCCTCGAGCAGGTGGCGCGCAAGGCGGGCAAGCACATCGGCCACGGCGGATCGTTCGAGGCCGCCCGCCAGCGACGGATCGACCGGCTGGCCGACGCGATCGAGGAGCACCTCGACATGAAGGCCATGGACAGGATCCTCGCCGAAGGAGCATTCGGGTGACCGTCCACGTCGAAGACGTGCTGGCGGCCGTCGGATCCCGGGTCGACCACCTGCGGGCATCGGCGGGCGAGCCGCCACAGGCAGAGGAGGGCTGGCACGCCTGTGACGCCGTCACGGCGGCGGACCTGGAGGCGGTTATCGGCGGCGCTGCTGCCGACGACCGCCAGGTGGCGGCGTCGCTGCTGGTCCAGTCCTACGCGTACCGGGTCGTCGCGGTCAGCCTGGCGGCCTTCGCCGTCGGCTTGCCCTGGCCGTCACCGGCCGCCGCCGCCACCTCGGTTCGCCTCGCCGGTGGGCGGGCGAGAGCGCTGTGCTTCCGGACCGACGCGCTGGGGGAAGCGGGCGACGTTGGATCGCTTGTCGACGCCGGGTTCACCTCCCATCTCGTCCCGTTCGTCTCGACCGTGCGAGCATGCCAGCGTCTCGGGGAACGCCTGGTCTGGGCCAACATCGCCGCCTCGTGCGCCGCCGCGTTCCGAGCGGTCGAGGGCTCGGCTCGCGAGCGTGGCGACGCCGGTGAGCGGACGTCGATCCGCCGCCGGGCGGTCGAGCTTCTCGAGCATGCGCCGTGGCTCGAAGGCACTGGGTGGTTCGACGCTGACAGCACCGACTGGGGTTGGCAGCGGTCCGCCTGCTGCCTGTGGTACCGCACATCGGGGGGTCGCACCTGCGAGGGCTGCAGCCTCCGGCGACAGGAGGGGACATGAGCAGCCCGGCCGAGGCGACCACGGGCCGGATCCACGTGATCGTGTCCACCGACACCGACCTGCTGGCGCTTCGGACCGCCATCGAGAGCCTCCCGAGCGGCTTCCCGGCCGTCACCGCCGCCACGACCTGGGCACCGGACCCCGTCGGCAACCTCCACGGTGCCAGCTGCGTGCTGGTCCGCCTTCTCGGCGGCCGCCGAGCCTGGCCCGACGGCTTCGACCGCCTGCGCGCCGAGTGCGCCGAGCGGGGAGTGGCGCTACTGGCTTTCGCCGGCGAAGCGGTCCCCGACGCCGAGCTGACGGCGGCGTCGACCGTGCCGAGCGCCACGGTCACCGAGGCATTCGCCTACCTGGTCCACGGAGGCCCGGCCAACCTCAAGAACCTGCTCTGCTTCGTCGCCGACACCGTCTGCTTCGACGGGTGGGGCTTCGAGCCGCCCAGCCCCATCCCCGAGCACGGCGTGTGGCGTCAGCCGGACCCGGCGGGGACCGGCCCGGTGGTCGGCATCGTCTTCTACCGCGCCCATCTCGTAGCCGGCAACACGCAGTTCGTCGACGACCTGTGCGCGGCAGTCAGCACAGCGGGTGGTCGGCCGCTCGCGCTGTGGTGCTACACGCTGCGCGGCCGGGCGGCGAGACCGATCGTCGAGCTCCTCGCCAGCCATGGGGCCCGAGCCCTCATCACGACGGTCCTCGCCGCGGGCGGCGCGGCCGCCGCCGCCGGTACCCCCGGCGCCCGAGGGGGGCTCGATGGCGAAGGGTGGGACGTCTCGGAGCTGGCCGAACTGGACATCCCGGTCGTCCAGGCCCCCTCCGCCGGACGTTCGAGCGAGGACTGGGCGGCGTCCGACGCGGGGCTCGGCCCCTACGACGTCGCCTCGGGCGTCGCCATCCCCGAGCTCGACGGGCGCATTATCGCCCCGGCGTTCGCGTTCAGCGAGGTCGTCGACGACGGCGACCAGCTCGGCACGAGCGTCCGGGCATACCGCAGCATCCCCGACCGCGCCGCTCGGGTCGCCGGTCTCGCCGTGCGCCTGGCCAGCTTGCACGCCAAGCCACCCGCCGAGCGACGGGTCGCCATCGTCCTGTCCGCCTACCCGACGAAGAGAAGCCGGCTGGGGAACGCCGTCGGCCTGGACACCCCCGCGTCGGCGCTCGTGATCCTCGATGCGCTGGCGGCTGCCGGGTACCGGGTGGAGGCCCGGCCGGAAGACGGCGACACCTTGATGGCCGCGTTGGCCGACGGCTTGACCTACGACGCCGACGACCTCACCGACGAGCAGCTCAACGTGGCCGTCGGTCGCCTGGCGGCCGGGCGCTACGCCGAGTGGTTCGCCACCCTGCCCGACGCGGCCCAAGAGGAGCTGGGGTCGGTGTGGGGCCCGCCCCCGGGCCGGCACCGGGTCCACGGAGGCCAGCTCGTATTCAGCGGCGTGGAGCTCGGCAACGTGATCGTCGCCATCCAACCCCCCCGGGGCTACGGCGACGACCCGGTGGCCGTCTACCACTCGCCGTCGCTGCCCCCCGCCCACCACTACCTCGCGTTCTACCGCTGGCTGGATGAGGTGTGGGGTGCCGACGCCATCGTCCACCTGGGCAAGCACGGCACCCTCGAGTGGCTGCCCGGCAAGGCCGTCGGCCTGTCGGCCCGGTGCTGGCCCGATGCAGCGCTCGGTGACGTGCCGCTGATCTACCCGTTCGTGGTCAACGACCCCGGGGAGGGCACCCAGGCCAAGCGCCGCGGCCACGCGGTCGTCGTCGACCACCTGCTCCCGCCGATGACCAGAGCCGACACCTACGACGACCTCGCCCGGCTCGAACAGCTCTTCGACGAGTACGCCCAGCTGCAGTCGCTCGACCCGACCAAGCTCCCCGCCCTGCGGGAGCGGATCTGGGCGCTCTTGCGCGAAGCGAGCATCGACCAGGACCTCGGCCTGTCGGCCGTGTCGTTGGACGACGGGTTCGACGACGTCGTCCTCGCCGTCGACGGCTACTTGTGCACCTTGAAGGACGCGCAGATCCGTGGCGGGCTCCACGTCCTCGGTGCGGTGCCGGCGGACGACGCCCTCGTCGACCTGGTGCTGGCGATCACTCGCCTGCCCCAGGGTCGTGTCCCGTCGCTGCGCCAGGAGTTGGCGTCGGACCTCGGGCTCGAGGGCGACGACCCTCGGCATCTCGACCGGATCGAGGAGGCGTGCCGTTCCCTAGTCGTCGCGGCCGCCTCCGAAGGCTGGGTGGCGCCTTCGGGCGCGCCACCGACGATGGCATGGATCTGCGAGTGGCTGGTCCCCAACCTGCGCCGCGCCGGCGACGAGGTCGCCAACCTGCTGGCCGGTCTCGACGGCCGGTACGTGCCGGCCGGCCCGAGCGGCGCCCTCACCCGCGGCTGCGCCTATGTCCTGCCCACCGGCCGGAACTTCTACTCCGTCGACCCGAAGGCGCTGCCGACGGAGCTCGCCTGGGAGGTCGGGAAGAAGCTGGCCGACGCCGTCCTCACCCGCCACCTCGACGAGGAGGGCTGCTACCCCCAGACCGTCGGCCTCGTCCTGTGGGGCACCGCCGCCATGCGCACCCAGGGAGACGACGTGGCCGAAGCCTTGGCGCTCCTCGGCGTCCGCCCGGTGTGGGAGGAGCGGTCGCGGCGCGTCGTCGGCCTCGAACCGATCCCGATGGCGGAGCTCCGACGACCCCGTGTCGACGTCACGCTTCGGATCTCGGGGTTCTTCCGTGACGCCTTCCCGGCCCTGGTCGACCTCCTCGACGAAGCCGTCGAGCTGGTCGCCGGGCTCGACGAACCGGCCGCGCACAACTTCGTCCGGGCGCATGGCGCCGAGGACCCCAGGGTCTACGGACCCGCCCCGGGCAGCTACGGCGTCGGCATCCTGTCGCTGCTCGAGGGACGCGACTGGCGGTCCGACGACGACCTCGCCGCGGTGTACGTCGCCTGGTCGGGCTGGTCGTATACCAGGAGCGGGTTCGGACTGCCCGCCGTCGAGGCCATGCAGCGGCGGTTCGCGGCCATCGACGTCGCCGTCAAGAACCAGGACAACCGCGAGCACGACATCTTCGACTCCGACGACTACCTGCAGGAGCACGGCGGGATGGTCGCCACCATCCGCTCCCTCACCGGCCGCGACCCCAAGGCGTGGTTCGGCGACTCGGCCAACCCGTCTCGGCCGCTCGTCCGCTCCCTGGCCGAGGAGGCTGCCAGGGTGGTGCGGACCCGGGTGATCAACCCCAAGTGGCTGCAGGCCATGCGCCAGCACGGCTACAAGGGTGCGTTCGAGATGGCCGCCACCGTCGACTACCTGTTCGGCTACGACGTCACCGCACATGTCGCGCAGCCATGGATGTACGACCGCTTGGCCCAAGCGTACGTCGCAGACCCCGCGAACCGGGCATTCTTCGAGCAGTCCAACCCCTGGGCGCTGCGCTCCATCATCGAGCGGCTCCTCGAGGCCGAGGAGCGAGGCCGGTGGAAGCCTGACGACGAGACCGCCGACATGCTGCGGCGGGCGCTGCTTGAGGCCGACGGGTGGGAGGAGTCCCGATGACCTCGCACCTTCCGTTCTCGTCCGTCGTCGGCCAAGACGACGCCAAGCTGGCGCTGCTCTTGGCGGCCGTCGAGCCGCGTCTCGGCGGGGTGCTGCTGCGAGGTGACAAGGGCTCAGCCAAGACGACCCTCGCCCGGGGGCTGGCAGCCCTGTTGCCCGGGGGCGCACCGTTCGTCGAGCTTCCCCTCGGGGCCAGCGAGGACCGGGTCGTGGGAGCGCTCGACGTGGCCGCGCTGCTCGACTCCCGATCGCACTCCTTGCGCCCGGGGTTGCTCGCCGCGGCCCACGGGGGGGTCCTCTACGTGGACGAGGTGAACCTCTTGCCCGATCATCTGGTGGACGTCCTGCTCGACGTGGCCGTCTCCGGCATGAACCGCGTCGAGCGCGACGGGTTCTCCGAGACCCACCCCGCACGGTTCGTGCTGGTCGGGTCGATGAACCCCGAAGAGGGGGAGCTGCGCCCCCAGCTGCTCGACCGCTTCGGCCTGGCCGTCGACGTCCGGGCACCACAGGACCCTGCTCTGCGGGCCGAGATCGTGCGCCGCCAGCTGACCTTCGAGTCGGCGGGGGCGCCCGACCCGTCGCCCGACGAGCAGATCCGCCGGTCGTTGGCGTCCGCCCGGCCGGTGCCGTGCGACGACGCCGTCGTCGTGGCCGCGGCCGAGCTGGCGGTGGCAGTCGGTGCCCAGGGCCTTCGGGCCGACCTCGCGCTGTGCCGCGCCGCCAGCGCCGTGGCCGGGCTCGACGGCGCGCGCCGTACCGGCGCGGCGCACCTGCGCCGTGTGGCACCGCTCGTCCTCGGGCATCGCCGCCGACGCGACCCGTTCGAGGCACCCGGCATCGCATCCGACGAGCTCGCCTCGGCGCTCGACCAGGTGCTCGGCACCGAAGAGGCTGTCGACGCTTCGCCGACGGAGCGAGGAGCGCACCCCGACACCGCGTCGCAGCCGGGTCCAGGATTTCCGGATGACCCACGCCCCGACGGCAGTGGGGGATCGGATGGCCGCGACCGGCTGGGCGACCAGCACGGGCCGGCTCCCGACTCCGTGGGCCCGCCTGACGTCCAGCTCGACGCGGGGGAGCTGGCGCTCCCGCGGCCTCCCGGCGCCGCGACGACGGGCCAAGGGGCAGCCGGGAACGGCGCGGCGGCCGCCGGTGGTGCCCGGGGGCGCCGCATCGACCATGTGCCTCTCAGCGATCCCCGCCAGCACGTCGATGCGGTCGCCACGGCGCGGTCCTACGCCACCAGGACCGCCGGCGAGGACCGCGGACCTGGCGGACCGCGTCTGGCGGTAGAGGACCTTCGGGCCACCGTGACGGCCGAGTCCCAAGCGACGCTGGTCATCGTCGCCGTCGACACCTCGGGCTCGATCGCCGGGCGCAGGAGGCTCGAAGCCGCCCGCGCCGCTGTCACGTCGCTCCTCGGCGACGTCTACCGGCGCCGTGACCGGGTGGCGATGGTGGCCTTCAGGGGCGAGTCGGCCGAGGTCGTCCTGCGTCCGACCGGGTCGGTCGAGGTGGCGCGGGCGCGTCTGGCAGAGCTGCAAACCGGTGGCAGGACGCCGCTGGCCGCCGGCCTGCAGCAGGTCACGTCGCTCGTGCGGACGGCACAGCGAGCCGGCGGGCCCCGACCGGCGGTCGTGCTCGTCACGGACGGACGAGCTACCGCAGGTGGTGCCGACCCGCTCGCCGCGGCCGACGGAGCCGCTGCCCAGCTGGCGGCGACCGGGGTGGCTTGTCTCGTCGTCGACGCGGAGACGGGGCCGGCGCGCCTCGGTCTGGCCCGGTCGCTGGCGGCGCGCCTGTCCGCCGACTACGTGCTGCTCGAGGACATCGAGCGGCCCGCGGGGGGAGCGGCGTTCGCCGACACTATCCGGGCTCGGGTGCTGGCGTCGGGAGCGGAGGCCTGATGAGCACCCACCGCGACGCGAACGTCACCTTGGTGCTCGGCGGCACTCGCTCGGGCAAGTCGACGGTCGCTGAGCGACTCGCCGCGGAGCTCGCCTCGCAAGGTGGCGGGACCGTGACCTACGTGGCGACGGCGTCGGTCATCGACGAGGAGATGGCGCGCCGGGTCGCCGCCCACCGGGCTCGTCGGCCGACGACATGGAGCACCGTCGAGCTGGCTTTGAGCACCGAGTTGCCCGCCGTCCTGGCGCACCTCGATGGGAGCGTGCTGGTGGACAGCCTCGGCACCTGGGTGGCGTCGGCACCGGATCTCAAGGTCGACGGACAGGCGTTGGTCCACGCCCTCCAAACGCGTTCGGGGAGCACCGTGCTCGTCTCCGAGGAGGTCGGGCTGGCCGTGCACCCCGCCACCGCCGTCGGGAGAGCGTTCGTGGACGCCCTCGGGCACCTCAACCAGACGGTGGCAGCCGTCGCCGAGCGAGTGCTCCTCGTCGTGGCCGGCCGCACGCTGGAGCTGTAGTGCTCGCCGCTCTCGGGTTCCTCACCCCCTTCGGGCCCGCCCGGGCACCCAAGCCGGCGACCCTGCGCTGGTTCCCCCTCGTCGGGGCGGCAGCCGGCGCGATCGTGGGCCTCGTCTGGTGGGCGGCGTCCAAGGGGTGGCACGGGCCGCTGGTGCCCGCCGCGCTGGCCGTTGTCACCGACCTGGTCCTGACCGGGATGCTGCACGTCGACGGGCTGGCCGACAGCGCTGACGGTCTGCTGCCCCACCTGAGCCGGGAACGCAGGCTTCAGGTCATGTCGGAGCCCGATGTCGGTGCGTTCGGGTTGGCGGCTACGGTGGCCGTGCTCCTCCTGCGCTTCGCGGCCTTCGGCGCCCTGCGCCCCGACATCGCGTTGGTGGTTGGCGTCTGGTGTGTGTCGCGCTCGCTCATGGTGGCCGCCATGCTCGCGCTCCCCTACGCCAGGCCGACGGGAGGTCTGGCGACGGCGTTCCTCGGAGGACGGGTCACCGGCTCCGCGCTGGCCGCGTCGGCCGGGGCAGCGGCAGGCGCGTCGCTCGCCGTCTGGGCCGGAGGAGCCCCCGCAGCCGCGGGCGTCGGAGCAGCGGTGGTGGCGGTGGCAGCCATTCTCTGGGTCGCCCGCCGACGTCTGGGAGGCTTCACCGGTGACGTCCTCGGGGCGGCCGTGGTCGTGTCCGAGACGGCAGCGCTCCTCGTCTCAGGGGTCCGGTGGTGACCGGCTGGCGGCTGCGGGCTGCGTCGGCTGCCGCGGCCGTGATGGTCGACCACCTCCTCGGAGACCCGCCAGACCGGCTGCACCCAGTGGCGTGGTTCGGCCGAGCCATGACCCGACGCGAACAACGGGCGTGGAGCGACCACCGGCTGAGCGGGGTTCGCCACCTGAGTGCCGGAGTCGTCGTCGCCGCCATCCCCGTCACGCTGCTGGCTGCCGGGGCTCGACAGATGGGCGGGGCCGCCGCCAATCGCGCCTTGTCCGTCGTGGTCGTGGCGGCGACGCTCGGCGCTCGCAGCCTCGACCGTCGCGCCGCCGAGGTCGGCGAGGCGCTCGCCTCGGGGCGGATCGAAGAGGCACGGCGGTCGCTCCCGGCACTCGTCGGGCGCGACCCGGCGGGCCTCGACGAGGCGGAAATCGCCCGGGCAGTGGTCGAGTCGGTGGCCGAGAACACCGTGGACGCCGCCGTGGCGCCGCTCTTGTGGGCAGCAGTGGGAGGACCAGTCGCTGCCGCGGCCTACCGCGCCGTGAACACGCTCGACGCCATGGTCGGCTACCGAAACGACCGCTACCGCCGCTTCGGCTGGGCGTCGGCACGCGCCGACGACGTCGCCAACTTCGTGCCGGCACGGGTCGCGGCGGTGATCGTCGCGCTGTGCTCGCCGGGCCGCGCCCAGGGCATCGTGCGGGCGGTGTGCCGACAGGCCCCAGGCCACCCCTCGCCCAACGCCGGGGTGATCGAAGCGGCGTTCGCCGCCGCGCTCGGTCTCCGCCTCGGCGGGACCAACCGCTACGGCGAGGTGATCGAGCACCGGGTCGAGCTCGGCAACGGACGTGCCGCCACGCCAGGCGACATCGTCCGCGCCCGGCTGTTGGCGCGTCGGGTCACCGTCGTCGCCGCCGCCGCCCTCGCGTGCCCCTTCCTGTGTGAACTGTGGCGCTGCTCGAGGACCAACCGGCCGAGTCGAGGTGTCCATTGATGGGCGCATCGGCCGATCGGCGAGCCCACGGCGGCAACGGCGCGCGCCTCGCCGCAGAGCTGGGGATCGATCCGGCATCCGTGCTGGACCTGTCGGCCAGCCTGTGTCCCGTGGCGCCCGACCCCTCGGCGACCGTGCAGCGCCACCTCGGCGCCCTCGGCCGCTACCCGGACCCGGCGCGGGCCACTGCGGCCCTCGCTGAAGCCATGGGAGTGGAGCCCGAGCACCTACTTCTCACCAACGGCGGGGCGGAGGCTATCGCGCTGACCGGAGCGGTCCTCGGCGGGACGGTCGGGGAGCCCGACTTCTCCCTGTACCCCCGCACCGGCGGGCCGCTGTGGAGGTCCAACCCCAACAACCCGCTGGGAACGCTCGCCCCGGCGGGTGCGAAGGCCGGGGTGTGGGACGAAGCCTTCTGGCCCCTCGCCACCGGCACGTGGACCCGAGGCGACCACCTGCAGGGGTCCGTCGTGATCGGGTCGCTGACGAAGCTCCTCGCCTGCCCAGGATTGCGCCTCGGCTACGTGCTCTGCGCGGACGAGGCGCTGATGCGGCGGATCCGCCGGAGCCAGCCCGAATGGTCCGTCAACGGGCTGGCGGCGGACGCCCTTGCGGATCTGATGCGCCCCGTCGACCTGCCCGCGTGGTCGAGCCAGACCGCCGCGCTTCGGGAGCAGTTGGCCGACGTTCTGCGTTCGTACGAGTTCGACGTGCATGCCGGCCACGGGCCGTGGGTCCTCGTCGACGGGTCTGGAGTGCTGCGGGCGAAGCTTCTGACCGAGGGGATCGTCGTGCGCGACTGCACCAGCTTCGGCCTGGATGGCACCGTCCGCATCGCCGTACCCCGACAGGACCAGTTCGGTCGCCTCGAACGCGCCCTTCGGCGCCACTGCGGGACCGAGAGCCAAGCTCGGCCCGCCACACCGGACGCCGACACGAGGCGGCCGGCGCCATGACCGTCTACCTGGTCGGCGCCGGACCCGGTGACCCCGGCCTGCTCACCCTCAGGGGAGCAGAACTGTTGCGCAGTGCCGACGTCGTCCTCTACGACCGACTGATCACCCCGGATGTCCTGAGCCTGGTTCGCAGCGATGCGCTGTGCATCGACGTCGGGAAGCGGCCAGGCTCCGACACCCCCGGCGCCGATCGCCGACAGCACGAGATCGGACACCTGCTCGTCGAGCACGGCCGCACGTCCGCGGTCGTCGTCCGGCTCAAGGGCGGGGACCCCTTCGTGTTCGGGCGCGGCGGCGAGGAGATCGAGATCCTCGAGGAGGCCGGGATCCGCTGGCAGATCGTCCCCGGAGTGACCTCGGCGCTCGGCGTGGCCGGTGCTGTCGGCATCCCGGTGACCCATCGGGGTCTCGCCTCGTCCGTCACGGTTGTCACCGGCCACACCCTCGACCGGGGTCGCGCCCCCACGCCTGGGCACGAACCCAATTGGGAGGCGCTGGCCCATACCGGAGGAACCCTCGTCATCCTCATGGGGATGACCTCGCGCGCGGCCATCGCCGCTGCCCTGATCGACGCCGGCCGCGCCGCCGACACCCCGGTCGCCGTTATCCAAGACGGCACCACTCCGGCGCAGCGCATGGTCCGCACCACGCTCGCCGGGCTCCCCGACGTCGACCTCGGCGCTCCCGCCGTCATCGTGGTCGGACCGGTCGTCGACCTCGCTACCGGAGCACGCGAGACACCGCGAGGATGAGCCACCGAGCAGACTCAGCCGGTCGGGGCCCGAGGCCACATGCACCCCTCCGCTGGCACAGTGGTACGCTGTCGAGCGGGGAGTGGGGCCGACTGGTCCTGATGTTCGTGTCCATCCTGGCCGTCAACGCACTCGGATGGATCATCTACGTCGCCGTGGTCCTGCCCCAGCACATCGACTACCGCGGCTACGGCGGCAGCAACGGCCTCGGCGTTGGTCTCGGCGTGGCCGTCACCGCCTGGTTCCTGGGTTTCCGGCACGCCTTCGACGCCGACCACATCTCCTGCATCGACAACACCACCCGCAAGCTGATGGCCGACGGCAAACGGCCCCTGGCCACTGGCTACTTCTTCTCCCTTGGGCACTCGACCGTCGTCGTCGGCGTGGGCGTCGGCCTCACGTTCGCGGCGCGGGCCGTATTCGGTGCCGTTGTCAACCCCTCGTCCGCATACGAGACGGCAGGAGGAGCAGCCGGCACCGTGGTGTCGGCCTCGTTCCTCTACCTGATCGCCGTGCTCAACCTTGTCGTGCTGTCGGGGATCGTCAAGGTCTTCCGGGAGATGCGCCGCGGCACCTACGACGAGGCCGAGCTCGAGGCCCAGCTCCAGTCCCGAGGGCTCATGTACCGGTTCTTCGGGCGCTTCATGAAGTCCATCAACCACACCTGGCAGCTGTACTTCGTGGGGATGGTCTTCGGCATCGGCTTCGACACCGCCACCGAAGTCGTGCTCCTGGCAGCCACTGCCTACGCCGCCATCCAGGGCCTTCCCTACTACGCCGTGCTGGCCCTGCCGTTCCTCTTCTCGGGCGGCATGATGCTCTTCGACACCCTCGACGGCTGCTTCATGAACTTCGCCTACGGCTGGGCGTTCGCCAAGCCGGTGCGCAAGGTGTACTACAACCTCGTCATCACGGGCCTGTCCATCGGAGCGGCGTTCATCATCGGCACCATCGAGATCCTCGGGGTCCTCACCAACGAAGCCCACCTCCACGGGGCCTTCTGGGACACGATGGCAAGCTTCAACATCAACGTCGCGGGATTCTGCATCGCTGGCCTGTTCGTCGTCGTCTGGGCTGTCGCCCTCGCCTACTGGCGCTGGGGAAACGTCGAAGCTCGGTGGGGCGCCGAGATCTCCCCATCGACCCCGCAGCCGTCCTCACTGGACTGATCGATGTTGCACATACCGCGCAGTCGACAGAAGAGGTTCCCCGGTTCGACCATGAGAGAAACGTTGAGACGCGCGGCGCGTGTCGCACATGTTTTCAGTCGCGCGAGTCGGCCTGCGAGGAGAATTGGCATCGTACTCTCGCCGTGAACTCGTGGACGGCATCGAGCAGTCCGCCCAAATCCACATCGACAAAGAACATGCCGGCAGCCGACGCCGCTTGCTGATCGATCGACCGATCGCCGACGTAGAGGGCCCTTCTGGGGTCGACCGCGAGCTGCTCACACGCGACGAGAAGCACTCGAGGATCAGGCTTCGAGGCGCCGACGTCGCTTGAGGTGACTATTGCCTGGAAGTAGTTGTCGATGGCGGCCCGACCGAGCATCGCACGCACCTCTGGCTCCCGCATGACCGCCGTGTTCGTTGCGGCACCGAGGCGATACGAATGCGAGAGAACATCGAGATCGCCAGCAACACCGGGGCGCAAGATTGGCACGAGATCATCCGTTGGAGTGCCGGGCGCTGCCTCGACGACGAGCGTGCCGCCGATGTCAAAGACGATCGCTTCCAAGCGTTCGTCCTGGATCAGCCGAGACGCGATGCTCTGCCTGACGTGGAGGCGTCCAGAACTCATTTGCTCAGGCGTGTGGGCAAGATCGTCGACAGGCCCTCCCGAGCTACGTCGGTGCCGTGTCTTCGTTGGGCCCCCTTTGTCATATCGGCAGCTATCCTGAACGCGTCTCGTCCCCGTCCGGTATCCCCCGCCTCGACGTACACTCTGGCACCGGACTGGCGGAACTCGCTCGCCTTCTCCTTCATCCCCTCGGACACCACGGCCATCACCGGGATCTTCCGTGACGCCGCGTAGTCCCGCACGTCCTGGCTGATCCGCATGGAACAGAACTTGGGCCCGCACATCGAGCAGAAGTGCGCCGTCTTGGCCGCGCCCGCCGGCAGCGTCTCGTCGTGGTAGCTCCGGGCCGTCTCGGGGTCCATGGCCAGGTTGAACTGGTCCTCCCAGCGGAACTCGAACCGGGCCTTGGAAAGCGCGTCGTCCCACGCCTGGGCGCCCGGATGCCCTTTGGCCAGGTCGGCGGCATGGGCGGCGATCTTGTAGGCGATCATGCCCTGCTTCACATCGTCGCGGTCGGGGAGCCCGAGGTGCTCCTTGGGGGTGACGTAGCAGAGCATCGCCGTGCCGTGCATGCCGATGACAGCCGCCCCGATGGCGGAAGTGAGGTGGTCGTAGCCGGGGGCGACGTCGATGGTGAGCGGGCCGAGCGTGTAGAAGGGCGCCTCGTGGCAAACCTCCTGCTGGAGCGTCACGTTCTCGGCGATCTTGTGCAGCGGCACGTGGCCCGGCCCTTCGATCATCACCTGGACGTCGTGGCGCCAGGCCACCTCGGTGAGCTCACCCAACGTCCGCAGCTCGGCGAACTGCGCCTCGTCGTTGGCGTCGGCGACCGAGCCCGGGCGCAGCCCGTCGCCAAGCGAGAAGGCCACGTCGTAAGCGACCATTATCTCGCACATCTCCTCGAAGTGGGTGTAGAGAAAGTTCTCCTCGTGGTGCGCCAGGCACCAGGCGGCCATGATCGACCCGCCCCGGCTGACGATGCCCGTCACCCGCTCGGCGGTCAGCGGCACGTAGCGCAGGAGCACGCCGGCGTGCACCGTGAAGTAGTCGACCCCCTGCTCGGCCTGCTCGACCAGCGTGTCACGGTAGAGCTGCCAGGAGAGGTCCTCGGGTCGGCCGTCCACCTTCTCGAGCGCCTGGTAGATGGGAACGGTGCCGATCGGCACCGGGGAGTTGCGGATGATCCACTCGCGCGTGCTGTGGATGTCGGGACCGGTCGAGAGGTCCATCACCGTGTCCGCCCCCCACCTCGTGGCCCAGGTGAGCTTGTCGACCTCCTCGGCGATCGACGAGGTGACCGAGGAGTTGCCGATGTTGGCGTTCACCTTCACGAGGAACCGCTTCCCGATGACCATCGGCTCAGACTCGGGGTGGTTGACGTTGGCCGGCAGGATCGCCCGGCCAGCGGCCAACTCCTGCCGCACGACCTCGGGGGCGACCCCTTCACGGAGCGCGGCGAACCGCATCTCGTCGGTGATCTGCCCGGCACGGGCGTAGTGGAGCTGGGTGACGGGGCGTCGTGAGCCGAGGCGGGACGTGCGTGCCCGCAGCGGGCGCCGTCCGGGCACCGGCCACCGGGGCACGACCGGCTCGACGAGGCCGGGGGTGGACGATGCGCCGTCACCGCCTCGGCGAGCAGCGGCGCGCCCGTCGTCGCGGACGGCGAACAGCCGGCCGTCGTACTCCTCGACGTCCCCGCGGCCGGTGATCCAGGGGCGGCGCAGTGGGGGAAGGCCCCTCTCCGGGTCGCTGCCGGGGCCCGAGGTGTCGTAGAGACGGATCGGTGGGTTGGCGGCCGGGCCGTCGGCACCGGGGGAGTCGCCGATCGTCACCTCGGTGAAGGGCACGCGGATCGCCGGCCGCTCGGGGTCGGTCATGTACTCCTTGCGGCGCAGCCCGGCGGTGCCTGCAGGCGGAACACGGCCAGTCATCGCATCCTCCCTTCGCCGGCATTACCCGGATCAGGTTCAACGGTCGACGCCCGACAGGCGTCCTCTCAGCCCGGTCCATCCGAGCTCCCGTGCGGCCAGTGTCGCGCAAGTGAGACCGCGGTTGCTACCTTCACGCGATGGAGGTGCGTCATGATCAGCCAGTAGCGGTCCTCGGTGCCCGTGCGTGCAGGATCGTCGAGGCCGTACTCGATCACGCACACGACGACGTCGCTCTTTTTGCGGTGGGTGCCGATAGCCTCGTGGAGGAAGGATGAGGTAGGAACCGTCAGACCCTGATATTGCAGACGCGCTGGTCGGCGGGGTGCGAGTGACGGGGAAAGTGCTCCTCTAGCTGGGATGATGTGAGTTGAGACAACGTATCAGTATCAGCACAAGGAGCACCAACCAAGTGAAGACTGCCGCTACCATGTTCGAGATCGAGGGTCCTGTCACTGCACGGCCCTGGCGACGTGTCGCACCGGTGGTCGTCGAGGCGACCGAAGACGATGTGACCCATGTCGCCGGCATCGCCCTCTTCGGCGAGCTGCTCGACTACTTGGGACTGGTTTAGGTCGTCGACCGCCGTGGACTGCGTCCGATCGGCCCGGGTGGTTACACCGGCGGTGAGTGCTACAGGGCGGTGGTGGAGCTGCAGCTCACCGGAGGCGACTTCATCTCCGGCGTGTCGCTGCTCCAAGACGAAGCGACCCAACGCCTGTGGGGCAGCCATGTGTTGCCGAGCCCACCCTCTAGCGGTTCTTGGCCGGTGCTGACCGCGACCGGGTCACCACGGCGGCGGCGGTGAACCGCGACCTGCTGAGGAGGGCCTGCGCGATGGGGGCAGCGCCATGACCAGGGATCTTGACCATCGACCCTTACGCCACCTACATCAACACGTTCGGGAAGTTGATGGAGGGCTCCAAGTTCTCCAACAAGGGCGAGGTGCAGATGAGCCCCCTCGTTGGCGTGGTCGGCGAGACCGGTGACGTGCTGGCGATCCGGGCACGGGGCAACGAGGCCTCTCCGAGGCGCAAGCTGGACCGCTTCATCGACGAGTGTGTGGCCGCAATCCCGACCGAGGCCAGGGCGAACTATGAACCGCCTGTAAGTGTGGTCCCCGGCTGGCCTGGGGTTGGCTGGCAGGATCAGTGCCGTCGTCCGGTGCCCGGTGTGACTCGTGAACCGACTGACCTCCTCGGAGTGTCATGCCCAGGATTTGTCCGTCGGGGGCTGGATGCCGACACCGATCCTGGCTCGCAACTCGCTGGACCGTTCCGTGTTCGGTGCCCAGCTCGGCCCGCAGCTTGCGAACCAGGCGGACCGCCTGCTCCTTCTCTGCCGGCGTGTAGCGGCGCGTCGACGCCTTCCCGGGGATTCTCTCGTGTGGCATGGCTCCACTTCCTTTCAAAGGTATGGAGTCTCCAAGGAAACCAGGGTGGTTCACGAAGTCCCAAGGTCTTGGCCATGGTGGCCACAGCTGCGACGTGTCCGTGGGGAAGCGCACGGGTGAGCTCAAAGTCCTCGCCGGCCACCACGAGGGTCCTGCCCGAAAGGCTGGCACGCAACGCCTCGAGTGCGGTAGCAGGCAGGGCCGAGACATTCCCGGCTCTACGCGACGAGGCGTGGGGAGCGTCCCCTGATTCGTGCAGTTGGGCGAGTCTCCCATTGAACCCCTGAGTGGAGCAACAGCCGGAGGCGATAGTTCTCGAAGTTCCGTAGCCCGTGACCGATTCGGCGGAGCTTCTCGGAGACGAGGTTCTGTGCCTCAACGGGGCCGGTCGATATGCCCGTCGTGTGGAAGCTCAGCACTTCGTCCTCCCACGCAGCGAGGGTCTTGGCGAGTCGGGTGAGCTCGGGAACGTCGGCCTCGGCGACATGGGCGTAGAAACGGACGAGACGCCAGTGGGCCTGGCGCAGTGTCGTGGCGGCGTAGCTTTCGCGCAACAGCTCCTTCCCCAAGATGCTGGCACCGACCTCCCCGTCGGGGTCCCCGGCATCCAGTGCGCAGAACAGCCGTTCTCGCTGGGGGTCCGAGAGCCGCTCCCATCCACGGGTCATGAGGCGCCGGACGCCGTAAAGGGGGTCGACCTTGTGGCCCCGGTGCCCGGTCGTCTCCCGCTGAACCCGGCGCCGTACATCGTCGATGGCGGCATTGGCCAGCTTGATCGCGTGGAAGTGGTCCACGGTGACCGTTGCGTGTGCCAGCAGGCGCAAGAGGCCGTTGGCGTAGCCGCGGTGGGGGTCGATGGCGACGGCCGAGACCTGCTGACGCCATGGCCCGCCCATCTGGGAGAGCCAGTAGGCGACGTCATCGCCCGATCGTCCCCGCACCACGTCCAAGAGTCGTCCCTCTGCCAGGTCGACCATGCTCGTCACGAACAGGGCGTAGCGGTCCTTCCTGGCGGCAAGCATCTTGTGCTCGTCGAGACCGAGGGCGACCACGCCGTCGAGGCGGTGCTCGTCGTCGACGAGCGGCTCTCCGTGGCGGCGCACGCAGCCCATGGCGGTTGACCAGGTGACCCCGAAGTCGCGGGCCACCTGGGCGACCGAGCCGCCGTCCTGGCCGACCCTGCGGCAGATCTCCATGGCCGCACGGCGGCTGAGCGAACCCTCGACGAGCGGCGTCTGCTCGGTGAAGGTCTTGACCGCGCAGTCCGGTTCACAGCACAGCCATCGCCGCTTGCGCCAGACGAGGCGCACCGGTCGTCCGCACATCGGCAGGTCTCGGACCTGGACCTCGCTCCTGCCATGCCCGGTCGCCCGCACCCCGCAGCGTGGGCAGCCCGCCACGCCTCTCGTCGTCTCGACGAGGATCCAGCACTCGCCTTCCTCTTCGGTCTGGGAGAGGACGACGAAGCCCTCCATCCCGAGCAGCGCGCTCGCGTCCCCACTACGGTCATCCATTGCCCTGTCGCCTCCGTTCTCGTTGGTGGTCAACCACAAGAATCGGAGGTGCAGGGCACCA
>JAJYWG010000520.1 GCA_021791615.1 Actinomycetes bacterium
AAGGTGGTGGCCTGATGCCTCTGGCATCTGTCCGTGACAGTGGCACGGCTGGAATACCAGCCGCCCGAGAGGCCCGGAGACGGGCCTCAAGGTCAGTGAGATATTCGCTGATAGTTCGGGGAACGGTGACGGCGTGAGCAGCCTGCGCCGTTGCGGGCTGTGCCAGGTGCGTAGCGGGAGCCTGCGGCTCGATGGGCATTGCCTGCGGATGGACGAACAAGTAACAAGTGCAGTCTCATCAAGTCTCGTGATGGCCAGCCTGTAGTTGGGCGCGAGGAGGTTGGCGTTGTCTGCCGCGTAGGAAACGGTTCGCAAAGCACCTGGGTCCGAAGGTGTCCGCTGGCCCGCTTCGGTCGGAGATCGTCGGCGCTACGCGCTAGGTGACGCGGACGGGGTCTTGAACCGAATGCGCGGACGCCGGTATTGGCACGCGGAACTTTCAGCCGGGACCACACCGCATCGTCCATTGGTAGGATATGTGTCCACTCAAATATCCGATAGAATGTGCTCAATGGCGAAGGTGAAGATCTCGGCCACCGTGGATCCCGTCCGTCTCGAGCAGGCGAAGGAGCTCACCGGCGTGAGGAATGTCTCGCAGGTACTTGAGCGGGGACTCGCAGCATTGATCGAAGACGAGTTGGAACGAATCCACGCCGAGGGGTACGCACGGCAGCCTCAGGCGGGCGAGGCGGTCAACGCCGTCGACGCTGCAATCTGGGTCGACTTGCCCTGGGACGAAGAAGGCGAATGAACGCGGAGGCCTCACAACCCGAACGAGGCGATGTCTGGTTTGCCGAAGTGCCAGGCGACAAGCTTCGGCCCGTGGTCGTGCTCACCAGGAGCTCAGTCCTGCCCCGGCTGACCACGATTCTCGTCGCCCCGGTGACCAGCCGAGTGAGAAGCATTCCAACGGAGGTGCCGCTCGGGCCTGCCCACGGTCTCCGCCGCCAGTGCGTCGCGAACTTCGACAACATCCTTCCTCTGCCGAAAGGTGTGCTGACCCAGCGCGTCGGGCGACTTGATGCCTCGGATCTACGGCGTGTGTGTGCTGCGGCCCGCTTCGCCATCCAGTGCTGAACGCTGACCGGTCGGAATGTGCAGCTCTGGAGCCGGCTGACTCCTCGCATCGGCGGGTCAACGGCATCCGTGCCGCACAGCTGCGATGCGTGCTCGGATCGAGGCTGGAAGCCCATGCCAGAGCCCATTGCAGAGCCCATGCCAGAGCCCATTGCAGAGCCCATGGGTCCGATCGACATCTCCGAAGTACCGGCCGGCGCCTTCGGGCAGACAGCGGTCGTTGGTCATGACGAAGGCCTGCGGCTACCGTCCGTGAGCAGGGAATGGTACCCATGGACCACTTGGAGCGCCGGGGCCGATAGCATTGGCGCGGTCCCACCGTGCCATCCGACGACGTACGGGCCGCCACGCGCCCGGCTCCGGCCGATCGAGCTCATCTCAGAATGATCACCTTCGAGAACGTCACCAAGACGTACAAGCACACCACTGTCGCGCTGCGCGACGTCTCGCTCGACATCGAAAAGGGCGAGTTCGTCTTCTTGATCGGAGCGTCCGGTTCCGGCAAGACCACCTTCATTCGCCTGCTGCTCCGAGAGGAGATCCCGGACAAGGGCCAGATCTGGGAGGCCGGGCGGGACATCGTCCACCTCCCCAAGTGGAGGGTTCCCTACCTCAGGAGGAACATCGGATGCGTGTTCCAGGACTTCCGGCTCCTGCCCAACAAGACCGTGTTCGAGAATGTCGCGTTCGCCTTGGAAGTGATCGGTCGCCCTCGCCACGTCGTCCAGGTGCAGGTTCCCCAGATCCTCGACCTGGTCGGCCTGGCCAAGAAGTCAGACAACCTTCCCGGCGAGCTCTCCGGAGGTGAGCAGCAGCGCGTGGCAATCGCTCGCGCGTTCGTGAACAGACCCCTCATCCTGCTCGCCGACGAGCCCACCGGGAACCTCGACCCGGCGACGAGCCAGGGCATCATGCAGCTGCTCGATCGGATCAACCGCACCGGGACCACCGTGGTGGTCGCGACCCATGACGAGATCCTCGTGAACTGGATGCGCCGCCGGGTCATCGAGCTGGACCACGGCACCTTGGTCCGCGACCAGGCCCGCGGGGTGTACGGGATCGACTCGGGGACCACCGACTCCGACGCTGATCTCGACGACGGCGACGGCGCCGGCGCGGCCAAGGGCGGTGTGGCCTGATGCCGGTCTCGGCCGACTACGTTGCCAGGGAGACCGCGTCGAACCTCTGGCGAAACCGGCTCATGACCATCGCGGCGGTCCTCACGGTGGCCGTCTCCCTCTCCCTCGTCGGTGCGGCGCTGTTGCTCAAGCAAGGTGCGGCCCAGGCAGAAGGGGAATGGCAGCGGGGAACCCAAGTGGTCGTCTGGATGCAGCCGACAGCAAGCAAGGCCGAGATCCAGGCCATCGGGACGCAGCTCAAGACCCTCTCGTACGTCGACCAGCCCTGTGTGTACAGGGACCACGCCTACGACTACGCCGAGGCAAAGCGGCTTCTCGGCCAGGTCTACGTCGAAGCCGGCGTGACGGCAGCGCAGACCCCGACGTCCTGGCGCTGCATTCCTGTGCATCCCCAGGACGCGACGGCGGTCATCGCGAAGTTCTCCGGGCAGCCGGGTGTCATCCAGGTCACAGCTCCGCTGCAGCAGATCCGCAGCGAGGAGAACGTGATCAACATCCTCCAGATCGTGTTCGTGGTCGTGGCCGTGGTGCTGCTGATCTCGGCGTCGGTCCTGATCCTCAACACGATTCGGATGGCGATCTTCGCCCGGCGCCGCGAGGTGTCGGTGATGAAGCTCGTCGGGGCGACCAACTGGTTCATCAGGCTTCCGTTCATGACCGAGGGGATGATCCAAGGACTCATCGGGTCCGGAGTGGCCGCGGCATTGGTCTACGTCCTCCACGTGCTCCTGAACGACGCCGGGAACCCGGTGACCCATCCCGGGTCGCTGCTGGCGCAGATGCGGATGAGCGGTTGGGCGGTGTTCGGCACCGATGCGGTGGTCGTGATCGTGGGTGTGTGCGTGGGAACGCTGGGCTCGGCGATCGCCATCCGACGATTCCTCGACGTGTGAGCCACGTGCCGGTCCCAGCGGCGGAGGCCGCCGACCCTGCGGTGCCGAGCGAAGCACCGCCGCCGGCCGTGGTCGCCCACGAGGTCACCAAGCGTCATGGTGCTGGAGCGACCGCCGTGCTGGCGTTGGACCGCGTCTCGCTCGCATTCGAACCGGGCGTTCTGACGGCGATCACCGGGCCCTCGGGGTCGGGCAAGTCGACGCTCCTCCACTGCCTGGCGGGGCTCGATCGGCCGACGTCGGGGCGGGTCGTCCTCGGTGGTGTGGACCTCACGGGCTGCAGCGACCGGCAGCTCACCCGTGTCCGCCGGGACCACGTGGGGTTCGTGTTCCAGGCCTTCAACCTGGTCCCCACCCTCACTGCCGCCGAGAACATCGTGCTCCCGCTCGAGATCGCCGGACGCTCGATCGACACCTCTTGGCGGGACGAGCTGGTCGAGGTCCTCGGGATCGGTGGACGGTTGCGCCATCGCCCACCACAGCTCTCTGGGGGCGAGCAGCAGCGAGTCGCCGTGGCCCGCGCACTCATCGGTCGCCCGGACGTGATCTACGCCGACGAGCCCACCGGGAACCTCGACTCGCGAACCGGGCACGAGCTTCTCTCCCTCATCACCGATGCGGTCCATCGCTACGGGCAGACGGTCATCATGGTGACGCACGATCCGGGCGTCGCGGCCCAGGCGCACCGGGTGGTGTTCCTCGTGGACGGCAGGGTGGCCGAGGACCTCTCGACACCGGATCCGCCGACGGTGCACCAACGCATGCAGGTCCTGTGGGGATGAACGCGACCGACGCCGGAGCCGATTCCGGGCCGGTTTGCTTTTTGCGGTTGTCACAGTGCTGCGGCTGACGTGGCGGGGCCTGGTGGCCCACCGAGTGCGCCTGGTGGCGACTGTGGTGGCCGTCGCGCTCGGCGTGAGCTTTGTCGCCGGCACCTACGTGCTCACCGACACCCTGCGTGCGGCGATCACGAGCGTCCTCAATCAGTCCCAGGCCCATGTGGCGATCGTGGTGGACGGGCGCTCGGTGCAGTCCACATCTGCGCTGGCGGGCGACGGCGGCAACCTTGGCGACCTCGGCCTCACGATCCCCCAGTCCACCATCGCCAAGGTGGCATCGGTGCCCGGTGTTGCAGCGGCCGAGGGGACGGCCGTTGGTGCAGTCAAGGTGCTCGGACCCGGCCACAAGGTACTGACCAGCGCGACGTCGCTCCAGCTCGCCTTCTCCGTCGGCGACGTGCCGGCGCTGCGCTCGCTCACGCTGCGCCACGGGAAATTCCCGACGGCTCCGAGCCAGGCAGTCCTCGACGTGACGACGGCCCGCCGGTACCACATCGATATCGGCCAGACGATCGACGTGGCTGGAGCCGGCTCCACTGCCCGGTTCCATGTAGTGGGGATCGTCGGCTACGGCAGCGCCGATTCATTGGCCGGTGCGACGATCGTGGGTCTCACCCTCACCGCCGCCCAGGCGGTCCTGGGCCAGCCCGGACGCGTCTACGACGTGGTCGCATCCGCCTCTTTCGGGGTCAGCTCCAGGACTCTGGCGAAGCGCGTTGCGGCGGCGGTCGGCCCGCGTTTTCAGGTCCAGACCCAGGCACAGGCCATCGCCGCGACGACCTCGGCGGTCAACAAGGGCCTGTCGGTGTTCGGAGACGTCCTCCTCGTCTTCGCCGGCGTGGCGCTTTTCGTAGCCGTCTTCCTCATCTTCAACACCTTCTCGATCCTGCTCACGCAGCGAACCCGCGAGCTCGCGCTCTTGCGTTGCCTCGGCGCGCTGCGGCGCCAGATCGTCCTCTCGGTCCTGGTCGAGTCGGGGGCGATCGGGCTGGCGTCGTCGGTGATCGGGTTGGGGGCGGGGGTCCTGCTCGCTCTCGGTCTCCGCAGCTTGTTGGCGGCCGTCGGCGTCGGTTTTCCGTCGACGCCGCCGGTGGTCGAGCTGCGCACGGTGGTGGTCTCCCTCATCGTGGGCACGGCGGCCACGATGGCCGCGGCGCTCCTGCCGGCATGGCGCGCCGCCCGCACCGAACCGGTCGGTGCCCTGCGAGATGAACCGGCGGTCGACACCCAGCGCCCGGCGCCGCTGCGCGTGGCGCTCGGGCTCGCCCTCGTGGTGCTGGGTGTCGTCGCAGTCGTCGGTGCGCTCCAGGCCGATGGCGGTCGATCGGCCGGGGCGTCCACGAGGGCCGATGTCGCGGGTCTCGGCCTGGTGCTGGGCTTCCTCGGACTGGCCGCGCTCGTCCCCATGGTGGTCCGACCCCTCGCCGGGGCACTGGGGTGGCCTCTCGCGCGGCTTCTCGGAGTCCCCGGCAAGCTCGGGAGAAGCAACGCGATGCGCAACCCGCGCCGGACGGCATCGACGGCTGCAGCACTCATGATCGGGCTCACCCTCGTCACGGGTATCGCCGTGCTCTCCCATTCGGTGCAGTCCTCCACCGATGCTTCGCTCGAGCAGGGGCTGCACGCAGATCTGATCTTGTCGCCGAGCAGCACGCAGTCGCTCTCCCCCAGCGTCGTGGCGCGCGTGGCGGCGGTGCGCCAACTTCACGACGAGGCCGCTCTGTCTTCAGGCGAGCTCCGCATCGATTCGAATGGCGCTGCTCGCGGTGTCAGCCGGTTGGCGGGCGCGAGCGGCACCGATGTGGCGTCGTACGTGCGGGACGTCTCGGTCCCCGTGGTCGCCGGCACCTTGCGCCGGCTCGGCACCAATGCCGTCGCAGTGACCACCGGGATTGCCGAGAGCTGGCACCTCAAGGTCGGAGACGAGCTGGAAGTGGGGTCGACCCAGGTCAAAAGAGACGGCTACCGGGTAGCAGCAGTCATCGGCGATCCCACCGGCATGACCGGTGACCTGCTGTTCACCACCTCCGGCCTCGCGCACCTGTTTCCCCAGAGCGCGCCCTCGGTCCAGCGAGTGCTGGTCCGCGTTGTCCCGGGGACCTCTCTCGCGGTGGCTGAGCGGGCGATGTCTCGCGTCTTGGCGACATTTCCCCAAGTGAAAGTCAGGACCAAAGCTTCCTTCATCAACTCGCAGAACAAGCAGTTCCAGCAGCTCATCGGCGTGGTGACTGCCCTGCTTGGTCTGGCGGTGGTCATCGCTCTCTTTGGGATCGTGAACACCCTGGCGCTTTCGGTCATCGAGCGCCGACGCGAGATCGGGCTGCTGCGCGCCCTTGGGCTGTCCCGGCGCCAGCTCAGGGCGGCGATCCGTTGGGAGGCGGTCGTGGTTGCGCTCATCGGGACGATCCTCGGGATCGTTCTTGGGATCGTGTTCGGCTGGGTGGTGGTTGACGCCATTCGCTCCGACGGCGTCAATCTGTTCTCGGTGCCCGTCGTCGAGCTCGTGCTCTTTGTCGTCGTTGCCGCTCTGGCCGGCGTGGTCGCCGCGCTCGTTCCCGCCCGTAGCGCCGCCAGGGTCGACGTCCTGGCTGCCATCACGACCGAGTGAGGACGGCCGCGCTCGCCGTCATCGGCGTCCAGCGGTGACACGGCATGGCCGCTCACGGCAGTGCAGCGCCCTGGAGGGCAGGCGCTCCCACCGACCACTCGATAGCGTGGTGCAGCGTGGATGAGCTTGACCCCCAGACGCGCACCGTGATCATGGCGATGCGGGGTCTCTGGCCGGACCTCGGCGGTGGGGTCACCGACGTGGGCGATGCTCGCCGGGCGGTCGAGGCGCTCCCGGACCTGGGCGCACCGCCCGAGGTCGGGCGGGTGGAGACACGCCTCATCGAAGACGGCGACGGCGGGCCGATGCGGGTGAGGATCGTGTGGCCTCTCGGGGTCCAGGCCGACGCCCGGGCGTCCGTCCGCCACGAGCCGAATTTGCCGGTCGTCGTGTACTTCCACGGCGGAGGATGGGTGTTGGGTGGCCTGGAGACCCATGACCATCTTGTGAGGGAGCTGTCCAACGCGGTCGGTGCTGTCGTGGTGTCGGTGGACTACCGGCTTGCGCCCGAGCATCCCTTTCCAGCCGCCGTGCACGATGCCTGGGCGGCGACGTGCTACGTCGCCCAACATGCGGCCGAGCTCGGTGCCGATCCGGGCCGCGTGGCTGTCGCTGGTGACAGTGCCGGGGGCAACCTGGCCGCCGTCACCGCGCTGCGGGCTCGCGAGGAGCGTGGACCAGATCTTGCCTATCAGCTCCTCATCTGCCCGGTGACTGACTGCGACTTGGAGCGGCCCTCCTATCGAGAGCCAGACGAGTGCTTCTTCCTCACGCGGACCCACATGCAGTGGTACTGGGACCTCTACGTCGCGGACCCGGCCCGGCGCACCGATCCCTGGTGCGCTCCCTTGCGTGCCGAGGACCTGTCGGGACTGCCGCCGGCATACGTCGGCACCGCCGAGCTCGATCCGCTTCGCGACGAGGGCCGGGAGTACGCCGAGCGGATGGCGGCATCCGGGGGGGACGTGGAGCACCGCTGCTTTGCCGGTCTGGCTCACGGGTTCTCGAACGTCTCCGAGCTGCTTCCGCCGGCCGCGGCGGCTAACGCCGCCATGTTCGCCGCGGCGAGGAACGCGCTCGAGCGCGCCGGGTCATAGCCGAAGACAGTCGAGATCCTGCTTTTCCTCACGACCGACGCAAGGACCCCGTGTTCGCAGTTGTGTGAGGCCCGCGGATAGGTCTCCGGCAAGTCGACCCTGCCAATCTCTCTCGCGCCGGGCAGTTGCCCGTGACGACGAGCGAGAGGAGCAGTGATGAGCAACACCACGACGGTCACCGGGAACCTCACCAGAGAACCCGAGATCCGGTACACCCGAGAGGGGCATGCGTCGACCGTCCTCGGCGTGGCGGTGAACAGGAGATGGCAGGACCGTGAGACCAAGGAATGGGAGGAGAGCACCTCGTTCTTCGACGTCGTCTGCTGGCGTGAGCTGGCCGAGAACGCGGCGCTGAGCTTGGCCAAGGGCATGAGGGTCATGGTGACCGGGCGCCTGGAGCAGCGCACCTGGGAGACCGAAGAGGGTGAGCGCCGCTCGAAAGTGGAGATCGTCGCCGAGGAGATCGGGCCCAGCCTGCGGTTCGCTACCGCCGAGGTGCAGCGCACCGAGCGCCGGGCGGCCTCCGACGGGAGCGGAGTGGATGCGGCTGGCACGCCGGGCCCGGCCCGGGTGGATGAGGAGAGCAGCGACGGGGTCGCGGTCGAGGCATGAGCGCGGCAACGCAGGCGCCACTTGACGCGCCAGCGCCACCGAACGCGCCAGTGTCACAACACGCACCGGCGCCGCCCGTCCGGTTTTCGCCGCGAGTGTCCTACGACAAAGCGGAGGTGTTCGAGATCTGCGCCGCTTTGGCCCTGGCGGAGAGGCTGTTGGCCCGACTCGGCCGCAGCGTCGATGCCGACCGCATGGCCGAGGTCTTCGAGGTGGCAGAGCGGGCGCTCACCCGCTGAGAGCGTCTCCCGCCGAGCCCGCCGAGCCCGCCGAGCCCTCTGAGCCCTCTGAGCCCTCTCCGGGCGGCCCCGCCGAGCCCTCGCCGGCATCGAACTCCATTGCGAGTGAGTTCACGCAGTAGCGCTGGCCGGTCTCGGTCGGGCCGTCGGGGAAGACGTGGCCGAGGTGGCCGCCGCAGCGGGCACATCTGATCTCCACGCGCGTCATGAAGTGGCTGCGGTCGGTCGATTCCACGATCGCGTCCGAGTGCAGCGCCCGGTCGAAGCTCGGCCAGCCGGAGCCTGAGTCGAACTTGGCCCGGCTCGAGAACAGCTCGGCGCCGCACCCGGCGCACCGGAAGACGCCGTCGGCGTCCACGTGGAGGAGGTCGCCCGTCCACGGCGGCTCGGTCGCGCTCTCACGCAGGACTCGGTAGCGGTCGGCTGTCAGGCGCCGGCGCCACTCGTCGTCGGTCGTGGGCATCTCCGGGGCCATTCTCGATCTCCTCTTCTCCCCGCTGGATCGCTCGAGCGATTCGCGACCAGCCTGCTCCCGCCGGGTGCTGAGTGCCCAGTGCCCAGTGCCCAGTGCCAAGTACCAAGTACCAAGTGCCAAGTGCCGAGCGGCGGGTGTGCACAGCACTCCACGGGGCACCTCTCCAATGCCTGACACACCGTCAGAAACGAGGCGGGCGTGTTCGGTATCCTACCGGGCGGTGCCCCGTTCCCGTCCCGCCTCGCATCCTGGGCCGGCTCGCTCCCGGCGCGCTCTCGGCCGAGAGGCAAGGCGATGGACCTGATCGACCGGCCCGAGGACGCGGCGTTCCGCCAGGAGGTCCGGAGCTGGCTCGAGCAGCACGTCGTGGGGGAGTACGCAGCCCTGGGAGGGCGTGGGGGATCAGGGGACGAGACGTACGGTTTCGAGGTCCGCAGGCGCTGGGAGCTCGAGCTCGCCAAAGGCAACTGGACCTGCATCGGGTGGCCACCGGAGCACGGAGGCCGGGGGGCCACCATCGCCCAGCAGGTGATCTGGAGCGAAGAGTACGTCCGGGCCGGAGCGCCGGGACGGGTCAGCATCCTGGGCGAGGGGCTGCTCGGGCCGACGCTGATCCATTTCGGCACCCCCGAGCAGCAGGCCAGGTACCTGCCGCCCATCCGCCAGGGAACCGAGCTGTGGTGCCAGGGGTACTCCGAGCCCGACGCCGGCAGCGACCTGGCCAATGTGAGCACTCGGGCGGTCCTCGACGGGGACCAGTGGATCGTGACCGGCCAGAAGGTCTGGACGTCGCTCGCGCACCAGGCCGACTGGTGCTTCGTGGTCTGCCGCACCGACCCCGGCTCTGCCCGCCATCGCGGGCTGTCGTACCTGCTCGTGCCCATGGACCAGCCCGGGGTGGAGGTCCGGCCGATCCGCCAGCTCACCGGCACCTCGGAGTTCAACGAGGTGTTCTTCGACGGGGCGCGAACCTCCCGGGACAACGTGGTGGGCGCCGTCGGAGACGGCTGGCGGGTGGCCCTGGCGACTCTGGCATTCGAGCGGGGAGTCGCGCTCCTCGGCCATCAGCTCGGCTTCCGCCGCGAGCTGGAACGACTGGTGCAGGCGACCCAAGAGCGAGCAGCCCAGCGCACGGGTCGGCCCGGCGACGGCTCGGGGCGCTCCACCGGCGACGGCGGGCGTGTGGACCCCGTGCTCCGCCAGCGCCTGGCCCAGGCCTACGGCGAGCTGTGCATCATGCGCTGGAACACGCTGCGGAGCCTGTCGGGGATCGACGGCCCGGTGGCCCCGCCCGAAGCGTCCATCGCCAAGCTGTTCTGGGGAGGGTGGCATCGCCGGCTCGGCGAGCTGGCGATGGATGCCGGCGGTGCCTCGTCCATGGTGGTGGAGGAGGCTCCCTACGGGCTCGGCGACTTCCAGCGGACGTTCCTGTTCTCCAGGGCCGAGACCATCTACGGGGGTTCGGACCAGATCCAGAAGAACATCATCGGTGAGCGGGTCCTCGGCCTGCCACCCGAGCCCCGTCCCGAGCCCCGTCCCGAGCGGCACCTGGACCAGCACCCAGACCCCCGTCCCGAGCGGCACCTGGACCAGCACCCAGACCCCCGTCCCGAGCGGCACCGAGACCAGCACCCAGACCCCCGCCCAGACCCCCGCCCAGACCCCCGTCCCGACCACGAAGGAGCACGATGAGCCTCACCCAGCCCCATCCCCCCACCCCGGTCCCGCCGCCTCCCGCCGGGCACGGGCTCCTGGCCGACCGGGTGGTCGTCGTGACGGCGGCGGCCGGCACCGGCATCGGGTTCGCCACGGCGAAGCGGTGCGTCGAGGAGGGGGCGACGGTGGTGGTCTCCGACGCCCACGAGCGCCGGCTGGCCGAGGCGGCGGCCGAGCTGTCGGCCCTGGCGGGCACCGAGGTCCTCGGCGTCCCGTGCGACGTGACCTCCGAAGCCGACGTCCAGCGCCTCTACCGGACGGCCGTCGAGCGCCACGGGAAGTTCGACGTGGCGGTCCACAACGCCGGCCTCGGGGGGACCGTGCCGCTGCTGGAGATGACCGACGACCAGTGGCACCGGGTCCTCGACGTCACGTTGACCGGGACGTTCCGCTGCACCCGGGCGGCGCTCGGTCACCTCGTGCCCCGCGGTGCGGGGGTGATCGTGAACAACGCCTCGGTGCTGGCCTGGCGCGGCCAACCGGGCCAGGCCCACTACTCAGCGGCAAAAGCCGGGGTGATGGCCCTCACCCGCTGCGCGGCAGCAGAGGCTGCACCCGCAGGCGTGCGGGTCAACGCGGTGTCGCCGAGCTTGGCCGAGCACCCGTTCTTGAACCGGGCGATCCCCGACGAGGACCTGGCCGTCCTGCGCGGACGCGAGCTGTTCGGGCGCGGTGCCGAGACCTGGGAGGTGGCCAACGTGATCGTGTTCCTGGCGAGCGACTACTCGTCCTACATGAGCGGCGAGGTCGTCTCGGTGTCGAGCCAGCACCCGTGAAGGCCGGACCGCCGGCGGGCGGGCATGAGGGCGGGGCCGCGGGCGGGACCGAGGTCGACACCGTCGACGACGAGGACCCGAGGGCGGACCTGCGCTGGGGGACCGTCCCCCGCCTGCTGGGCGACGTGGCGGAGCGCATCCCCGAGGCCGACGCGCTCGTCGATCCGGCAGCCGGCATCCGATGGTCATTCGCCGAGCTGGCCACCCGCGCCGAGCAGCTCACGCGGGCGCTCATGGGGAGGGGGGTGGCCCGCGGCGACCGGGTCGCCATCTGGGCGCCGAACAGCGCCTCGTGGGCCGTGGCCGCACTCGGGACCCTCGGGGCCGGGGCGGTGCTCGTTCCCCTGAACACCCGGTTCAAAGGTGCCGAGGCCGCGTACATCCTGCGAACGGCCGGTGTGCGGACGCTGTGCACCGTGCGGGGCTTCCTCGGCATCGACTACCCGGCGCTCCTCGCCCCGGAAGACCTGGGGAGCGAGCTGCGTGAGGTGGTGGTCCTGGAGGGGGAGGCCGCCTCGGCGGACGCCGGGCTCGGTGCGGCGGGGATCGACCTGCTCCGCCTGGACGACTACCTCGCCGCCGGTGCCGGTGTGACCGCAGAGGAGGCGGCCGCGCGCGCGGCGTCGGTCGGTCCCGGCGACCTCTCGGACCTCATCTTCACCTCGGGCACGACCGGTCGACCCAAGGGTGCCATGAGCACCCATGCCCAGACGCTGCGGACGTTCGGAACCTGGGCATCCATCGTCGGACTGCGCCAGGGAGATCGCTACCTGGTGGTGAACCCGTTCTTCCACACCTTCGGGTACAAAGCCGGCCTCCTCGCCTCCCTCATCACCGGCGCCACGGTCCATCCAGAGGCGGTGTTTGATCCCCGCCGGGTCCTCGATCGCATCGAGGCGGAGCGCATCAGCGTGCTGCCCGGCCCCCCCTCGCTCTACCAGTCGCTGCTGGCCGCTCCCGATCGGGCCGGCCGCGACCTCTCCTCCCTGCGGCTCGGGGTGACCGGCGCGTCGGTCGTGCCGGTCGAGCTCGTGCGGGCGATGGCAGCCGACCTCGGCTTCGAGACCGTGCTCACCGCCTACGGCCTCACCGAGTCCTGCGGCACGGTCACGATGTGCCGCAGGAGCGATCCGCCAGAGGTGGTGGCCGGGACTTCGGGCCGTGCCATCCCGGGCCTCGAGGTCCGGATCGTCGGCATCGATCCCGACGCGTCCGCGGCACCGCCGGGCGAGCCGCTCCCTGCCGGGCAGGCCGGGGAGATCGTGGTGCGCGGCTACACCGTGACGCCGGGCTACTGGGACGACCCGGGTGCCACCGCCGAGGCCATCGACGCCGCGGGCTGGCTGCACACCGGCGACATCGGCGTGATGGACCGCGAGGGGAACGTCGCGGTCACCGACCGGCTGAAGGACATGTACGTGGTCGGGGGGTTCAACGCCTACCCGGCCGAGGTGGAGGCCGCCCTGCGCCGCTGCCCGGGCGTGACCGGGGTGGCGGTGGTCGGGGTCCCCGACGGGCGTCTCGGGGAGGTGGGGTGCGCCGTCCTGGTGGGCCCCCCCGAAGGTGAGGCGCCGCAGTCCTTCGCCCTCCGCGTGCTCGACTGGGCCGCAGGGGAGATGGCGAACTACAAGGCGCCGCGTACGGCCCTCGTGGTGGCCGAGCTGCCGATGAACGCCTCGGGCAAGGTGCTGAAGCGAGAGCTACGAGCGCTCGCCGCCTCGCCGGCGCCTGGGACCGAGGTCTACGAGAGGAGAGAAAGCCGATGAGAGGGATTGTCTTCGACGGAGCCCGAGCCCGGGTCACCGACGCACTGGAGGTCCGCGACCCCGGCCCGAAGGAGGTGCGGGTCCGCATCGCCGCCGCGGGGGTCTGCCATTCGGACCTCTCGGTCGTCGACGGGACGATCCCCTACCCGCCTCCGGTCGTGCTCGGCCACGAGGGAGCCGGCGAGGTCGAAGCGGTAGGCAGCGAGGTGCGCTCGGTCAAGCCCGGCGACCACGTGGTCATCGCCACCCTGGCGAGCTGCGGCACGTGCCGGGCGTGCAGCACCGGGCACCCGACCTGGTGCCGCCGGTCTCTCGGCAACGTGTCGACCCCCTTCACCTTCGAGGGAAAGCCGGCGTACAACTTCGCAGCCGCGTCGGTCTTCGCCGAGTCGACGGTCGTCCAGGAGGTCCAGGCGGTCCGCATCCCCGCCGACGTGCCGCTCACCTCCGCGTGCCTCATCGGCTGCGGGGTCCTCACCGGGGTGGGAGCCGTGCTGAACAGGGCCCGGGTGCGCCCGGGGGAGACGGCGGCGGTGTTCGGCGTGGGCGGTGTCGGCTTGAACGTGATCCAGGGCCTGCGGATCGCCGGGGCCACGCGGATCATCGGCGTGGACACCGTCGCCGCCAAACAGGAGCTGGCCGTCCGGTTCGGCGCCACCGACTTCGTCGACGCGTCGGCCGGCGACGCCGCCGAGCAGGTGCGGGCGCTCGTCCCGGCCGACCGGGACCGTGCGTCGGGCGCGCTCAGCCCGACCGGCGGGGTCACGTGGGCCTTCGACTGCGTCGGCCACCCGGCCGTGCTGCGAAGCGCCCTGGACTCGCTCGACTGGGGTGGGACGGCGGTGGCGATCGGCATCCCGCCGCGGGGCAGCGAGGTGGCCGTCGACGTGAACGCGCTCGCCTACGTGGACCGGGGGCTCCTCGGGAACCGCTACGGGTCGGCGCGCCCCCACCACGACATCCCGCTCATGGTCGATCTCTACCTGTCCGGCCGGCTCCTCTTGGACGAGCTGGTGACCCTCACCCGCCCGCTCGCCTCCTTCGGCGAGGTGGTGGACGAGATGCACGCCGGGCGGGTGGCCCGCGGCGTCCTCACCTTCGACTGAGCACCGGGTGTTGCCCTAGGGTGGGGCCGATGAGAGGCATCCTGCTGGCCGGGGGGACCGGCTCGCGCCTGCATCCGCTCACCCGGATCACCAACAAGCACCTCCTGCCGATCTACGACCGGCCGATGATCCAGTGGTCGATCGAGGCCGTCGTGAAGGCCGGGATCACCGAGATCATGCTCGTCACCGGCGGCACCCACGCAGGAGAATTTCTCCGCCTGCTCGGGAGCGGGCACGAGTTCGGGATCGACCGCCTCTCCTACGCCTACCAGGAGCGCCCAGGCGGCATCGCCGAGGCGCTCGGGCTGGCCGAACGCTTCGCCGACGGCGAACCGGTGCTGGTCATGCTCGCCGACAACGTGGTCGGCGGGTCGATCCGCCCCATGGTCGAGGCGTTCGCCGACCGCCCGATCGGTGCCCGCATCCTGCTGTCACCCGTCGAGGAGGTCGAGCACCTCCGGCACCTGGGCGTGCCCGAGCTGGACGGCTCGGGCAAGGTGGTCCGCATCGTGGAGAAGCCCGAGGTCCCCCCCTCGCACTTCGGGGTGACCGGGATCTACTGCTACGACCCCGAGGTGTTCGAGGTCATCACGAGGCTCGAGCCCTCGGGCCGCGGCGAGCTCGAGATCACCGACGTGAACAACCACTACGTCGAACGCGGCCAGATGGCCTACGACGTGCTGGAGGGGTTCTGGGGCGACGCCGGGGAGTCGATCGAGGCCTACTACGCGGTGAACGACCGGGTCCGGGCCGAAGGGGCGAACCGGGGCTGAGGGCTCCGGGGGGCCCGGCCGTCCGGTTGGACCGGTTGGTCCGAGCGAGCCGGAGCCGGACCGGGTCAGGACGCCCCGCTGTCCCCCCCGCCTGCAGCCAGGGCGTCGGGCGCCGAGGCGCCGGTGCCGAGCTGGGCCTTGAGAGCGGCCAGCTCGTCGTCCACCTGGGACTGCTGGCCGACCTGGTCGAGCTCCTTTTGGATGTCGTCGCCGCCGCCGCCCACGTCCTCGAGGACACCTGACTGGAGCAGCTCGTCGAGCGCACCGGAGCGGGCCTGCATGTTGGCGATCTTGTCCTGGGCCCTCTGGAGCGCGGCGCCCGAGTCCCCGATGGTGGACGAGATCCCCGCCACGCTCTCGTCGACCGACGCCGACGCCTTGGCGGCGGTGTACTGGGCCTTCATCGTCTCCTTCTGCGTGCGGAAGGAGTTCACCCGGTTCTGCAGGGCGGTGAGGGTCGCGGTCAGCTTGTCCTCTTGGTCCGCGAGCTGCTGGTGCTGGGGCTCCATGGCGTCGATCTGCTGCTGCGCGGCCGCCTTGCGCGAGAGGGCCTCTTTGGCCAGGTCCTCCCGGTTGGCGGCGAGCGCCGCCTTGGCCTGGTCCTGGAGGTGGTCCACGGTGTGCTGGAGCTGGGTCTCTTGGAGCTCGAGCTGCTTCTTGGACGCGGCGATGTCCACGAGCGCCCGGCGCACCTGGGTGATCTGCTCGAGCATCTTCTCGTAGGAGAGATCGAGCATCTCGTTCGGGTTCTCTGCTTTGTCCAGGGCCGTGTTGGCCTTGGCCTCCATGATCTCGTGCGCTCGTTGGAAGAGCCCCATGGTCGTGTCCTCCTCGTTGTTCGGAGCGCCGCGCCGGCGCCGGCGACCCCTACTGTAGAGAACGGCTGCGGGCGAGCGCCCGGCGGACCGAGCCGGCGATCCCAGGGCCGTCGAGACCGAGCGCGGCCAGGATGTCGTCCACCTCGCCTTGGGCGATGAACTCGCGCCCGATGCCCAGCGTGACGACCGGCGGGGCCGGCACCCCGGCGGCTTCGGCGGCCGAGCCGAGCGCGTCGCCGAGGAAGGTCCCCGCACCCCCGACCCGGACACCGTCCTCGACGGTCACGACCAGGCGGTGGCGGACTGCGTCGTCGAGCATCGCGGGGTCCGGGGGGCTCACCACCCGCACGTCCCAGACCGTGGCCTCCACGCCCTCGGCCGCGAGCAGTGCCGCGGCCTCTTCGCAGGCGGACACCAGCTTGCCCACGCCGAGCAGGCACACCGTGCCCTCCCCGGTCCGCACCCGCCGGGCCTCCAGGCCCAGGCCGACCTGGTCGGGCGCCACGTGGCGAGGCGGGGTCTTGGGGAAGCGGATCGATGCGGGGCCGGGCAGGTCGAGGGCCGTCGCCAGCATCGCCTCGAGGTCCTCTGCCGACGACGGGGCAAAGACGGTCATCCCCGGGACCGAGAGGGTGAGTGCGAGGTCCATCACGCCATGGTGGCTCGGGCCGTTGTCCCCGGTGATCCCGGCCCGGTCGAGGGCGAAGACGACCGGCAGGCGGTGGAGACCCACGTCGAGATGGGCCTGGTCGAAGGCCCGGGAGAAGAACGTCGCGTAGACAGCCACCACCGGGTGCAGGCCCCCCATGGCCATCCCGGCCGCCGCCGTCACCTCGTGCTGCTCGGCGATCCCGACGTCGAAGCAGCGCTCGGGGAACCGGGCCTGGAAAGGCAGGAGGCCGGTGGGCCCGGGCATGGCCGCGGTGAGCGCCACGACGTCGGGCCGCGCCTCGGCGGCGCGCACCAGGGCGCGGGTGAATGCCTCGGTGTAGGTCGCGGCCGGCGCTTCGCCGCGGTCCCCGTGAGCCTCGGCCGGCGCCGCCACAGCGCGCCTCGGGGCGCCGACGTCGTGGAGGCGCTGGATCTCGTCGTCTTCGGCAGGGCCGTAGCCCCGTCCCTTCTGGGTGAGCACGTGGACGACGATCGGTCCGTCCCACTCGGAGGCGTGGGTGAAGGCCTGCTCCATCTGGGCGAAGTCGTGGCCGTCGATCGGCCCGGCGTAGCGCACCCCGAGCGCCTCGAAGAAGGTGTGCGGCGACACCACCTCGCGCAGGGCGCTCGTGAGCCCGTGGACCCCCGAGTAGGCCATGTCGCCCACCCCGGGGATGTCGCGCAGCAGCGATCGGATGCGCTCTCTGGTCTGCACGTAGCCCGGGTGCAGGCGTAGGGAGGTCATGCTGCGCGAGAGCTGGGAGACCGTCGGGGCGTAGGAACGGCCGTTGTCGTTCAGGACTACCACCACCCGCCGGCCCGAGTGCCCGAGGTTGTTGAGCGCCTCGTAGGCCATCCCCCCGGTGAGGGCACCGTCGCCCACGACGGCGACGACCCTGCGGTCGCCGCCCCGGCCGGCGGCCTCTCCTTCGAGCTCGAAGGCGGTGGCCAGGCCGTGGGCGTAGGAGAGCACGGTCGACGCGTGGCTGTTCTCGATCCAGTCGTGCTCGGACTCGGCCCGGTTCGGGTAGCCCGACAGGCCGCCGGCTTGGCGGAGCTGGCGGAACCCGTAGCGGCGCCCGGTGACCAGCTTGTGCACGTACGCCTGGTGGCCGGTGTCCCACAGGATCGCGTCGCGCGGCGAGCGGAACACCCGGTGGAGCGACAAGGTGAGCTCGACGACGCCGAGGTTGGACCCGAGGTGGCCGCCCGTGGCGGTGACCGTCTCGACGATGAACGCCCGGATCTCGGTCGCGAGCTGGGCCAGCTCGGCGTGGTCGAGCGTTCGCAGGTCGTCGGGGGTCTCGATGCGGGGGAGGATCATGTCGGTGGGAGCCGGCACGGTGCCGGTGACGGCGAATCTACCTCGCCCCGGTCGTGGCGCCACGGCGGGCGCGCCCGGCGAGCGAGGCCGCCACGACCGCGAGCGCGAGAGCGGCGAGCAGTTGGAGCCCCCGGGACGGTCCCCAGGTGTCCGACACCCAGCCGACCACCGGCGCGCCGGCCACCCAACCCACGTACCCCGAAGCGGTGAAGGCCACGACCGCGCTGGTAGCCCGCGTCGCCTGGCGGGTGGCCTGGCTCATGACGAGAGGCCAGAAGAGCGCCGCGCCGGCGGCGCCGGCCGCGAGCCCCAAGGCGGCCACCACCGCGAGCGGCGACAGGGACTCGACCAGGATG
>JAJYWG010000434.1 GCA_021791615.1 Actinomycetes bacterium
CCCCGACCCTCGGCCATCGCCTCCGCGAAGTTCGCGAAGATCACGGTGAGGAAGAGCCAGATCGTGATCGACCAGGTGAAGATCCCCGGGTGGGCCACGGCTTCGATGAAGGTGATGACCATGCCGACGAAGACGACGAACATGACCGGGTTCTTCACCTGCACCCGCGGAGCAAGCTTCTTGAAGGAGTCGGCGAATGCCTGGGCGAGGATCCCCCGGTCGAACAAGCCGACGCGTCGACTCACGCCACGGGTGTGCTCGGGGCCCGGCGACGGGTCAGCGGGCAGGGCCAGTCCGAGCTTGTCAACGCCAGCCATGCAACAGCACCTCCTGGAGAGCAAAGGAACACGTCGGCCCGGGACCCCGAACACGACTCGGTCGCGCCACGCGACGGTGGCCGCATGGGGATCCGGGCATCGGAGCGCATGGGTCGGTCATGGCCGGCCCGGGTGCACGACGAGCACGGGGCACGCTGCCGTCTGCATGACTTGGCGGGTTGCCTTGTCCCACACTCCAAGGGTGATGAAACGTCGAGGGCGGGCGGTGAGCACGATCACGTCAGCGGCCCACCGAGATGCTTCGGCGAGAATCGCGGCGCCGACCGAGGGTCGTGGTGCTTCCACGACGATCCCGCTTGCGTCGACGCCGAAGTTCCATACGTAGCTCATAGCCTTGTCGAGGAGAGCCGTGGCCTCTTCGCTCGTCTCGGGGTAGAACAGTCCCCCGCCCCTCGGCGCGGGGGGGTCCCACACGCGCACATGGACGAGGCGCAGCCGTCCACCGGCCGCCCGACCGGTGCGGGCAGCCAGCCGCAGGGCGTTGACCGACATCTCGAATGTGTCGACAGGGACCAGGACTCGGCGGAACGTGCCGTAGCGCTCGTCGTCGCGCATGTCGCTGTCGGGGGTGGAGGGTGTCGCGGGGCGAAAGAGGTGCATCAGAAGAACTTCCCATGAGAGAGCTGCTCGACGATCGGGCCAAGGGACATGGCGGGGAAGAAGGTGAGCCCGCCGACGATCACGATCACACCCACGACCAGCCCGACGAACATCGTGTTGTCCGTGCGGAACGTGCCGAGCCCCGCGGGAACGACGTTCTTGGCGGCAAGGGCACCACCGAGCGCGAGAACGGGGATCATCACCCCGAAGCGGCCAACCAGCATGTCGATCGCGCCGGCGATGTTGTAGAAGGCCGTGTTCGCACTGATGCCGCCGAACGCCGATCCGTTGTTGTTGCCCTGTGAGACGAACGCGTACAGGATCTCGGAGAACCCGTGCGGTCCGGCGTTGAGCGGGCCGGCCCGTCCGGCATGGATCGATACCGCGATGCCCGTCAAGGTGAGCACAATCATCGGCATCGCGAGGACCCCGAGGCCGGCGAGCTTGATCTCCTTGGCCTGGATCCTCTTGCCAAGGTACTCGGGCGTTCGCCCGATCATCAGACCGCCGATGAAGACCGCGATGATGGCCATGAGCAAGATCGTGTAGAGGCCGCTCCCCGTCCCACCGGGAGAGACCTCGCCCATCATCATCCCGCCGAGCAGCGCGAAGCCGCCCATCGGGTTGAACGAGTCATACGAGGCGTCCGCGGATCCGGTCGAGGTCTGGGTCGAGGCCACTCCGAACAGGGCGGTTGACGTGTCGCCGAAGCGCACTTCCTTGCCCTCCATGTTCCCCGTCGGCTGGTGCACTACGCCCGCGGCGGCCACCGCCGGGTTCGGCTGGTGCTCGGCGTAGGTCCCGATGGTGAGGAACGAACCGAAGATGACGAGCATCGCCACCAGCAGGGTCGCTCCGTGGCGGATGCTGCCGACCATCTTCCCGAAGGTGTAGGTGAGCGAGAAGGGGATCGACAAGAGGAGGTAGATCGACAGCCAGTTCGTGAGCGCGGTCGGGTTCTCGAAGGGCGTCGCGCTGTTCTGGTCCAAGAAGCCGCCGCCGTTCGTGCCGAGCTGCTTGATTGCCTCCATGAACCCGATCGGCCCGCGGGCGATCGTCTGGCTGACGCCGTTGAGGACGTCGTGGATGGTTGCCGTCCCCGCCAGGGTCTCCACCGCGCCCTGGCCGACGAAGATGATCCCGGCGATGAAGGCGATCGGCAAGAGGATGTAGAAGAGGCACCGGGTGAGGTCGACCCAGAAGTTCCCGACGGTGGAGGAGCTCCGCCGGGAGAAGCCGCGCACCAAGACGACCGCGGCGACGATGCCTACTGCCGGCGAGACGAACTGCTGGACGGTGAGCGCCCCCATCTGGGAGAAGTACGACATCGTCGTCTCACCCCCATACGCCTGCCAGTTCGTGTTCGTGAGGAACGAGACGCCGGTGTTGAAGCTGAGCGCGGGGCTCACCGCGCCCAGGTGCTGGGGGTTGAGCGGCAGCGATCCCTGGATGCGCAAGATGAGGTAGGTGAGGCCGAGCGACACGCCCGAGAAGATGATCAGCGAGACCGCGTAGCGCTTCCAGGTCTGCTCGTGCTCGGGGCTGGTGCCAAGGGCTCGGTAGAGCGGGCGCTCGAGCCAACCGAGGAAGTGGACGCGGCCGTCGAAGACCGCGGCCATGTATGAGCCTAGGTAGCGCCAGGTGATAGCGAGCGCCACGAAGAGCGTGGCGATGGTCCAGAAGAAGCCCATCTAGAACCACTCCGGCTTGAACAACGCGACGCCGAGGTAGACGAACATCACGACGGCTACGGCGAGGAGGACCGCTTGGACCGCGCTCATACTCGGTCCAGTGCCCAGACGAACCCGAGCATCAGGGCGACGAAGACCACGATGCCCACAACGGCAAGGAAATCAGCCATGGGCCAAGAATGAGCCATCCAGCGGTAACGGCGCGGTGGACATCGACCCGTCTGCGGTAAAAAAACGGTGAACGGGCCAGATCGACCGCTCCTCGATCAGGTGGTCCACGCCGCCGCGGCTCGCAGCCCGCCCACGGTTTCAGTACCGCGGCGTGAAACGCCGTGCCGGGAAGCTCAGGCCTGCCCGAGGAGGTCGCGCACCTTCTCCTGGTCCACTGCGCGGTGCGGCACCTGGACACAGAGGGTGAGCGAGGGGTGGGCGGCCACTTTCAGCTCGGTGACATCGAGCCGGATGACACCGACATGCGGTCGGCGAAGAGCGATCTGGGTGGTGAGGGCTTGCTCGACGCGGCGCTTCGGCCACCAGGTGCGGAACAGCTCGCTGTGCTCGGTGAGCTCGTCGATGATCTCGCCGAAGCGAGGGTCGCCGGGGTGCTCGGCTGCGACCTCGTGGAACTGGGCGAGGAGGTGGCGGCCGCGCTCTTCTCGCCCGACGACGGTGGCCGTCGTGGTGCCGTCTGCGAAGTAGAGCCACATGAGGTTGCAGCGCCGGGCGGCCAGGTCGCCCGGGTGCCAGAGCCGGTCGAACGGCTGGTTCCAGGCGACGAAGTCGAAGTGGATGTCGAGCAGGCACGCTGGTGCCGGCTCCATGGCCAGAAGCAGGCGGGTGAGCTGTGGGTCGACGTCACCTGTCATCTGGTCATCTTCGGGAACGGGGAGCCCGGCGAGGCGTCGCAGGTGCCGGTGGGACTCGTCGTCGAGTCGCAGCGTCCGGGCGATGGCGTCGATCACCTGGATGCTCGGCATGCCGGGTTGGCCTTGTTCGAGGCGGGTGTACCAGGTGAGGCTGACGCCGGCTGCTGCGGCGACCTCTTCTCGGCGAAGCCCAGGGGTGTTGCGCCGTACGGGGTAGGAGTCGAGGCCGAGGTCTTCTGGGTGCAGGTCCGCCCGCCGGGCGCGCAGGAACTCGGCCAGCTCAGCCCGCCGTTCGGCGGCGGGGTCGGACGCTGCGGTCCGCATGCGAGAAAGCCTATCGCTCGCCTGGCACTGCCAAGACTAGGACTCCCACACCTATCACTGCGAGGACTAGCACTGCCAGGACTATCAGTGACAGGACCAGGCGAAGCGACCCGCCGCGGATTTACGGTCAGATTGGGCCGGTGTCACCGTGCGCCGCAGAGTCCTCCTTGGCGAGCGTGCCTCGGGTTGCTTCCGCCAGCGGCGGTGCACCAGCTCTGCGTCGAGGACGGTGCCGGTCACGTGAAGGCGATCACATGAAGGAGAACTCCAGAAGAAAGGGTAGGCCGCAAGGCAGCACCAAGGCGCGCGTCCGAGACACCGAGAGGCAGCTCCGAGCCCGGCGCAATCGATCGGGCGCACCTCGGAGCCGCTGGCAGCGCACCGCCGGAGTCGTTGCTTGCTTCGTCGTCGCCGGATCGGCGCTGACCGCCTGTGGCGGCGGGAGCGGATCGGCGTCGCCCTCCACCACGGAACGACCTGTCCGGTCGTCCACGGCGACCTCGTCGACGCCTCCCTCGACATCCACGAGCACGACCACAACGGCGACCGCTGCCGCCGTGCTCGCCGCCTACCGCGCGAGCTGGGCGGCCTTCGAGCAGGCCCTCGCAACGGCGAACCCCGAAGACCCGGCTCTGGCTGCCACCATGGTCAATCCGCAGCTGCAGTCCGTGAAGGCGAACCTGCTGGCCGACCAGCGGGACGGGATCGTGGGACGCGGCCCGACGACGTTGCACCCCACGGTCAGCGCGCTCTCGTCGACCTCAGCCACGGTCGTCGACTGCGCCTACAGCGAGAACGAGCTCGTCTACGCGTCGAGCGGCAAGCCGGTCCCACCGGTCACCCCGCCCGAGAACGACGGGGTGACCGCGACCCTGGTGCTGTCGGGCGGGACGTGGAAGGTTGCCAAGCAGATCGTGACGGACGGGAAATGCGCGCCCGGGTCCTGATCGCCCTTGCGCTCTTGGCAGGCTGCGCGCTGGTGCTCGTCGCAGTTGCTGCGCCGGCATGGGCGGCCGATGGCGACGGGCAGAACAACGTTTCGAGCGTGCAGGCCTCCGGCGGCACCCTCACGGTCCAAGCCGGCCATACCTACTGGACCCCGCCGCAGAACAGCTCGTGGGCGACAGACGGGCAGAGCACGCCGCCAGCGGGGAAGCCCAACCCGAACCAGCCCTATGGCTGCACTTACGGCGCCGGTGGCCCGTCGGCGACCGCGGCACTCGGGGTCGGGGGACCCGAGCCTGGCCAGTGGGTGTTCCCCGACTGCCGGGGCCCAGGCGTGATCGACCCGATGCCGCCGTTCTGGGTGACCGGGGCGGTCCCTGCTGCCGGGACAGTGCAGGTCGCCCCGGTGGTCGTGGCCGAGCAGGCCGCCAAGCAGCTCGGCCTCGCCTCACCCACGATCGAGATGGCCCCGCCTGACGGCTCGCCCCAGCTGGTCGGCGTGGCGTCGTGGCTGTGGATCAACCCGGATCAGTGGCGGGCGGTCTCGGCGTCGGCGACGGCGGGCCCGGTGACGACCACGGCGACCGCGGTCCCGACCGAGGTGGTCTTCGACATGGGTGACGGCACCTCGGTCACCTGCGACGGACCCGGCACGCCGTATAGCGCTGCTGCCCCGAACGCGACGACCGACTGCTCGTATGTCTGGCCCGATCCGGGCTCTTTCACGGTCACCGCCACGATCTTCTGGTCGGTCACCTGGACGGCGAGCGGCGCGCCGGGTGGCGGGACCCTCGGCGTCCAGGCCGGACCGGCCGCACAAGTCCCGGTGACGGTGACCGAGTCCCAGGCGATCAACACCCCCGGGTCGGGGAGCAACTGAGAGAAAGGCGCGTCATGGCACAGGTGGCGACGGCAACCCGGCGCAACGGACAGCAACCACCAGACGCTCGCCGCACGCTGCCGTCCCCGACCCTCGGCCGGCGCCGCCAGCTCCCCCTCGTCGTAGTGGGGGTGCTGCTCGTGGTGGGCTGCGCGCTCGCCTTCACCGACGCGTCGCTGCACCTCGGGACCCGAGAGGACGTGCTCGTCGTCGCCCAGCCGGTCGCCGCTGGCCAGGTGCTCACCGCAGCCGACCTGCGAGTGGCGAAGGTGTCGACCGGCAGCGGCCTGGAGGTCGTGGCCACGGGTGCCGAGGGGAGCGTGGTCGGCCGTCGGGCAGCGGTGTCGCTGCTCGCCGGGTCGCTCCTCACCGCCGCAGAGGTCGGCTCGGCGCCCGCGGTGGGGTCTGGGTCCGACGTGGTGGCGGTCGGGTTGAAGGCCGGTGCCTACCCGCCCGCACTTGCTCCCGGTGATCGTGTCGAGGTCGTCCCGGTCCCCGGTGCCTCGTCGGGGAGCGCCACAGGGTCGGTCACGGCCGGAAGCCCGGTCCAAGCGACGGTGCTCGCGGTCGACGCCGCCCCGGTCGACTCAGGCGCGCCGACCGTGCTGTCACTGGCGGTCGGGTCCCGGGACGCCGGCGAGGTGGCCGCCCTCGCCGCAGCCGGCCAGGCGTCGGTGGTCGAGATCGGCGCAGGTAGCTGACATGGGCACAGGCAGCTGAGATGGGAACGGTCACGGCGTTCGGTTCGGTCCGCTCTTCTGGCGTGACGACGCTCGTCCTCGGCCTCGCGGCGACGTGGCCGAGGCGGACCGAGCCACAGGGGCGCCCGGTGCTGGTGGTCGAGGCGGACCCTGCCGGCGGGACGCTGGCCGCATCGGCGGGGTGGCCGCCAGAGCCGGGGCTCGTGTCGCTTGCGGCGGCGGCACGCCGGGGCGCCGAGCCGTCCCTCGTCTTCGAGCACTGCCGCACGCTCCCAGGCGGCGCCTCCGTCCTTGCCGGCCCGGCCCGGGGCGACCAGGCCAAGAGCGCGCTTCGGATGCTGGCCACGCTGCTCGGGCAGCTCGGCGACCTCGACGCGGACGTGCTAGTGGACTGCGGCCGGCTGGACGACACTGCGGTGGTCCTCGGCATCTTCGAGCGGACCGCCCGGGCAGACCGAGCGACCTGTGCGAACCGAGCGACCCGTGGGGACAGGGCGGTGCTGGTCAGCCGGAGGCGCCTGGCGGACCTGCAGGCGCTGTCTTCCTGGATCGACGCCCACCCTGCAGGACCGGGCACCGGGCTCGTGGTCGTCGGCGACGGCCCCTACCCCGACGCCGAGATCGCCGAGGCATTGGGTCTCGCGGTCCTGGGGCACCTGCCGTGGGATCCGGGGACCCCCGACGCGCTTGTTGCGTATCGGGCGTCGGACCGGCGGCTACGAATGGCCCCGCTCGTGCGCGCCGCGCGCACCCTCGCCGAGCACCTCGCACGGGACGCGTCCTCGGGCGAGCCGGACGACGAGGACGTGGTGCTCACCGAGCAGCCACACGCCGGCCGGCGGGTGGCGATAGGCAGCCGGGTGCTGTCGGCCCGGCGGGTCGACACCCGCCCGCATACCAACGGCAGCGTCCCCGAGGAGGCGACCCAATGAGGGTGGACCAGTGAGCGTGGACCAGTGACCCCCGACGCGGGGGTGGTGGCCGGACTGCGGGCCGAGGTCCTCGCCGCGCTGTCCCAGCGTGAGCGGGAGCTGTCGGCTGGGGGACGCTCCCCGCTCGGACCAGCTGACGAGCAGGCGCTCGGCCGCCAGCTGATCGCAGACGCCCTGGAGCGCCGGGCCACCAAGGCGCTACGGGACCAAGACGTGCTGCTCGCCCCAGACGAAGAGGACGCCCTCGCCCGGGCAGTCTTCGACGCGCTGTTCCGCCTGGACCGCCTGCAGCGCCTCTTGGACGACCCGGGCATCGAGAACATCAACGCGAATGGAGCCGACCAGGTCTTCGTCCGCTACGCCGATGGCCGTCGGGAGCAGGTGGCCCCGATCGCCGTCAGCGACGCCGAGCTCGAAGAGATGCTGCGCAGCGCGGCGGCACGGGTGGGGATCGGCGAACGGCGCTTCGACCGAGGCTCGCCGCGCCTGTCGTTACAGCTGCCCGACGGGTCCCGGCTGTTCGCGCTGATGGCCGTCGCGGCCCGGCCGTGCGTCTCGATCCGCCGGCACCGCTACCTGCGGGTCACCCCCGACGACCTGGTCCGCCTCGGCACTCTCGACCTGGCTCTTCGAGCGTTCCTTCGCGCCGCGATGCTGGCAAGGAAGTCGGTGATCATCTGCGGGGGCACCGGAGCGGGAAAGACCACGCTGCTTCGGGCGATGGCGGCCGACATCCCACCGTCAGAGCGTCTGGTCACCATCGAGGACTCCCTCGAGCTCGGCCTGGACCGCTTCGGCGACCTGCACCCCGACGTCGTCGCCCTGGAGGCCCGAGAGCCGAACCTCGAGGGCGAGGGTGGCGTCAGCCTGGCCGAGCTGGTCCGCTGGGCGCTTCGCATGTCGCCCGACCGGGTGATCGTCGGCGAGGCCCGCGGAGAAGAAGTCCTGGCGCTCTTGAACGCGATGAGCCAGGGCACCGACGGCTCGATGGCCACCCTGCACGCGTCCTCGTCGCGTGGTGCGTTCTCCAAGCTCGCCACCTACGCGGTGCAGGCCCCCGAGCGCTTGCCCTTGGAGGCGACGAACCTGCTGGTGGCGAACGCGGTGCACTTCGTCGTCCACATCGCCCAGCACCAGGGGCAGCGCTTCGTGTCCTCGGTGCGCGAGGTGATCGACGCGGAGGGCCCGATGGTGGTCTCCAACGAGATCTTCCGGCCTGGACCCGACGGCCGGGCCGTTCCCGGCGCGCCGGTCCGAAACGACACCTTGGACCAGCTGGTCTCGGTCGGCTTCGACCCGGGCCTGTTGGACCGGCCCGAGGGGTGGTGGGAGACATGAGCGCGCTGGCGGGCCTCCTCGGCGCAGGGGTGGGTCTCGGGGTGGTGCTGGTCGTTGCCGGCTGGCGCGGCGTGGAACTACCCCGGCCCACCCGGCGCCTCCAGCGGGCCGGCGTGGGGCGGGCCCAGGTGGGACGGCCCCAGCTGGAGCGGGCCAACCTGCGCCTCGCCCTTGCGGTCGGCGCGGCGGTGGTGGTTGGCGCGGCGACGGGGTGGCCTGTTGGGGCGGTGCTGGCCGGCCTGGCGGGATGGGGCGCACCGGGGTTGTTGGGCGGCGCAGGGCGCCACCAGGCGGCCGTGGGGCGGATCGAGGCGGTGGCGGGCTGGGCGGAGATGCTGCGCGACACGATGGCCGGCGCCGCGGGCTTGGAGCAGGCCATCGTCGCCACGGCCCCTTTGGCCCCGCTCCCGATCCGGGCCGAGGTCGCCACCTTGGCGGTGCGCCTCGACTCCGAACGGCTCGCCCCGGCACTTCGGGCGTTCGCGGACGAGGTGGGGGATCCGACCTGCGACCTCGTCGTCGCAGCCCTGGTGCTTGCAGCCGACCACCAGGCCCAACGCCTCGGCGAGCTGCTCGGCACTCTCGCCCAGGCGGCGCGGGACCAGGCCACCATGCGCCTTCGAGTCGAAACCGGAAGGGCGCGGTCCCGGACGTCGGTCAAGGTCATCGTCGGGGCCACCGGCGCGCTCGTCGCCGGCCTGGCGCTCGTCGACCGCGGCTACCTCGCCCCCTACGACACGCTCACCGGACAGCTCGTCCTGGTCCTCGTCGGTGCGATGTTCGCGCTGTCGTTCGTGTGGCTCTCTCGCATGACCCGCCCGGCGAACTTGGAACGGATCCTCACCGGCCGGTCGACCGGGGCTGCCGTCGGTGACCCGGCGCCCCTGTCTCGATCGGGGTCCCGGTCGTGAGCCCCGGTCTGCTGACCGCGCTCATTTGCGGGGCGGGGGTGGGTGCGGGGCTGTGGCTGGTGGTCCGGGGCCTGTTCCCACCCCGCCCGAGCCTCGCCCAGGCCCTCGCCCAGCTGCGCCGGGTCCCCGAACCCGCACCTCTCGCTGCCGAGGTTGACGGCGGGATAGCCGCACGCCTCGGCCGGCCCATCGCCACCCTGCTCGAGCGCAGCGACGCTCGGTGGCTCGTGGCGGGAAAGGTCCGCCAGGACTTGGCCGTCCTCGGGCGGAGTGCCGAGCGGCACCTGGCCGAGAAGGTCACCCTCGCCCTGGTCGGCCTCCTCGTCGCCCCGGCGGTCACCGTGCTGCTCGCGGCAGGCGGGGTGCACCTCGGGCTCGTCGTGCCGGTGTGGGGATCGCTCGTGTGCATGGCCGGCGGGTTCTTCCTCCCCGACCTCGGCATCCGAGGAGATGCCGCCCGGCGGCGCACCGACTTCCGCCACGCGCTCTCGAGCTTCTTGGACCTCGTGGTCGTCGCCCTGGCCGGCGGCGGCGGGGTCGAGACCGCGCTTGCCGACGCGGCGTCGGTCGGCAACGGCTGGGCGTTTACCACCCTGCGCCGGACCCTCGACCAGGCCCGCCTCGCCAGGGAGACCCCCTGGGCCGCGCTCGGACGTCTCGGCCAGCGGCTCGGCGTTGACGAGCTGGGCGAGCTCGCCGCGTCCCTCTCCCTGGCCGGCACCGAAGGCGCGAAGGTCCGCGCCAGCCTCGCCGCCAAGGCCACGTCGCTTCGCACCCACCAGCTGGCCGAGGCCGAGACCGCGGACCAGGCCGCCACCGAGCGCATGGCGCTGCCGGTCGTGGTGCTCTTCGCCGGGTTCTTGTTCTTCCTCGGCTACCCCGCCGTCGTCAAGGTCCTCGGCGCGCTGTGAGTAGTGCGTCGGTTCCGCGAACGCCCACGCACTCCAGTCAGTCAGACACAGAGAAAGGAACCAACTGATGAAAGGACACCCACGATGTTCACAGAGCTGATCGTCCTCCGCCACCTCTTCACCGTCCTCCATAGTCGGTGGGAGGCGCTGCGTGCTGACCCGGAGGCCGGCTACACCACCGAGACGGTGATCGTCACTGCGCTGCTCGCCGCGCTGGCGCTCACCGCGGTCGGGATCATCGTGGCCAAGGTCGTCTCGGCCGCCAACAACATCTCGACCGGCAGCGGCGGCTGAGCAGCGCGCGCCGCCTGTAGGGATGCCGTGAAGATGGCGAATGGGTCGTCTACTTGGCGAACGCGTGGCGAGCGGGCCGCGAAGATGGCGAACGGCCGGTGGAAATCCCCGGAGTTCTCGTTGTTCGGCACTACCGTTGGGCCGTGGCCGCGGAGCGCAGTTCCTCGTAGCACCCATGAACGCCACCGCTGCTCGGGTGAGGTTCCGGGACAGCAGTGGGAAGGTCACTCACTCGGACCTGGCGTCGGTGTCGCCTGCGGCGGTGGCGACGAGCCGGCCGTGGCGGACGTTCCGGTGGCATCACGGCCAGACGCACTTCTCGGGCTGGTACTGGTCGGCCACGACGAGTCGCCACGTCGTCTACGAGAGCCGCCTCGAGCTGGCTCGGTTGCTGCTCGCGGACTTCGACCCCTCGGTGGCCTCGATCGCCGCGCAGCCCTTCTACCTGACCGCGTCGGTGAACGGGAAGGAGCGCAACCATGTCCCTGACTTCCTGCTGCTCGATCGTGAGGGGGCGGTGAGCGTGGTGAACGTCAAACCGCAGGACCGCCTCGCCGATCCGAAGGTGGCCGAGGCGTTGGGGTGGGCCGGCACGGTGTTCGCCGAGCGGGGCTGGCGTCACGAGATCTGGAGCGGTGCGCCGGCGGTGCAACTGGCGAACGTGCGGTTCCTGGCCGCCTACCGTGATCCCGCCCGGATCGACCCGACGTTGGTGGCGGCGCTGTCCGACACCCTCGTCGGGCCAGTCAGGCTGGGCGAGCTCGAGCGGGCATGGCCGCAACGAGGTGACGACGCGCGTGCCGCGGCGTTGCACCTGTTGTGGCGAGGCGTGGTGCGCACGGATCTGTCGGCTCCGCTATCCGCCGACACGATGCTGGAGCGCGCCGCATGAGCGCCTGGACGGTCACGGTCGAGGTGGGGACGCGCCTCGCCCATGACGGCGAGCTGTGGACCGTCACCTCGATTGAAGCGGGCTGCGTCGTGCTCGCCGGGCCCCGAGGGGCGTGCAAGCGAGTGGTCACGGCGACGTTGTTCGCCGATCAGTCCACGAAGGTGATCGGCGCGAGCGATAGCGCGCCCGCGCCGATGGGTTCGGTGCTCGACGACCTGGCCGATGCAGAGCGAATGCAGCTGACCGAGCGTCTCGGTCATGTTCGTGAGGTGCTGACCGGCTATCGCTCGGGCAGCGCCGATCTGGCCGAGCCGGGCGAACCCCGACCTGGCTACGACCCGTCGCTTCCGCTCATGGACCGCTACCGGACGAAGGCAGCCGAGCTCGGGATCGGTTCACGGAGTGTCGAGCGGTGGGCAGCGGCGGTCCGGGAGGTGGGACCGGTCGGCCTTCTTGACGGAAGGGCCGCACACCCGTCCGACCCGTTCTCTGGGGTGGACGCCCGCTGGGTGGACATGTGCCGCACGGTGCTGGCCGAGCACGTCGAGGCGTCGCGCCCGACCAAGCAGCTGTTGATTGACCGGGTGGCGGCCCGGTTGGAGGTGGAGCACGGCGTCGGCGTCGTGCCGGCCCCCGGACCGAAGAAGGCACGCGCCGTGCTCGCCGAGCTGACCCGGGGCACGAACGCCTTCGTCGGGGCGACGAAGCAGAAGCGCTCGATCGCCAACCGCCCGTCGAGCGCCTACGGCCGGCTGCGGGCGACCCGGCCGGGTGAGTATCTGTTGTTGGACACGACGCCCCTCGACGTGTTCGCGATGGAGCCGCTCACGCTGCGTTGGGTGGGCGTCGAGCTCACGATCGCGATGGACCTGTTCTCCCGGTCCATCTGCGGGCTGCGCCTGTCGGCGGTCTCGACCAAGGCGGTGGACGCGGCGGTGGTGCTGTTCGAGACGTTGACGCCGGACTCTGTGCGCACGACCGGTTCGGGCCTTCTGCCCTACGGCGGAGTGCCCGAGGTGGTGGTGGTCGACGCCGAGAGGGCCTGCTTCGCCAACGCTCCGGGAGCAAACGCAAGCGGAGGGTTGCCGGGGGTGGCGGCGGAGACGTTGGTGGTCGACCACGGCAAGATCTACCTCTCCGAGCACCTGCTCTCGGTGTGCGAGCGCCTGGGCATCTCGATCCAGCCGGCCCGCCCCCTCACCCCGACCGACAAGGCCGCCTGCGAACGGTTCTTCCGGACCCTCGGAGAAGGACTGCTCGTGGCGCTGCCCGGCTACAAGGGCCCCGACGTCTACAGCCGGGGGGCGGATCCCGAGGGCTGCGCCTACTTCTTCGTCGACGAGCTGGAGCGGATCATCCGGGAGTGGACGGCGACGATCTACCACCGCCGCCCCCACGAGGGGCTGACCGAGCCGGCCGCGCCGGGTGTGGAGCTCTCACCGGCCGAGATGTTCGAGGCGGGGTTGGCCCGCACCGGACGGCTGCGGGTTGCCTCCCATCCGGGCCTCGTGTTCGACCTCTTGCCCACCGCGTGGCGGACGGTCCAGCACTACGGCGTCGAGGTCCACGGGCTGCGCTACAACGGCCCGTCCCTCACCCCTTATCGCAACCGCACGAGCCCGCACACCGGGCTTCATGCCGGCAAGTGGCCGGTCCGCTTCGACCCCGACGACATCTCCAAGGTGTACTTCTGCGACCCAGCCGACAACGCCTGGCACACCCTCACCTGGGAGCACGCCGCGGATGTGGGTGTGCCGTTCTCGGCCGAGACGCTCGCGTACGCCAAGCGCCTGGCGCTTGTCTCGGGCCGCCACGTCGACGAGCGCCGGGCCTTGGCCGAGCTGCTGGAGCGCTTCGACGCAGGCCTCGTGCGCAACCCGGTCGAGCGGCGTCTGGCCCTGCGGGCCTCCGAGCAACGCCAAGCTCGCCTCGCGGCCGCGACCGGGTCGCAGGAGTTGGCCGAGGTGGTGGCCCTGCCGAGCGTCGCCGCCGTCACCGAACAGATGGTCCTCGTGGGCGACGACGACCGGCCAGAGGACCTCGACGACGACACGGCGTTGAGCGACGAGCAGTTCTACGCCGACGCGTTCAGGGTGATCCGGTGAGTGCCGAGGGTGCCGTGACGCTGGTCGAAGACGACCGCGACTGGAACCCCTCCACCAAGGCGGGATGGTTCGCCATGGCCGACGCGCCGCCTCGGAGCCGCCCCAAGTCGGTCAGGTCCGAAGCGTTGGCGGCGATGGCATCCCGGGACCGCCTCGTCTACGACCACGCCCGTGCCACCTGGCACGCCAACATCGGCCCGATCCGCACCCCGGGGGTCGACGCATTGTTCGAGACGCTCGAAGAGCTCGCCGGCGCGAACCGCCAAGACGGGGAGAAGGTGAAGCCCGCCGTCGTGCTCGACGCGCTACCAGGCCTCGGCAAGACGACCGCGGCGCTCGCCTTCGGCCAGGCCTTCCACCGCGCCCAGATCGAGCTCTACGGACCGAAGGTCCCGGCCACAGGCGACCACTGGCAGCGCATCCCGGTCGTCTATCTGGGGCTCACCTCCAACACGACGATGCGGAGCCTCAACGCCATGCTCTGTCGCTTCTACGGACTGCCCGGCGCGGACCGGGGCACCGCCGACTGGCTGGCCAGCAGGGCAGCGGAGTGCGTGGCGAACTGCAAGACCCGTCTCGTCATCGTCGACGACGTCCACTTCCTCGACGTCAACCGGCGCGACGGCCGAGAAGTCGCCAACCACTTCAAGTGGCTGGCCAACACCTTCCCCGTCACCTTCTTCTTCGTGGGCGTCGGACTTCGCGCCCGTGGGCTGCTCGACGAAGGGCTGAGCGGGGCGGACGCAGCGTTCTCCCAGACCGCCCGGCGCTGGAGCGTCGCCAGCCTCGATCCCTTCGAGATCGCCACCAAGTCCGGCCGGGCGACCTGGCGGCAGCTGCTGCTCGGCATCGTACGCGAGGTCGTGCTCGCAAACGCCTATCGGGGCATGATCGTCCGGGACCTCTCCGACTACCTCTTCGCGCGATCCAGCGGGCACTTCGCCTCGCTCATGTCGCTCGTCGCCCGCGGCTGCTACCGGGCGGTGAAGACCGGGGCGGAGGTGCTGAGTGTCGAGCTGCTCGACGCGGTGCGCATCGACCAGGCCGCCGAGTCGGCCCGAGTGCATCTCCACGCCGCGCTCTCAGCCGGCCTGCTGCCCGCAGATACCGACCGGCCACGACAGGAGGGTGCCGCATGACGACCCGCCTGCCCTTCACCCTCATCCCCCATGAAGGTCAAGACCTTGGTTCCTGGCTGTCGGCCTACGCCGCCCGCCTCGACGTCACCGCCTCCGAGCTTTCCGACGCGCTCGGCCTGCCCGACCACCTTCCCCGGGCTCGTCGCCTTGACGTCCTGCTCGACGACCACCACATCGAGACCATCGCCGTGGCCACCGGGCTTTCGTCGACCGCCATCGAGGCCTTGTGCGCAGCGGTCCCGCCCAGTGGGCCAGCAGTCCCCGGTGGCCTGAGCGTCGTCGAACGGCTCCGCAGGGCGACGACGTTGGCACCACAGGCGCGTCTTCAGCACGCGACCACCTTGCATCGAAGCCGCCGGGGCGTCGACGTCGACCCGGCGATCGAGCGCGCCGGGCGGCTCCCGGATCAGCTGTGGTCGGCCTGGGCCATCCGATTGGTCGACCACGACGCCTTCGGGGCGGCCACCTTCGGCCCCTCGATGCTGGCCGCGCTGCTCGTCCCCCACAGCGGGCGCACCATGAAGGAGATCGCCGCCCTTGTGAGCGACCGGGTGCAGCCCGCCACCGTCGCCTTCCACCTCCGAAAGCTCCTCTCGGTCACCAAGTCAGTCGCCCCGCTGCAGATCCTCACCGAGCTGGCCTTCGCCATCGACACCCACGACCTGCCCATCGACTACGCCCGCCGCCGCCACGTCGCCTCTGGCACCGAGCTCATCGACGCCAGCACCTGGCGCAGGTTCGCGAGAGACACCGACGCTCGGACCGGCGGATCCCGCCGCGCCCGCTTTGCCCGCAGCTACCTCTACGAGCTGCTCACCGGCAACAGCCTCCACCTCGCGCCCGCTCCCTACCGGATCGGCAGTGGCTTCGATCGGATGGAGTACCACGACTTCGTCGCCGGACTGCCCCTACCTCTCGTTGACGCGCTCCACGCCCACGCTCGACAGATTCTCGATGACGCCGGCATCACCTCCGAGCCGCTGCAGTGGAACCCGCCGACCAGCTGGATCACCGTTACCGAATGGCCCGGGGCCGACCCCGACCTCACCGACCCCCAGCCCATACACGACGCCCTGTGCTCATGGCGGGCACGGCAGGGTCAAGTCGCCGGGTCCTTCGGCATCTCGACTGAGCACCTCCGCCACGTCGTCCGCCACCATCCACGCACCGCGCCCCGTTACCCGACCCAACGAATGCTGGTCCCCGTCGCTTCCGCCGACAACCCCCGGCCACCCGCCAACCCAAGGGCGCGCAATCTCGACCCGGCGTGGCTGCGCCGCGAGTACCTGGACTGGCGACGGCCCTTGCCCGACATCGCGGCCCAACTCGGCTGCCGGGTTGCCACGCTCAAGGCCTTCGCCCACGAGCACCACGTTCCGCTCCGACGTCATTCTGGTCCCGACGGCTTCGCTCGGCTCGAGCTGCCCGGCGTCCACCCCGCCGACATTCCCGATCTGCTGCGATCGGTTCTCGTCGGACGAGACGCACTGAAGCGTCTCTCCCGCTTCGTCGCCCTCGGCGAGCACGCCAGTCTCAACCAGGCCGCCCGCGCCCTCGGCGTCCACCAGTGCACGCTCACCAGCCAGCTCCAACAACTCGAACGCGCGAGCGGTGGCCTACTGGTCCACCGTCACCCGCGCCCCCAACCCGTCGGCCCGCTCACCCCGCTCGGCGAGCAACTTCGTCAACAAGCACTCGATCACCTGCCCCGCCTCGCCGCGTGACTGACGATGACCGAAGGATCCGCCAACTTCCATGCCCTCAATGCACCGAACAGACCACCCGTCCACACCGCGCCACAGCGTTCTCCCAGGACGGCTCCGCCAACAAGGCGGCCCATTCGCCATGTCCACGGCCTCCCTGCACCGCCAGAAGAGAGCGGGCTGCGCCATGTCGGAGCAGTCAGGGCTGGCCCTGCGCCGGCCTGCGAGCCACGCGCCATCCGGGCGTCCGGGGTTCCGGCGCGTGCTGTGGCGTAGCGAGCGGGGCGCGGTCGCCGCCGAGCTGGTGATCGCCACGCCGCTGCTCTTGTTGTTGATCATGGGGGTGATCCAGTTCGCCCTCTGGGAGCACGCCGTGCACGTCGCGGACGCGGTCGCCCAGCAGGGGGTGTCGGTCGGCCGCCTCCAAGGAGAGCCTGCCGAGGCCGGAGAGACCGAAGCCCGAAGCGTCCTCGACCAGCTCGGCCCCTCGGTGCTCACCGGCACGACGATCACCGCCACCAAGACCACCGAGATGACGACGGTGACGGTGACCGGTCACGCCGAGAGCATCCTCGGGGTGTTCTCGTTGCCGGTCTCGGCGACGGCATCGGGTGCGTCGGAGAGCTACACGTACCCGGGCGGGGCGCCGTGAGCACCCGACCGCTCGTGCGCGTGCTTCGCCGTGACGAGTCCGGCAGCGTCGCCTTGGAGATGGTGCTGCTCACCCCGCTGCTGGTCTTGATGCTGCTGTTCGTGGTGACGCTCGGACGTGTCGTGTCGGCGCGCATCGAGGTCGACGGCGCGGCGGCCCAGGCGACCCGGGCCGCGTCGATCGCCCGTGACCCCGCCACCGCCACCGCCATGGCCACCCAGGCCGCCGCCACCGCCCTCGGCTCGGACCACGTCACCTGCGCCGACGTTGCCGTCTCGACCGACACCGCCGACTTCGTCCCCGGTGGTGAGGTGCAGGTGACCGTCACCTGCCACGTGAACGTCGCCGCACTCGTCGGCTTGGACCTCCCGGTCTCCGAGGCGCTGAGCTCGACGGCTGCGTCGGTGATCGACACCTACCGGGCATCCACATGACCGCCACCTTTCGACGGCTCAGCCTCCACCGGGTGCGTTCCCGGCTCGGTGATCCCGAGTCCGGGACGGTGACCGCGTTCGTGGTCGTGTTCATGCTGGCGCTGTTGGTGATGGCCGGCCTCGTCCTCGACGGCGGCCTGGCGCTGTCGGCCAAGATTCAGGCCATCGACGACGCCCAGGCCGCGGCCCGGGCGGGCGCCCAGGCGATCGACGTCCCCCTTTACCGCTCGACCGGGGAGGTCACCCTCGACCCCGCCCAGGCGACCTCCGACGCCGAGGCGTTCTTGACCCGCGCAGGGCGCACCGGGACCGTCAGTGTCACAGGCGACCAGGTGACCGTCACGGTCACCATCACCCAGCCCACCCAGATCCTCTCGCTGGTCGGGATCGCCTCGCTCACCGAGACCGGTGTTAGCGGCAGCGCTGTTTGGACATCGGTCGGCGGCGCTACACGATCACCGAGCGGCAACTTGTCGATGCTCACCGCGAACGACCGAACGACGGAACGACGAAAGATCAGGTGGCCGGAAGAGCCACCATGCACGGCGAAGGTGCTTTGGACCGCCCTGGAATCAGTGGAGGCTCCCGCGC
>JAJYWG010000148.1 GCA_021791615.1 Actinomycetes bacterium
TGGACGCCGCCACCTTTCCCACCAGCCCGGCTGGGATCGCCCGGGCGCTTTCCTGGATGATGCGCCGAGGCGCTCCCCGGCCTTCGACCGCCCAGTCCGTGTGGCTGGGCAAGGACCTCGTGATTCCCGCGGCCAACCGGCGCGGGCAAGGGCCGCCAACCCTCCGGCCGCCCGCTACGTTCGGAGGGTGATGAGCAGCGAGCATTCTGCGTGAGTCCGCGCACTCAGCGTCCCGGAACTGACGACCTCGACGTGTTGATCGAGAAGGTCGACCCCGAGGACCTCCGGGTGATCGTAGGTAACGCGGCCGAGCGCCACGAAGACGTCGCTCGGGCGGTCCGCCTAGCGGCGGCCCGGGGGTCCGGGATTCTTTCCCAGCTCCGGGCGGAGATTGACCGAGGGCTGCGCACGAGCCAGCACCTCGGCTATCGGGAAAGCGGCGGCTGGGCGATGCAGGCCAGACCCATCGTGGAGGCGATCGTCGAGGCAGTCGAGTCGTCGCCCACAGCCGAGCTGGTCTCGCACATCGAGCGGGCAATCGGGCACGTCGTGAGCGTGATCCTCAAGGCAGACGATTCCGACGGGTTGATCGGAGACCTAGCCCAGGAGCTGCTCGACCTGCACGCCCGGGCCTGCGACGCTGGCAATGCGGATCCGATCAGACTGGCCCGCTGGATGGTCAAGTTCCGCTTCGACGACCAAGACCTCTTCGAGGTGGACCCAGTGCGCTACGCCGATGCCCTGGGCGAGGTCGGGCTGGTCGCCTACCGCCGCGAGGTGAAACAGCGCGCCGAAGCAGGTCGCGGCGACTCGTTCGCCGCCGCCTATGCGCAGGAGCGCCTGGCCGTCCTCGATGGCGACACTGAGGCCCTCGTGAGGCTACTGGGCGGCGAACTGAGCCGGCCGCACCAGTTCATCAGGGTCGCCGAGGCCATGGCGGAGCTGGGCCGCTACGACGACGTCCTGTCCTGGGCCACTCGCGGGATCGCCGAGTCCAGCGGCTGGCAAGTTGCCCGGCTCTACGACCTCGCGGCCGGGATCCACGCCCGCCGCGGAGAGGACCAGGAAGTGCTGCGGCTGCGCCGGGAACAGCACCAGCGGATGCCGGCGTCGTCGACCTACAGCCTCCTCCGTACTGCCGCTGAGGCCTGCGAAGCGTGGCCGACCGAGCGCCCAGGGGCACTGGCGGTGCTGGCGACGCACGATCTCGGCGGTTTGGTCGACGTGCTGCTCTCCGACGGTGAGTCGGAGGCTGCCTGGCAGGTCCTCCTAACCCATCGCGAGTGGGATCCTGGGCCGCAGCGCTTGTTACACCTGGCCGAGGCCCGAGAAGCATCTGCGCCGGGTGAAGCGCTTGACGTGTACCTGCGCCTGGTGGACCTCCAGCTCGAGACGACCGGAAAGGCGGCGTACCTGCGAGCCGTGGCGATCCTGAAGAAGGCAGCCGTGGCCGCAAGGGCAGCGGACCGCCAAGGTGAATTCGCCGCACACCTGGCGGCGTTGCGGGAGACTCACAAACGGCGGCCGACGTTCATAGCCGTCCTTGACAAAGCCCGGCTGGGGTGAGGCGATCGTCGGCGGGACGGCTATTGCCGATGCAGGCGGGGCCGGTTCAGCTGGCAATGGCGAAGCGGGCCCGTTCGGCTCGGAGCGTTTCGAAGGGCGTGACGTAGCGCTGATCCACGCCAAGGCAGCCGTTGGGGATGTTCGTCTTCTTCTTGGAGTGGGCGACGACCTCGTAATGGCAGGTATGGGCGTGCGCACCCAGGTGGGTAGGCGGCCAAATCAGATCAGCACCGTTAGGAGCGACTCAGCGATGACCGCCAAGAGCAACTGAGGGGCCTACGAGTATCAAGTGCCGGTGCGTCGATCGATGGGAATCCATCCAGTTCTTCAAGGACCCAGCAGCCGGCCCATGATCTCGGCTGCCTCGCGATCCTTGGCGTCAAGCACGTGTGAGTAGACCCGCAAAGTCACCGAGGGGTCGGAGTGTCCGAGCCTGCCCGAGACGGTTACTGGAAAACGTGGATGTTACAGATGTGCATATTCCCCCGGTCTCAGACAGAGCAACCGAGCCGTGTGAACGTAACTTGATCGTTCATGGTTCCAAATCTGGGCTGAGGTTCATGTGCCCGAGAGATGGTTGGGAGTAATAGGCGTGGAGGTCGTTCGCCGTCCTTGAGCTGATGTCAGTGATCCGACGCATAACATCGGGATCGAGCATGCTCACCAGTCGATGTCGCGCGGCGTTACGGGCGAGGATCGTCGGGAAGCCGATCCTGGTGAGCTGTTTGGACATGCCGCTCAGACTGATCGGCTGGTTCGCCAGCTTGCCGGGGAAAAGCCACCGTTCTGCTGCGCTCTCGGGTCGGCGAGATCTCTCGGCCAGTTGCATCGCCAGATCCCCAACGGGTGCAGGGAGGGTCGTCGCGAAGTCGCGAACCTGAAGTTCTGCACTGTCGACCATGCCGGTGAGGTCGCTGCAGCGCAGTTTGATTATGGCGGGCAGGGTGAGACCAAATACGATGACGAGGAGCCCGGCGACCCTGGGGGCGAGATCCCAATCATCCCGACGAATGAGCTCCGCTGCTACACGCAGGAGACGGGCTTCGGGAATCTGGTCGTAGCGAGGCTCGGATTGATCTGTTGAAACCCGAAGGCTCCCGACGTGGCCACGAGGGCGCGCCCAGTTTACGAAGCCCGCGATGCGGAAAACGAGCTTTCTGCCCTGGCTGGTGGCGAGGAACCCGTCGAGATCGGCCTGGGTGCAGCTCGACAGCGTCACTCCGCGCTCTGTGAGCCAATTGACGAAGGTGATCGCTGCCTTCCACTTGCCCGCAGCGGTGCCTCGGCCACGGCGGTGCCGTTCTTGGGTGTAGCGGAGCTTGCGCAGGAGCTCGAAGCGCGCATAGTGCCGCAGACAGGCCTTTTCGCTGTCGGTGGCGTCTAACT
>JAJYWG010000043.1 GCA_021791615.1 Actinomycetes bacterium
CCTTGGCGGCGGCCGACATCACCTTGGTCCACGGTGACATCGGCGCGGTGGCTGACGCCATCGCCCTGGCCCGGGCCACCCGGAGAGTCATCTGGCAGAACCTCGGATGGGCCTTCGGCTACAACCTCGTCCTGGTCCCCCTCGCAGCGGTCGGGATCATGCCGCCGATCTTCGCGGCGTTGGCCATGGCGTTCTCCTCGGTGTCGGTCGTCACCAACGCCTTGCGCCTGCGCCGCTTCGGCCGCGCGTCGTCCGCCACCGGAGCTGACGCCGGAGTGGTGCCTGTCGCCGACCGGCGGGTCGCCGCGTGACCGGGAGCTCTGAGGTGCCATGCTCGTCCTCGCCCGTTGGTGCGACCGGACGGAGGACCCGTGGCCACTGAGACGTCCGGGGCGCTCCTGGCTGCCACCAGCGCCCGGGGCCGCCGCTGCCACGGGGTGGCTGCACATGGGCGTGCTCGCCGTGGGTTTCGGCGGTGTGCTGGGGTGGGTTCGCCTGCCTCGGGGAGGGCGCTCGGGCGGCGGCCTGGTCTTGATGGCAGTGTCGATGCTGGTGCTGGCCGCTGCAGGGCGCTGGTTGCTCGGCTGGTGGGCGACGGTCGTCATGGCCGCCAGCTTCCTGGCCGGGCTCCTCCTCGTCGTCGGACCCACCGTGCGGCCTGCATTCGGTCAGCACGTCGGCGGTTGCTCGAGCGAGCCGTAAGGAGAAGAGGCGTCGCCACCATGGGATCCTTCCCGGTCGTCTACCATCTCGGGCGCCTCATCCTCACCGCCTATGGGGTCGGGCTCGCCCTCACCTTCCTGATTGGCATCACCTCCGCCGGACGCCACCTCCGCCGGGCCGGGATCGAGTCTGCGTGGCTGTCTGGGGCGGCGCTGTGGGTGATCGGCACCGCGCTCGTCGGTGCCCGCCTGGCCGATGTCGCGGCGAACGCCCGCTATTACGGCTCCAACCCAGCCGAGGTGCTCGCAGTGTGGCACGGAGGGCTGTCATCCTTCGGTGGGTTGGCGCTCGCGGTGCCAACGGCGTTGTGGCTGGCGCGCCTCCACCTTCCGGGCGTGTCGGTGCTGCGGTTGGGCGACGCCACGGTCCCTGCCTTGGTCGCCACGTGGGCGGTCGGCCGGCTGCTCGCCTGCCAGTTCGAGGTGGGCGGCAGGGGTCCGCCGACGACGGCTCGGTACGGGCTCTCCTACGCCGGCGAGGTCGGCCGGCGGGTGCCGGTCCCGCTGCTTCAATCCGCCGAGGACTGGGTGGTCTACTTCGTTGAGGGGCAAGTCAACCGGATCGGGCGCCAGAGCCAGGGGCACCGTCGCTACCGGGAGACGAGGCGGTGGGCGCCCGGCGTCAGCTCGGCACACATGGCATGGGGCGCCACTGGCACAGAGGGGAACTTCCCTCCGTTGCGTGACACTCGTCGGCAACAAGGCGCCGTTAGCGCTGGTGCCGCCGGCTTGGTGTGCGTGGCCGTGTTCCGCCCGGTTCAGCCGACCGCCGGACCCTCACTCGCGCCACCAGGAACGGGCAGAACGGGCAGGACGGATCCTCGGTTCTCCACGCGCGTCGAGGAGCGTTCGGCGCGAAGCTGGTCGACCTCGGCTCGAAGGCGCGCCATCTCGTCGTCGGGTGTGGAGGTGGTGCCGGCCTGGGTGGCGGGGCCGTTCGGCATCGACGAGCATGAGCTCATGCCACCTGACGCCTTGTTCCCGGACATGGCTCGCATCATGAGCAGCATCGACAGTGGGCAGATCGCGAAGAGCAGCAGCGGGAAGACCCGGCCGAAGAGGTGTGGGTCGATCGCGAGCACGGCGACGGCGACGACGGCCAAGCCGGCGATCACCTTGCGGTTGAGACAGTGCTTCAGCATCGCGTTGGGCCTTTCACCGGTCATGGGGCCGCCAAACGGAGGGCGGCACCGGGAGTTACGACAGCAACGATACCGTGTCGTAGATAGACGGGCAAGGTGCCTGGCCATCAGCCAGCTTGCCGTCGATTGCCTCGAGGGCCTCGAGGGTTCCCGACGGCAGCTGCGACCGAGGTGATCGCGATGGGCAAGGCGAGCGTGCTGGTGGTGGACGACGAGCCCAAGATCCGCGACGTCGTGCGCACCTACCTCGAGCACGACGGTTATGCGGTGTTCCTGGCCGGCAGCGGCCAGGAGGCCCTGGAGGTGGCAGCCCGCCTCGGGCCGGACCTGGTGGTGCTCGACCTGATGCTGCCAGACCTGCCCGGTGAGGAGGTCGCCCGCTCGTTGCGGGCAGTGTCCTCGGTGCCGATCATCATGCTCACCGCCAAGGCCTCCGAGGACGACCGCGTGGCTGGGTTGCGCCTTGGGGCCGACGACTACCTGCCCAAGCCGTTCAGCCCACGCGAGCTCGCGGCGCGAGTCGAGGCGGTCCTGCGCCGGACCCCAGGCGCCGAGGCGGAGGTCGCCTCCTTCGACCGCGGCGAGCTGCGCATCGACAAGACGCGACGCGAGGTGTCCGTCAGAGGCCGGTCGGTGACCCTCACTCGCAGCGAGTTCGACCTGCTCGCCACCTTGGCGTCGCGCCCTGGACGGGTGTGGTCGCGCTACGAGCTGGTCACCCGTGTTCAGGGATATGACTACGACGGTTACGAGCGCACCATCAACGCCCATGTGAAGAACCTGCGCCGCAAGCTCGGTGACGACCCCCGCTGCTCGCGTTTCGTGGCCACCGTCGCCGGGATCGGCTACAAGCTCGACGCGACGCCCGATGCGTAGGTCGCTCGCCCTGCGCCTCACCCTCGCAGTCGTATCGGTGGGCGTCGGGACCGCCGTGCTCATCGCGGTGGCGGTCAACCTGGCGTTCGGGGCGCGCTTTTCGAGCTACGTCTCGGCCCAGGAGCGTGCCCGCCAAAGCGAGGTGGTGGCCGCTCTCGCCGCGTCGTACCGGGCGCAGGGCCGCTGGGAGCCGAGCGCGCTGGGCTTCGTG
>JAJYWG010000004.1 GCA_021791615.1 Actinomycetes bacterium
ACGGGTCATGGTTTCTCGGGACTGCTACGGCTGACCGGCAGCATTGAGTAGTGCAGCGACGAGGCGGTTGCATATGCGCGGGCCAACTGCCAGCATGTTCGCAGTCGTTGAGGTCACTCGAGGTCACGAACCGACAGAACCCCCGCCACCAAGACCGCTGGTTCAGCGCGCACCTCGTGCAGGGGTGCAGGCGCCTGACCAGCGGTTTCTCGTTCTGAGGCCCGTCGGAGATGCGGGTTTCTCGGGTGTTTTTCTCGGGGCTTGCTCAGCGTGCCCTGTGCAGGCCTACGCACGGCCTACGCAGGGTGTGCGCTTCGCGATCTGGCCGATGAGCTGCGGCTTCGTGCCGGATGGCGGCTCGCCGGCGCCTACCGAGGTGGTCTTGCGCGTGCATGCACAGGGCATGCGTATGCACTGCCTTGATCAAGGAGAGATCTCGACGGGACCGCGCGCGAAGAACTTCGTGGGTGCCCAGCCTCGCGTCGGGCGTCCTGGGTCCTCGTGTCACGCGGTGCCCCCGGCGCCGTGCTGTAGGACGTCAAAACACCTCGTGCCGGCCAGGCGGACAGAGATCGCGGGCCGGGCCTTCTGCCGTACCGCGCGCGAGCCGCGTACGGTGGGTCTCGGTCTCGATGACTGGACACTCGTTCGCCAAGTCCGATCGGCATCGACGGTGACGGTCAACCGTGGGTGCCGAAAACTCGACTCTGGTGCTGAGCTGGCCAGACGTGACGGCAAGCGGTCAACTTCGTACCTGCGGTAGTCGTGCCGGGATGCCGGTACGACGGCAGGTAGTAACGCGAGGGTCGCCCCAGCCTTGGACGACCTGCTGCCAGCCAGCTGCGTAGGGGTAGGCCAAAAGGGATCTTCTGACGTATCCGTGGGTGCTGCGACCTGCTGAGACGCGAGCAACGCCGCCTCCCGCCTAGCGTTTCGGACTGTTCAACGGTCTCGAAGAGCTGGGAGGAGAACGGCGTGCTCGGTGCGAGCGTATGGCGCAGGATCGTCGGTGTCGACAAGGCGACCGTGATCGAGGGGGTCGAGGTCACAGAGGAGGAGGATGCGATCGTCGTGAGCGTCCGTCCGCGGCGGGCGACCAAGCGCCGGTGCGGGCGCTGCGGGGTCCGTGCCCCGGGATATGACCAGGGAGAAGGGCGCCGGCGGTGGCGCGCGCTCGACCTGGGCGTCGTGCGCTGCTACCTCGAGGCGGACTCGCCGAGGGTCGACTGCCCGACCCACGGGGTGACGGTCGCCCAGGTCCCCTGGGCCCGCCACGGCGCCGGGCACACCAAGGACTTCGACGACCAGGTGGCCTGGCTCGTCACGCACTCGCCAAAGCAGACGGTCGCAGAGCTCATGCGGATCGCCTGGCGCAGCGTCGGAGCGATCATCACACGGGTCGTCCGAGACGGCCGGGCGGCCCGTGACCCGTTCTCGGACCTCACGCGCATCGGCATCGACGAGATCAGCTACAAGCGCGGGCAGAACTACCTGGTCGTGGTCGTCGACCACGACTCGGGTCGGCTGGTGTGGGTGGGGATGGGCCGTGAGAAGAAGACGCTCGAGGGCTTCTTCGACCTGTTGGGTGAGGAGCGCTGCGCACAGATCCGGGTGGTCTCTGGCGACGGGGCGACATGGATCGGTGACGTCGTCGCCCGACGGTGCAAGAACGCGACGCTGTGCATCGACGCATTCCATGTCGTCCAATGGGCCGGAGAGGCACTCGACGACGTGCGCAGGGAGGTCTGGAACCTCGCCAGAGCCAAGGGGATGCGAGGGTACGCGAAGCAGCTCAAAGGCTGCCGGTTCGCCCTGTGGAAGAACCCCGAGGACCTGACCGCTCGCCAGGAGCAGAAGCTCTCGTGGATCCGAAAGGAGAACGCCACCCTCTACCGGGCCTACCTGTTGAAAGAGCAGCTCCGGACCATCATCGCCACCAAGGGCATCGCGTCGCTCACCATGCTCGACACATGGCTCGCCTGGGCGGCCAGGTCCCGGATCCCTGCCTTCGTCGAGCTCGGCAGGAAGGTTCGCCGCCACCTGTCGGGCATCGAAGCAGCGATGCTCCTCGGGGTGTCGAACGCCCTGATCGAGTCCACGAACGCCAAGCTCCGGGTGCTCCACCGCATGGCCTTCGGCTTCCATGATCCCGAGCACATGATCGCCCTCGCCTACTTGGACCGCGGCGGCTACTGTCCGCCGCTTCCCGGCAGAGCCGCCTGAGACCGAAGGAGACGCCGGCCCTGTGGGCCGGCTCATCGTCTCCTGGGTGCCACGCCCTCCCGCCCGCCTCAAGGGTCGCTGCGGGGCGCCGCCACGATGGGCGTCGGCCGGGCCGTCGGCTCGCTCCGCTCGCCTCGCCCATCGGGCTCCGCATCCTCGCTCTGCGCTCGCTGCGCTCGCTTGCCCCTTGACCCGGGCTCCGGGCGTGGAAGGCGCTCTCATGAGAGCGATGGAGGGTCATCGCTCTCCGATCGCACCCTCAACCGGGGAGCGTTCACGATGCCGACCGTCCCAAGACCTCGTCCATGCGCACGCGATCTGCGCCTATCGACCCACGGATGGAGCAGGAGACCCAAATTTCGGTGATCGACTCTGGGGAAATTCCGTAATCCGCGACAGTGTAGTCGATTCAGTTGCGCACCGGGACAAGGGCGTGGGACACGTCAGCGGCGACAGCCCCGACCGCGAGATGCACTGCGCCGTTGGTGGGTGGGTTGGTCTTCGACACTTGGTGCCTCCTGCGCTTCTTCACCGAGCTAGCCGGTGTCTGCCACAAGATGTTACACTGATAGTCGGCAACGAGAACATTGTAACGGATGATGGGAGGTGTCGCGCTGGTCTCGATCGGTGGTGTGCTGCGTAGTGCCAGGGAGCGGGCAGGGCTGTCGCAGGAGGCCGCGGCCGAGGCGGTGGGGGTCAACCGGGTGCTG
>JAJYWG010000362.1 GCA_021791615.1 Actinomycetes bacterium
GCCCGCCATGTATGTCAGCCGCCACGAGCATGGGACCACTTGACGGGTAGTTCCGCCACCGTCATGGGACCACCCTTCCGCCAGTCATGGGACCACCTCTGCATCCACCACCTCCGGCCGTAGATCAACTCGGCTGGGCACGTCCATCCACGAGGAAAGGCGTGTCCCATGACGTTCAGGGAGGTATCGGTGATCCAGGTCAAAGAGGTGCTCCGACGGTGGCTGCGCGGCGACGGCGGAGTCCGCTCGATCGCTGCGGGAGCCGGCGTCGACCGCAAGACGGCTCGGCGCTACATCGAGGCGGCGGTCGGTCTCGGGCTCGAGCGAGATGGCAGTGAGGACCAGCTCAGCGACGCGCTGATCGGCGCGGTGTGCGAGGTGGTGCGCCCGTCGCGCCCCCACGGCCACGGGGCCTCGTGGGAGCTGCTGTGCACGGAAGAAGCGGCGATCAAGGGGTGGGTGGACAAGGGCCTCACCGTGGCGAAGATCGGCGATCTGCTCGCCCGTCAAGGCGTTGTCGTGCCCGAGCGGACGTTGCAGCGGTTCTGTGTCGAGCGCTGCGGGTGCGGGCGCCAACGCACGACCGTGCGAGTCGCCGACGGCGAGCCGGGCAAGGAGCTCCAGACCGACTTCGGGCGCATGGGGATCCTCTTCGATCCGCACACCGATCGGCGCCGGGTCGTCCACGCGCTCATCGTCGTGGCGGTGTGGTCGCGCTACATGTTCGTGTGGCTCACCTTTGGTCAACGCACCGACGACGTGATCGCCGGCCTCGACGCCGGCTGGGCGTTCTTTGGCGGGGTATTCCCGATCCTTATTCCGGACAACCTGTCGCCGGTGGTGACCAAGGCGGATCCGACCGAGCCCCGGTTCAACGACACGTTCCTCGAGTACGCGCAAGCCCGGGGCTTCTTGATCGACGCGGCTCGAGTCCGTCGCGCCCAAGACAAGCCCCGAGTCGAGCGCCAAGTTCCCTATGTGCGCAGCCGGTTCTTCGCCGGTGAGAGCTTCGTCGATCTCGATGACGGACAGCGGCGGGTCGAGCGGTGGTGCAGCGAAGGTGCAGGCATGCGCATCCACGGCACGACCCGGTGCCGGCCGGCCGAAGCGTTCAAGGCGAACGAGCAGGGGCTGCTGCTGCCGGCGCCGACGTCTGCCTACGACGTGCCGGTGTTCTCCACGCCGAAGGTCCACCGGGACCACCATGTCGAGGTTGCCCGGGCGATCTACTCGGTGCCCGGCGACCTGATCGGCCAGACGCTCAGCGCCCGGGCGGACCGGGTGAACGTCAAGCTCTACGCCAGGGGCCAGCTCATAAAGGTCCATCCCCGCCAGGCCCCCGGTGGACGCTCGACCGATCCCGAGGACCTCCCTGCCGAGCGCAGCGCGTACGCGCTCCGTGACCTCGATCATCTGATCAAGCTCGGCCGGTCCCATGGCGAGGCGATCGGCACCTACGTCGAAGCGGTCCTCGACCATCCCTTGCCGTGGACCAAGATGCGCCAGGCATATCGCCTTTTGGGCCTGGTGAAGAAGTGGGGGCCAGAGAAGGTGGAGCTCGCCTGCACCAAGGCGCTCGAGGCCGAGGCGATCAACGTCAACCTCATCGCCCGCATGATCGAGCGGGCGACCGAAGCCGAGGACCACGACGCTCCACCGCAGCCCAGCGTGGTGCAGGGCCGCTTCGCCCGGGACCCCTCGGAGTTCGCCACCACCAAGGAGGCGACCAAGTGAGCGCGCCCGCCCCGGGGATCTCCGGCGAGCTCAAGGCCATCCTCTCCCGGCTGCGGCTCGGTCAGATGGCCGACACGTTGCCCGAGCGGCTCCTGACGGCACGCCAGTCGCAGATGCCCCACGTCGACTTCTTGGAGATGGTGCTCGCCGACGAGGTCGCCCGCCGGGACAAGACGTCGTCGAGTCTGCGGGCGAAGGCGGCGCATCTCGATCCGACGATGGTGGCAGAGAGCTGGGATGACACCGCATCGGTCACCTTCGACCGCTCGGTGTGGGCCGAGCTGACGACCTTGCGCTTCGTCGACGACAACCACAACGCGCTGATCCTCGGACCTGTCGGTGTCGGCAAGACGTTCCTCGCCACCGCACTCGGGCACATCGCCTGCAGGCGTCGCTACCGGGTCCACTTCGAGCGGGCGGACAAGCTGTTCAAACGCCTGAAGGCGGCACGCCTCGACAACAGCGCGGAGGCCGAGATGCGAAAGCTGGTCGGCGTCGACCTGCTGTTGATCGACGATTTCGCACTCCACCCGCTCGACGTCACCGAGACCAACGACTTCTATGAGCTCGTCGTCGAGCGCCACCGCCAGGGGGCGACGGTCCTCACCTCCAACCGGGATCCCAGCGAATTCCTTGCGCAGATGGCCGACCCGCTCCTCGCCCAGTCTGCGGTCGACCGGCTCCAGAGCGCCGCCTACGAACTCGTCGTCGAGGGCGAGAGCTATCGCAAGCGCCAGAAGCCGGCTGTCGGCCAGCCAGAGGGCGCGCGGGTCGCCCCAGAGCGGCCCCGCGCTGGGGCAAGGAGGCCGAAGTGAACAACCACCTGAGCATGGCCACGACTCCGCCGACGCCGGTTTCGTCTGGCTAGGACACGACCGCCGTCTGCGCAGGCTCGGCTGCAGCGAGTCGGTCCGCCGCCGACCGTCTGGCCGAACAGCTCATCGACCTCGTCACGACACCCGAGCCCGGCGGTCCCTGAGCGGTGGGAGAGCCTCGCTGGCATCCGCCCGGCCTCCGATAGCGACGGCCCGTTCCTCCGCCGCGCACGCAGGCTGCTTGACGTCGACGATCTGACCCGGCAGCATCAGTGTCGGCCGGCACGAACGGGGACGAGGTGGTCCCATGCTCGTGGCGGAAGGGTGGTCCCATGATGGTGGCGGGTGACAGCCAAAGCTCTGACCAAGCAAACGGGAGGGC
>JAJYWG010000507.1 GCA_021791615.1 Actinomycetes bacterium
AGGTAGACGGCTCGCATCTCGAGCATGGGCTCGGCGCCGTCCTCGCACCATCTCATGCCGGAGCGCTCGAACCTGTCACGGACCAAATTCTTGCAAGTCGATTCGAAAGGGCCATCAAACTACACCTCCACGTGACTTCTTATAGTTGCTGTTTACTTGGCGAGAGACGGCCGGCCGCGCACGGAGTTCGGCCTCAACCTCGGGGGAAAAGGGGATGCATACCGCTCCTGTTGCCGGCTGGCGGTAGGGCAGTATGCCGATCCGCAACCAGTAATAGACGGTGCCCGGCTTGACCCCGAGTTGCTCGGCGACTTGCTTGACCGTGAGCTCGCCGGGCTCGAGCGGTGATGGACGCGCCAGGCCGATGGAGGCGCGGACATTGCGGACATCCAGTCTTCCGAACGCATGGCCGCGCGCCGTGCACAAGCCGAGAGCGCTCAGCTCTGCGGCGATGTCGCTGTCTCGCATCCCCTCGAGCTTTCGGCGTCGAATGAGCTCGACTGCGTCTGGGTGGGTGAGCATGCGTGTGCGGGTGGCCGTGTGCCCCTCGTTTGCACCAGAACGCCACCGGATGCCCACGCGGACCTCGTCACCAGATGGGTCGGACGTGAGGGTCACATCGCGGATGAGGGCCCGCAGCACGCGTTTGCGGTCCTTTGGTGAGGTAGTCGGTTCGCTCCACAGTCTTTGCATGTCCGCAGCCACGTTCGCCAGCTCGGCCTTAGTTGGTAGCGGCTGTTGTTTGGCTTTCTGTTCCGCCAGGGCGGTTTCGGCTTCGGCTACAGCGGAAAGCCTTGCTTCCCAGCGTTGTTCGAGGCTGCGAGCCACAAGGCGGTTCTCGGGCTCGCACAAGTTATAGGCGCGCTCGGCGCGGGAAGCTTCGTAGCGGGCGCGTTCGAGCCGTAGCTCGAACGCCCGAAGGGCCCGAGCCTCGCGCTGGGCCAGTTCGTCGGCTGCGGCCAACGCGAGAGCGACCTGTTCGGGTGTCACGACCTCCAGCACACGGCGTTCGACCACCGGGTCGACCAGTGCAGCGCTGACCGAGCGGCACCCTGGCGTGTTGGTCTGGTCGAGGTTGGAGTGGCACCGGTAATGAGAGGCACCCGAGCTCGAGTAGACGACTGTCATCCCTCCTCCGCAACCACCGCAAAGTGCGATTCCTTGCAGCAGGGCGGAGCCCTCGCGGGGAGGCCGGGCGCCAGCCTGGGAGCGGTTGGAAGCAAGCTGGCGTTGATTGGACAGGTAGGTGTCCCAGCTGATGTAGCCGGGGTGGTGGTCGCGGATCACGACTTCCCAGTCCTGGGTTGGCTGCTCGATGATGTGGGTACGGATGTTGCCGTCGGGGTCGATCTGGCGTTGGCACTTGGTGCGACCAGATACATAGGCGCCAGCGTAGGTCGGGTTACGAATGATCGCTCGCGCCTGGCTCTGGCGTAGCCGCATCCAAGTGGTTTCTCCGGTCCAACTTTGCCCGTGAGTCGGGAAACGCCGGTCGGCGAACACTTTGACCACCCCGGTGCAGCTCCCGGTCGCCTCGAATGCCCGGAACAGGTCCGCCACTGCCGCTTGGACCTCCTGGTCGGGGTCGATCACGACCTGGCCGTCCGCGTCGTAGGTGTAGCCGATGGGCAGGGGCAGGCGCAGATCTCCTCGCCTGGCTGCCGCCTTCCTCGACTCCTGCAACCTCTGAGCGAGGATGTGCAACTCCACAGCTGACATTGTCCCTTTGAAGCCGAGCAAAAGCTGGTCGTTGAAGTCGCGAAGGTCGTAGACGCCGTCTGCGTCGGCAACGAGGGTGTCGGTCACCTGGCAGAACTCCAGCAGCCGCTGAAAGTCGGCCGAGTTCCGTGACAGCCGGGAAGCTTCCAGGACCAATACCAGCCCGGCTTCGCCCTGGCATACCCTGGCTACAACTTCCTTGAAGTCGGGGCGGGCCCAGCTGTTGCGGCCGGACAGCCCCAGGTCGCCGTCCAGGACCACGACCTGCGAGCGGTCCCAGCCGAGGCCCACAGCGGCGTCGGCCAGCGCGTACTGGCGCATGGTGGACTCGGCATGCTCGCGTACCTGGGCAAGAGTCGACTGGCGTAGGTAGACCAGGGCCAGCCTGTCGCGATGGCGCTGGCAGATCTTGTGCTCGCCGTTCACCGCCGCCGTCCTTCGCCCGAACTGCCGACTCGAGCATGTTGGCCACCGCCATGACGACCTCGTGGTCCGGCGGCATCGCGTTTCAACCGAGCTTCCCGCGTCTTAGCAGTTCCAGGTTGATGGCCGAGATCTCGGCCAGGGCAGCCTGGACCTCGGAGTTGGCGGCGACCGCCTGGCCGACCTCGTCTGCCAGTTCGGCCGGGACATAGACCATCTGGGTCCGCCGGCCAACTCGCAGCGACAGGTACAGGTACGGCCCGTGCAGCTCTCCCCTGGCGCATCGACATCCCTCCTTTCCGCAACGGCGTCGTTGGCTCTGCAGCGAGCCGGCGACGACCGTTTCGAGGCCGGGGGCCCGCCGGGCAGCACGCCGGCGCCGGTCTCGTAGCTGGCGCACGCTGAGCTCGCTCAGGCCGTCGGCGGCCTTGTGTGTGCTCATCACACAAGAGCATGACCGATCGCTTCGGAGATGTCAACGACCCTGCAGTGACCGCAGCAGTGCAGACAGCTCAGCGAGCGCCCGCACGTCGAGAGGGAGGGCGCTGGGGCTTGGCTCTTGAGCCAGGTCCGTGAAGTCCGCAGGTAGTGCCAGCGTCCCACGCCTGCCGGCATCGCAGATGTAGACGTGCCCTATCCCGGCCAGTCGCCTTTCATATAGCACGGTGAGCCGTTGCCCAGCCAGCGGATGGAACGCGTGGGTGACGACGAGCGAACTGGAAGGGCTACTGGTCTTCCTGGCAGTATGCGGGGGTCTTTTCGATGGTCCCTGTGGCGATTGGCCA
>JAJYWG010000089.1 GCA_021791615.1 Actinomycetes bacterium
CTCCGCCCAGGTCCGCTGGCGGCGGATCACCGGTGCCGAGCTCGTCCCGCTCGTCCGGGCGGGCGCCACGTTCATCGACGGCAAGCTACAAGAAAGGAGCGATCAGTCGGGGCAAGAGACCGCCGACACCGACGAAAACACCGGGTCCGTCGCAGCCTGAGTGAGATTTATCGTCCACAACTCTTGACAATGACTCGCGATGCGCTCGAAGAAGGGGTTCGTCTCTGCGAGGTCTCGACCGAGGACGTGGCGCACGTAGGAGAGGGCGAACATCGGCTCGATGCCCGAGGTGGTCCCCGCGACGAGCGAGATCGTGCCGGTCGGAGCGACCGAAGCGAGCTGGGCGTTGCGCAGTGGTCCGATGCCGCGGCGCCGGTAGCGGCTCTGCTCGTAGAGGGGAAACGGCCCGCGCTCTTCCGCCAACGCGGCCGACGCCCGGCGTGCCTCCCGCTCGATGAAGCCCATGACTCGGGCCGCGAGGCGGAGAGCGGGCACCGAGTCGTAAGGGATCCCGAGGCTCGCCAGCATCTCGGCGAGCCCCATCACTCCCAAGCCGACCTTTCGCGCCGCGTGCGCCGGCGCCTCGAGCTCCGCAACCGGGTAACGGCTCACGTCGATCACGTCGTCGAGGAAGCGAACGGCAACGCGCACGGTCGCGCCCAGGCGCTCGAAGTCGACGTTCTTGCCGTCGGTGAAGCGTGCGAGGTTCACAGAGCCGAGGTTGCAGGACTCATAGGGCAGCAGCGGCACCTCGCCGCAGGGATTGGAGGCCTCGATCCGCCCGAGGCTCGGCAACGGGTTGGCGCTGTTGATCCGGTCGAGGAAGAGCAGCCCCGGGTCCCCGCCTCGCCAGGCCGCCGCGCAGATGCGCTCGAAGAGCTCGCGGGCGCCGATGCTGCCCGTCACCCTTCTCGTGCGGGGGTTCACGAGGCGATGCCCGTCCCCGGCGAGCACGGCGCGCATGAAGCGATCGGGGATCCCGACCGACAGGTTGAAGTGCTCGAGAGTGCCGGGGTCGTCCTTCGCCTCCACGAAGTCGACGATGTCGGGGTGCGAGACGTCCAGCACCGCCATCGAGGCGCCCCGCCGGCGCCCGCCGTCGGAGATGACCCCCGCCGCCATGTCGAAGACCGAGAGGAACGAGACCGGCCCGCTGGCCACACCGCCGGTGCTCATCACCCGGTCGCCCCGGGGGCGGAGGTGGGAGAACGAGTACCCGGTGCCCCCACCCGCCTGGTGCAAGAGCGCGGCGTGGCCGAGCGTCTCGAAGATCGAGCCGAGCGAGTCCTCCAGTGGGAGCACGACGCATCCGGACAGCAAGCCGAGGCTCGTCCCGGCGTTCATGAGCGTGGGCGAGTTCGGCAAGAACTCGAGGCGCTGCATCGAATGGGAGAAGGCTTCGGTCCAGCGTTCGGCGCTGGCCGGGTGCCACTGCTCCTCGGCAAGTGCCACGAAGCTGGCGGACCGGTCCATCATCTCGGCCGTCGACTCGATCACGTTGCCGTGCCGGTCCTTGCGCAGGTAGCGCTCCTTCAGGATCGCCAGCGCGCCCAGGCCGAGCTCGAGCTCGTCGCGCACGCCGAGCTGCTCCTTCGCGCGACGGACCTCGGTGCGCCTGCGGCGGTGGAGGGCGTAGACGCGCGCGACGTCCGCCCGCCCGGAGCTCACGAGCACCTGCTCGACTGCGTCCTGGACGTCTTCGACCCCTGGCGGAAGATCGCCGAAGCGCTCGGCGATCTGAGCGCTCACCGTCCCAGCCACGGAGGTGGCGAGCCCAGGAGCATCCGCTCTGCCGGCCTCTCGAGCGGCCTTCCCGACTGCCTCCTCGACCCTTCTCTGATCGAACGCAACCAGCCGACCATCGCGCGTCCGCACATGCTGCACACAGGTGAGCGTCGGGTGGCTCGCGGTGCGCATCGCAGGCGATCAGGACTCCGGGCGCATGACCAGCCGGAGCAAGCCCTCGTCGATGGGAGCGGGATGGTCAACAATCCACGCGCGCATGGCAGCTGCTCTCTGCTCGCCGCCCCATGGGACGAGCCTCACGGGGAGCCTTCGACTCGTTGCTGCTCGTTCGCTCGATCGGGTATTCGGCCGCACAACTGCCTGCGCGCGAGGATCGATCAGCCGCACCACCCTGCTCCACCTCCTTTCTCGTCGCCACCTCCTGGCTCGTCACCTGCCGCCGACCGACGCGCAAAGGGTGCCGTCAAGGCACCCTTTGCGCATTTGCTCGACGATCCTCAAGCCGCACTGGCGGTCGCGATCGCTTCCTTCTTCTCCGTAGAGCGCACCTCGATGCGCCGGGCCTTGGCCTTCTCGGCAACAGGGATGGTCAGGCGCAGCACTCCGTTCTCGTACGCCGCGGCGACCTTCTCGGTGTCGAGGTTCTCGCCCAAGAAGAGCTCCCGGGTGAAGGTCCCGGTCGGACGCTCGCACACGACGGTCTCGGCATCCTCGTTCTTCCACTGACGCTCTGCCTTCACGCTGAGCACGTTCTTCTCGACCGTCACCTCGATCGACTCGGGCTTTACCCCGGGCAGATCGAGGTCGACGTGGAACGTGTCACCGATCCGGTAGGCGTCGAGCGGCATCGAGCGCAGCCGCCTGCCGTCTCGCAGCTGGTCAGTGAGCTCGTCGAGCCCTCGGAATGGATCGAATCGCATCAACATGGCACACCTCCTGGTTCCCTTTTCGCTCTCGTACCCGACTTTGTCGGCCAGTAGACCCTGTTCTCTTTGACTTCTCTTCGACTTCTCCTCGATCTTCAACGCCGGGAAGCGGCTCAGCCATCCCAGGTCTCGGTCACAACGGCCCGGGCCGAAGGTCCTTTCTTTACCCGGTGCCTCACCCGGCGCTTCACCCGGTGCCTGAAGGAGGCGGATTGTCCTTGGGGACGATCACTACCGGACATGCGCTGTGCTGCGCGCAGCGCAAGCTCACCGATCCCAGAGCGGGGCTGGTGAACGGGCTGTGGCCGAGTGAGCCCATGACGAGCAGGTCGGCCCCGGCCGATTGGTGACAGAGGACCTGGGCCGGGTCCCCTTCCACGACGATCGGCTCGATCATGGCCGACGGGCCGTCGCCGGCCACCTCGGCGATGGTCTTCTGAAGGTTGTCGCGCGCGGCTCGTTCGATCTTGCCCTCGTCGAGGTGCGCGCCCATGGTGTCGCCGAAGCCGAACGGGCTCTGCCACACCGTGACCGCCTCGATGACGGCGTCTTGCTTGGCGGCCTCGGCGATCGCCCATCGAAGCGCCCGACGCGACCCTTCGGAACCATCCACGCCGACCACGATCCGTCGACTCTCCATCAGGGCTCCCCGAGAGGACTCGCGGCTTCAGCCGTCACACCAGTCACGCCTTCAGCGTTCCCCAGCCTCCACCCGATCACCAGGGTCGAACGGCTCTACCGGCGCCGGTGACGCGACGCGACGCGCCGAATGGACCTTCGCCCCTGCGGGGCTGCACTCGAGCCCCGTAGCATGCTTCGGGAGCTGGCCGAAGGAGGTCGCGATGAGCTGCTGGTGTGAGCACGAGCACTGTCACCACTGGGGGCCGGGGCACGGGTGTGGGCCGGGGCACGGGTACGGGCCGGGGCACGGGTACGGGCCGGGGCACGGGTACGGGCCGGGGCACGGGTACGGCCCCGAGTACGGGTACGGCCCCGAGTCCGGGCACGGGCCGAGATTCGTCCGCGGGCCGCGTAGGCGACGGGCGCGGGCCGAGGATCTCGAGGCGTACCTGGAGGACCTGGAGGAAGAGGTGGCCGACGTCAAGGCCGCGCTCGAGGAGCTGAAGGGTTCGAAGGGCGGAACCGGCGAGGCCAACCGATAGGTCCAACGGGAACAGCCCGAGTACGAGATGGGGCCAGCGCGGGGGGTCCCCGGCCACGTCCCGACGGCACCATGGACCGACCCAAGAGGAGCGCGCTTGGGGTGGGTCGGGCTGGTGGCCGCGCTCGTGCTCGGCTCGGCGGTGCGCGCGTCGGGATCGTTGCGTCAGCGGGTGGGCACCCCGACGAGCGCTTCGCCCAGCAGAGCGGCGAGGACGCCGCGCACCTTGTCCGAGGCAGCCACCTCGTCGGCGAAGTCCGAGCCTGGTGGATCGACTGCGTCACCCACGAGGAGCGAGACGTCGGCGCGCCGCGGGAAGAACGAGCCGGCGCGCAACACCTCGCGCGTGCCCACGAGTGCGACCGGGACGATCCGGGACCCGGTCGCCGCGGCCACAGCGAATGCGCCCAGGTGGAAGGGGCGCACCCCGGGGGACGGAGAGATCGATCCCTCGGGAAAGACCACGAGCCGCGAGCCGCTCCGGACGAGCCCCGCCAGCATGCCCAGCGTCTCAGTAGTGCGCGCGGGATCGCCTCGCTCGACGAAGGCGCAGCCGATGCGCCGGAGGAACGGTCCGATCACCGCCTTGCGCTCGAAGTCGGTGCTCGTGACGAAGGTGAGCGGGCCGGCCGAGGAGAGGATGAGCACCGCGGCGTCGACGAAGCTCGAGTGGTTCGCCACGATGACAGACGGGGTGCCCTCATCGGGCAGGGCACCTTGCGCGTGGATCCTGATCCCCGTCGTCGCCACCACTGCACGGAGCGCCCATCTGATGAGCCGCCACCGCGCGGCAACTGACAGCGGGAGCCAGACGAGCGCCGCGACTGGCGCTGCGGCTGCGAGCACGCTCACCCACGCACGCATGGCGAAGAGCCAGTCCGAGGTGAGCCTCCCCGCACGCCCGAGCGCCGGTCGCGCCTCGGAGCGAACGAACTCGGCGAGCTCCAGCGCGGCCGGTCGTGTCGGCCGCTCGAGCTTGCCGGAGAGAAAGGCGTCCCGCGTCTCGCCGCGGCGGATCTTCCTGCTCGGCGTGCGGCGGATCGACCCGGGCGAGACAAGCTCGACCACGTCGGGAACAGCTCCGATCACGTGGGCCGCTCGCTGGCGGATCTCGCGCTCGAGCCCGGCGCGCCCCTCGGGCGCCAAACGGGTCTCGGCGACGACGACCACGCGCTCAGTGCCCAGTGCGGGGTCCGGCACGGCGAATGCGGCGACGCCGCCCTCTTCGAGACCCTCCACGTCGCGCACGGCTGCCTCCACGTCTTCGGGATGGACGTTCCTCCCGCCGCGGATGATGAGGTCCTTCGCCCGCCCCGTGAGGAACAGCTCGCCGTCGGTCACATAGCCGAGGTCGCCGGTGTCGAGCCATCCTCTTTGCCACAAGCCGCTTCGCCCCGCCTCTTCGCCGAAGTACCCCGCGGTGAGCGAGGGTCCGCGGCAGAAGACCCTCCCCTCGGTCCGCTCTTCGAGCTCCTGGCCGGCGTCGCCCGCCACCAGGATCTCGTAACCGGCGAGCGGGTAGCCGCAGCCGACAACGGCTTCTGCGTCGGGGTCGCCTTCGGGCGCCACGACCGCACGGCCGGACCCTGCGAGGGCACCCCTTGAGATCGTGTCGACGCGCGGCCCACGCCCGAGCGGGCTGAACGCGATGCCCACGCCGGCCTCCGCGAGCCCGTAGGCGGGGCACATCGCGCGCCGCTCGAACCCGACGCGCTGGAACCGCTCGACGAAGCTGTCGATGTCCGCCGCGCTCACCGGCTCGGAGCCGTTGAACGCGAGACGCCAGCTCGACAGGTCGACCCCATCGAGCTCCTCGTCTCGGATGCGTTCCGTGCAGGTCTTGAAGGCGACGTTCGGCGCGGCGGTGATGGTCCCCTTGTAGGTGGAGATGGCCCGAAGCCAGCGCGAGGGGCGCGCGAGGAAGGCGAGAGGGGACATCACGACGAGGGGGAAGCCGAGCACGAGCGGGGCGAGCCACATGCCGATGAGGCCCATGTCGTGGTACAAGGGGAGCCACGAGACGACCACGTCGTCGGGAGTCACCGCTGCCCCCCGGGCCATCGCGTCGATGTTGGCAAGGAGCTGGAAGTGGGTGAGCACCACCCCCTTCGGGTCGCCGGTCGACCCCGACGTGTACTGGATGAGTGCGGTCGCATCTCCACCGATGCTCGGGAGCGGTACGGGTTGCCCAGCACGCGCCTCGAGCTCTCTGGGGGTGCGCACGGCTCTGAGAGAGGGGACCTGGAGCATCACGAGGCGCGCCGCGGTGACCGCCTCGGGGACCGTGACGAGGACCGCGGCCCCGGCGTTGCGAAGGACGCCTGCGAGCTGGGTGAGCTGCTCGGCGAGCGCTTCTCGGCGTGCGGGCGGGTAGAGCGGGACCGGGACTCCTCCAGCGAGCCCGATGCCGAGGAAGACGGTGAAGTACGCACGCTCGGTCCCGAGCATGAGCGCCACCCGCTCGCCCGGCGAGAGGCCGCCCTCGACGAGTGCGAACGCGACCGCCCGGGCGTCTTCGAGGAGGCGGCCGTAGCTGAGCTCGTCGGCCGGGTCCCCGGCGTTCGAGCCGAGGAGGCGGACGTTCAGCTGCTCGGGGTGCGTCGCCGCGTGCCACGACAGAGCGTCGAAGATCGTGCCGAACGCGCCCGCCTCGGGCACTCGAGCGCTCGCCGTCTCGCGCTCGGTCGTGGTCCCCGGTACGCGCCCCCCCGCTTCGACTCCGGCGCCGTGGGACTCGGTCGCACGACGCGACGGGGTGCCCGGCTCGGGCCCCGTGTGACCGGCACGTGCGTCGTGGAGGGCGACGACGAGGTCGCGCGGGCTGCTGGCTGTGGTCAGCACGTCCTCGCCGAGCGTGACGCCTGCCCCGTCAGCGATCCGGTCGAGCACTTCGACCATGGCGAGGCTGTCCAGCCCGAGGTCGGCGCGCAAATCGCTGTCGAGCTGGACCGAGAATGGAGCGGAGCCACGGAGGTCGCTCACGACGGACCTCACCGCTTCGAGTACGACATCGACGTCGGACAGCGGCGTGCTCACGCGAACAACAGGCTACGAGCCGAATCCGCCACACCGCAATTGTCCACACCGCGTTGCCCTCACCCTCGACATGGTCGCCTGTTGCGACTGCGACGAGAAGGTGCTCGAAGAGCGCCGTTCGCGGAGGTCCGCGGTTCTGCGTCCATTCTCACGAGCACGGCAGCTCCGCCGTGCGGGGATAGGACCCGGCGCGGGAGGCTTGCAGTGGTGACCGTGAAGATCGGCACGTCGGGCTGGCAGTACCGGCACTGGCGCGGCACCTTCTACCCCGAAGGGCTCGCCACCTCGAAGTGGCTGGGCTTCTACACCGAGTCGTTCGACACCGTCGAGGTCAACAATGCCTTCTACCGGCTCCCGTCCTCCGAGACGTTTGCTCGCTGGCGAGACAGCACGCCCGAGCGATTCGAGATCGCGCTCAAGGCGTCGAGCTACCTCACCCACACCAAGCGGCTGTCGGAGCCGAAGGAGCCCGTGCACCGGTTCCTGACACGGGCGCGGCACCTGGAGGGCAAGCTCGGACCGATCCTGCTCCAGCTGCCCCCGACGATGAAGGTGGAGACGCAGCGGCTCGACGAGACGCTCGCCGAGTTCGGGCCGGGGCTGCGGATCGCCGTCGAGGCCCGGCACGACAGCTGGGACTGCGACGAGGTGTACGCCGTGCTGTCGCGCCACGGCGCGGCCTGGGTGCTGGCCGACGCCCCATGGCGGCGGTGGCCGGTGGTGCGCACGGCCGACTGGGGCTACCTCCGCTTCCACGAAGGCAAGGCCACCCCCCGCCCCTGCTACGGCCGAGCGGCCCTCGAGACCTGGGTCGAGCGCCTGGCCGAGCTGTGGCCGACGAGCGCCGACGTCTACGCCTACTTCAACAACGACCGATGTGCCTGCGCCCTGCGTGACGCCAGCGTCTTCGGCCATCTGACCGAGAGGGCCGGGCTCGACACCACCAAGGTCCCCGGCCGCGGCGTGGTGCACCTGTGCCCCGACGAGTAGCGCTCAGGTGGCGGTGGCGCGGGCCGGCGCCGAGGTGGCGAGGATCTCGTCGAGGAGACGCTGCTCGCTGCCGCGCTGACGCTCGGCGAGGGAGCGTGGGCGAGAGCTCACCGCCGCTCAGCGGTCCTGGATCAGCCCGATGGGGTTGCCGTCAGGATCGGTCACGGTCGCCACCAGCCGGCCTCCACCCACCTCACGAGCGGGGTCCTGGACTCGTGCGCCCGCGCCGGTCACCTCGGTGAGCTTCGCCTCGATGTCCTCCACATGCCAATAGGCGACGGGCGTGGCGGGACTTTGCGGTCCACCGGCCGGGACAAGCCCGATGTGCTGGCCCTCTGCGTCGAAGCCCACGTAGTGGGGAGAGTCGACCTGGGGGTCGGCACCGAGCAGCGCAGAGTACACCGCCTTCGCCTTGGCCAGATCGGACACCGGGTACAGCACGGTCTTGATCCCTTCGGTAGGCGATCCGGTCATCGCGTCTTCCCCTTCCTTCTCCGCTCGCGTCGAGGTGACCATCGCATATCGCATGATGACGCGTCCAACGCCCCAACTGCGATCGCACACACTCGCCGGCGCGAGGACGACGGAGAGCTGCCCCCTGCACGGCAGCCTCGAGCCGCCGGCTGTCGCGCTGTGGTGCAGCGATCCACGCCGGGTCCATGGTCTCGGTCAACCGTTCGCGTAGGCCCCAGGACCCACAGAGGTGCGGACGTGGTTCTAGTGAACCGGCGGGGGGCGACCTGCCAGGCTGGCAGGCAGAGCAGGATCCCACCCGCATGACATGCAGGAGTACTTCGCGGCCGACCGCGCGAACGACAGCGCGGTTCGCACCGGGTCATCGGAGGCGACCACGTCGTCCCAATCGAGGATGAACTCGCGTAGGCTCGGCTCCCACCTGGCGGCTGGCGGTTCGAGCGTCCCTTGCGCGTAGTCCGGGGGGGCCGGGTGGGCATAGGCGTAGAAGGCGGCCCGCGGGTACCGGGCGTCGCCTGGCCACCATCCGATGGCAATCTCTTCGGCGTCCATCGCGTTGCGCATGATGTACTCCGACGTTCCCGGATCGGCTGGCTCGCCCGAGAAGAAGCTGACGGCGAGGTCGAACGACCCCCACCACGCATTGACCGGAGTGCAGCGGCCGCGAAACGGGGCCCGCACTTCGCTGAAGACGATTGCCGCGCAGGTCGCAGCGCTCAGGTAGGCCGCCACCTGATCGGGAACGTACGTCGCGTGCTGATCGTCCTGGTCGAGGGGAACCGTCCATGCGACCTCCTGCGGACGGGGGTCGAAGGCGACCGGTCCCACCATGGCCGTGACGGCTCCGAGGACCTCTCGGGTCACCTCCCCGACCGCACGGTCAGGAGTGAGGGCGACTCCGCGGCGCCGGCCGTCGCTGTGCTCGATCAAGGTCTGGTGAGCATGCAGATCGAGTGCCAACACGATCGTCCCCGAGCCGTCCGGCGCCGGAAGCGGGAGGGTCTCCCATCCTCTTGCCGTGAGGCGCAGTGCTGCGTGCTGCAGTTGCGGCTCGGGGAACGCGAGCCGCGCAGCCAGCTTGCCGAGGACCTGGGCGTGCGCGTGCAGCGTGTCGCAGGTGGCTCTCCATTGCTCGAAGGGAAGGGGGGCCCAGCCGCGGGTCACCGCCATAGCGGGGACCTAAGCGTGCGACGGAGAAGGAGGTGCACCCTCCACCTCGAAGAGAAGCTGGTGGGGGTAGCACCACCACCAATCCTCACCCGGCTCGAACGAACGGGCGAGCGGATGGTCGGGACGCGCTCGCCGGTGGGCGGACGCATGACGGTTGAGCAAACTGTCACAGCAAGCAGCTATCGGCCACTTGGGGCTCCTTGGTTGCCGACTGGGCAGCCAAGCTACTCCCAGCCGGTCGCCGGGCGCGCCGGGCCACCACCGGCGGGCCCAAGGGGGCACGCGGCGTGGGCTCAGCCCGAGCCGAGATGCTCCCGGAACCAGTCGAGGATGAGCTCTGCCCGCTCGACGCGGTGGCGTGGCGCGCCCGACCGGGAGAGCTCGTGGCTCTCGGCAGGGAAGCGCACGAGCACCGGCTCGCGCCCGAGCAGGCGCAACGCGACGAAGAGCTCCTCCGCCTGGCTGATGGGACAGCGGAGGTCCTGCTCGGAGTGGACGATGAGCACCGGCGTCCTCATCTCGTGCACGTAGCGGACCGGCGAGTGCCGGAGGTACGCGTCGGGATCCTCGAGGTGCGTCCTGCCGACGTACCCCCGGAACGCCGTGGCGATGTCCGACGACGCCTCGAGCGTGAGCAGGTTGTTGGCCGCGCGCTCGGAGCACGCCGCCCGGAACGTGTCGGTGTGCCCGATGATCCACGACGTCATGAAGCCGCCGTAGGACCCGCCGAGCACGCCGAGGCGCCCGGGGTCGACCCAGTCGAAGCGCTCGGCGGCGGCTTCGGCGCACGCCATGACGTCCTCGTAGTCGACGCCCCCCCACCCCGAGCCGGGGTCGTGGTCCCAGTCGGGCCACCGCACGGCGCGCCCCCAGGCTTCCGAGTAACCCGAGCTCCCTCGAGGGTTGCAGTAGAGGACGCCGAAGCCCGCACCCGATTGCAGCTGGAATTCGTCGAGGAACCGGTTGCCATAGGAGGTGAACGGCCCGCCGTGGACGTTGAGGAGCGTCGGGTACCGGCGTCCGGGCTCCGCGCCGACCGGTGGCATCCCCCAGCACGGCACCTCCGTGCCGTCCGCGGAACGTGCAGCGTAGGCCTCCGGCTCGACGAGGCGTGCCTTCGCGCGCAGCGGCACCGACATGTCGGTCACCCGCCGCTCGTCCGCCGCCAAGGGTCCCGCCGGCGTCGCGAGCGGCCGCACATGCAGCTCGGGCAACGTCGTGGGAGTGCCGACGCTCAGCGCGAGCACTCCCGCTGCGGCGTCGAAGCCGCTCACCCAGCGGTCGCCGCCGCAGACGAGCACCCGCGCCGGCGTGCCGGTCGCGGCGAAGGCGTACAGATGGACGTTGCCGCTGTCCTCGACGAGGCACAGCAGCTGGTCCCCCCACCACAGCGGTGCCCGGGAACCGCCGAACGGCGAGCAGTTCCGGTCGAGGTCGCCGGTGAGGTCGCGCAGGGCTCCGTCGGCGAGGGTGAGGAGCCCGAGGCGAACGTTGCGCGGCGCGTCCATCGGGGACGGGTCGACGAAGTAGGCGAGCCGCGTCCCGTCGGGGGACCACGAGGGGGACGAAAAGGCCGCGGCCGTGGGCGTCAGGCGGACCGGCGCGCCGGAGCCGTCCGCGGCAACCCGGTAGAGGTCGACGGCGCCGTCGAGATCCCACTGCTCGTGGCGACCCGACGCGAACGCGATCGACGTCCCGTCAGGAGACCAGGCGAGCCCATGCGCCTGGAATGTTCCCTCGGTCAGTCGCAGCGGCGGCACCGACCCGTCCGCAGGGACCGTCATGACGCGGCTCGGACGGTCTGCGACGAAGTCCTCCCCGTTCAGCCGGGAGAAGAACCTGGTCACCCTGCGCGCCGGCATGTCTCTCGGTTTGCGCGCTTTTCCGACCTCGCCGTAGCGGTCGGGGTCCGGGTCCCGGGCCACGAACCCGAGTCGCGTGCCCTCGGGCGACCACTCGAGCTCGGAGGGGGCATCTGCGAGCCTCGCAACCACGACCCGTTCGCCGCCGCGCACGACGGGCAGCACGCAGATCTCGGCCGGACCCTCCTCGTCCTTCGACACGAACGCGAGGTACTCGCCGTCCGGCGACCAGCGCGCGAGCGCGTCCCCCGGCCCCGAGGTGAAGCGCCGTGCGGGCTCTTCGCTCCGGGTGGACGCGAGGTGGACGCTGCTTTCGTACCGGTTCTCTGCGAGATCGACGCTCGTCGTCACGTACGCGACCTTCGAGCCGTCCGGCGACAGCCTCGGGTCGCCCACCTGGCGCAACGCGCCGATGTCCTCGGGCTGCATGCCCCGTTCGAGTCCGCCCACCGCTTCCTCCTCACTGACGTCGGCCACGATAGGGCAGCGGATCGTCCCGATACTGCTCTAGTGTCAGGCTCGTCGGGGTGCGCGGGCTCCCCGAGAGGGAGGTGCCGCGCTCGCGCTCACCTTGCCGGGCCAGGGCGACGGTGCGCGCGGCGCGACCCTCGACGACCAGCTGGGCGCGGTGGTCGCCGCCGTGAACGCCGCGCCCGAGCCGGCGATGGTCGTCGGTCACTCCGCAGCGGTCGGTCGTATCGCCGGTTCCCCCCGGGGCCTCCGGTCCCCGCCCGTGCGGCGCTGGTCTTCGACGCCGAAGGTCGTGCGCACAGCTGGGCTTCGTAGCCGGCGAGGGCGTGGCCGGAGAGGGGAACGGGCCGGAACCTCGGCGCCGAGCTCTGCCGATCTCAGCTCCGACCCGCCTGGGCAGTGAGGTCGTCGAGGGACGCAAGCGGCACGAGTCCACTCGCTTTGGTGATCAGGTCCGGGTCGATGGTGACCAGTGCATCGGCTTGCAAGCTCGTGACGGCGAGGTATTCCGCGGCACGCGTCGAGTCCCATCCCTGCTCGCTTGCGATCTTCCAGGCCATGCGACGGGACACTCGGTCAGCGAGCAGTCGCATCTTGAGCTCGGTCAGGCGCTCATGGCAGCGGAGCGCCGTCTCCTCGGTGAGCTCGCCGCGGCGCACGGCCTCGAACAGAAGCGAGAGGGCGTCGGAGCGGATCACGCTCGGAGCCACGATCTGGTGGTCCGGGTGCACCTCGACGTTGTCGGCGACGACTCGTAGGACGCTGGGCGCGTCGATGGCGTAGCGAGCCGCACTGGGATTGTAGGCGCACGATCGCACGACCCTCGAGTCCCGTTCCCGATGAACCGGCTGGTCACGCGTTGTGCGCAGGCGGTGCGCAGGCGGTGCGCAGGCGGTCTAACTCGCGAGGTACTGGTCCAGGGCGCGGCGGATGACCTCGCTGGCGGAGGTGTGCTCTTCGGCGGCCCGGTCATCGAGTGCCCGGCGGACCTCGGGCGGGAGCCGGACGGCAGTCAGCTCGGCCGGCTCGTCGCCGAGGGTGGGGCGACCGACTCGGCGGTGCAGCCGGGAGGGGTCGAGACCGGCGTGGGCCTTCTCTTCGGCTCGCCGCCAGAAGTCGTCGTCCATCGGCTCGCCGGTCTTGGCTTTGCGGGGTTCGGTCATGGGATCAGCCTCCTGTACTTGCGGCGCATCGGCATGGCGTGGAAGGCGATCTCCGCGCCCTGTTCGTCGACGGCGGTCAACACCTCGAGCAGCGTGCCGGCGATGTCGGGGCCGAGGTAGAGCACGTAGGGATCGTCAAGGTCGTCGTAGGCAGCGAGCGCGTTGGTGATGGCATGGCGGATGTCCTCGGTGCTACAGCCGTGCTTGAGCGCGGACTCTCGGACCTCCACCAGATTATCGTATAACACAACTAGCGGGCTGCAGAGGACCGCCGCCGAGAAAGTGCCGATCCGCACACGTCAGGGGAAGCCCGTGAAGCTGCTTGGTCTGACTGGTCGCCGTGAACGGGCGAGCGACTCGGCCGACAGGGACAAGTACACGATCGCGACGATGAGGCGAACTGACGACGAAGGACTTGCACGAGAGGCGACGAACGACAGCTGGAGCCGCGGGACAACGCCGGCGAACGTTCAGCGGACCCGCTCCAGTCCGGACGCGGTGGGCAGATCTTGCATATCTCGGGCGCCACGAGGCCCCATGGAGGTGCCATAGAGGCGTCATAGAGGAGAGGCGCCATAGAGGCGCTGCTCAATCTCGGAGTCGAAGAGGTCCCTCTACCCACATTCGTGAGACGAGCTTCAGTCGGCCGGAAGGAGCTCCAGCGCGTCCACGTGTCGGGGCCTGAGCAACCCGAAGTGCCGGTGATCGAGCGTTGCGACCTTGCGCTCTTCGAGTCGTTCGACCACGGCGAGGACACTCGCGTCGACGAAGCCGATGTCCGAATCGGCGTAACGGTCCACGAGCTCCCTCACACGGGACACGTCGTCGTGACCGAGGTGCTCCAGCCGGTAGGCGCCCGCCTCGATGTCGCGCAGCAGCGCCACCATGGGTCCGGGTCCCAGACGAGTGGCGCACAAGTAGTCCACCTCAGGCAGCACGGGCTCCGGAACGACAAGCGGTTCGCAAGCATCTTCAATCATGCGGCGACATCTCAGATGGTCTCTATCGTCCCGATCGAGCGACGCGTAGAGCGGGCCCGTGTCGAGGATCAGCGCCACGTGCGCGGCGGCTGCCGGTCAGAGGCCTCGGTCCTCGCGGCGTCTCTAGGCCCATGCGACGACGCCCCAGCCCCGAGACTCGTCGGTGCGGGCGCGAACGTCTCCGCCTTGTCCTCGAGCGCCTCCCTCACGACCTGGGCGAACGAGACGCCACGCTGACCAGCGAGGCGGCGCAGGCGGTCGACCGTCACTTCGTCCGCCATAATGGTGGTGCGTTTCATAGCAGAATTATACATCAAGTGATGCACGCTGATCGACGCAGCCGACCGGCGACCACCGCGCCGGCTGCGATCGCGCACGTGACGAGCACCCGCACGAGCGTGAGCGGCCGGCACGGGCTCGCGAGATCACGGGTCGGCGGATGACATTCCCGGCACCCGCATGGTCGTGGCGCTGCCCCAAGCCGCGTCCGAGGTCGCTCTCCAGCCGACCCCTCATCCGCAGTGCATCGAGTACGTGCACCCTTCAACATGAAAGACGTCAGCGCTCATTGAGGGACGGGCCGGCTGTCGTCGAGTAGCTGGCGCAGCACGTAGGGCATGATCCCGCCGTGACGGTAGTACGCAGCTTCGGCGGGCGTGTCGATGCGCACCACGGCGTCGAAGGCGATCGGGCCGGCCTCGACGTGCACCGTGGAGGGAATGGGACCCTCGTTGAAGCCGTCGATGCCGGTGATCTCGAAGGGTTCCTCGCCGGTGAGCCCGAGCGAGTCGGCGCTGTCGCCTTGGGAGAACTGCAAGGGCAGCACCCCCATGCCGATGAGGTTCGAGCGGTGGATCCGCTCGTAGGACTCGGCGATCACGGCACGCACGCCGAGCAGCGCCGTGCCCTTGGCTGCCCAGTCCCGCGACGAGCCCGAGCCGTACTCCCTGCCGGCCAGGACGACGAGCGGGATGCCGGCGGCGGCATAGTGCACCGATGCGTCGTAGATCGTGGTGACCGGGGCGTCGGGCTGGGAGAAGTCCCGGGTGTAGCCGCCTTCCGTGCCGGGGGCGAGTTGGTTGCGCAGCCGGATGTTGGCGAAGGTGCCGCGGATCATGACCTCGTGGTTGCCGCGCCTCGAGCCGTACGAGTTGAAGTCGCGCCGGTCGACGCCGTGCTCGCTGAGATACCGGCCTGCAGGCGAGTCAGCCTTGATGGCACCTGCAGGCGAGATGTGGTCGGTGGTGACCGAGTCGCCCAGCTTGGCCAGGACCCGGGCTCCCGAGATGTCGCGAACCGGGTCGGGTTCGACGCCGATGGCGTCGAAGTAGGGAGGTTTGCGGACGTAGGTCGACGTGGGAGCCCACGCGAACGTGGTCCCCGCCGGCACCGCCATGGCTTGCCAACGCTCGTCGCCTGAGAACACGTCGGCGTAGTCCTTGGCGAACATGTCCGCCCGCAGATAACGGTGCACCACCTCGTCGATCTCTCGTTCCTTCGGCCAGATGTCCCGCAGGTACACGGGCTGGCCGTCGGAGCCCGTCCCCAACGGATCGTGCACGAGGTCGGCGTGCAAAGTCCCGGCGAGGGCGTAGGCCACCACGAGCGGCGGAGAGGCGAGGAAGTTCATCTTGCATTCGGGGTGGATGCGCCCCTCGAAGTTCCGGTTGCCCGAGAGCACCGAGCACACGGTCAGGTCGTGTCGTGCCACCGCTGCGCTCACCTCGGGGATGAGGGGGCCCGAGTTGCCGATGCACGTGGTGCACCCGTAGCCGACGAGGTTGAACCCGAGCCGGTCCAGGTAGGGCGTGAGGCCGGCGCGGTCGAGGTAGTCGGAGACGACCCGTGACCCGGGCGCGAGCGACGTCTTCACCCATGGTTTGCTGGACAGCCCCAGCTCGACGGCCTTCTTCGCAAGGAGCCCGGCAGCGACCATGACCGACGGGTTGGACGTGTTGGTGCAGGACGTGATGGCGGCGATGACGACGTGGCCGTTGTCCACCTCGGTGCTCGTGCCGTCATCCAGGGAGATCACGACCCGGCGGTGCGGCCAGTCGTGGTCACCGTCGCAGCTGCACACGTCGCTCGGCACGTCGTGGGGGGAGTCGTGATCAATCGCCAGCGGATCGCTGGCCGGGAACGACTCGGCGGAAGCTTCGTCCAGGCCGGCCCGAACGACCTCCGGTCTGGTCTGGCCGGCCAACAGAGCAGCGACCGCGTGGGGGGCCGTGCGCAACGGGATCCGGTCGTGCGGCCGCTTGGGCCCGGCGACCGACGGCTCGACGCTCGACAGGTCCAGCTCGACGATCCGTGAGTACGACGGTTCGTGCTCGGCGTCATGCCAGAGGCCCTGCGTCTTGGCGTACGCCTCGACCAAGCGCACCTGGTGCGGAGAACGCCCCGTCAGACGCAGATAGTCGAGCGTCACGCCGTCGATCGGGAAGATGGCGCACGTCGAACCGTACTCGGGGCTCATGTTGCCGATCGTGGCCCGGTTGGCCAGCGGCACGTTCGCCACGCCAGGCCCGAAGAAGTCCACGAACTTGCCGACCACCCCGGTCCGGCGCAGCAGCTCGGCGATCGTGAGGACGAGGTCGGTCGCGGTGGTGCCGGCCGGGAGCTCGCCGCTCAACTTGATGCCCAGCACCTCGGGGATCAGCATGCTCATCGGCTGGCCGAGCATCGCCGCCTCGGCCTCGATCCCTCCCACTCCCCACCCGAGCACGCCGAGCCCGTTCACCATGGGCGTGTGCGAGTCGGTGCCGACCAGGGTGTCCGGGTACGCCAACGGGCCGTCCGGGGCTTCTCGGGTGAACACGACCCGCGACAGGTACTCCAGGTTCACCTGGTGGCAGATGCCCGTGTCGGGAGGCACGACGCTGAAGCCATCGAACGCGCCCTGGGCCCACCGAAGCAGCTGGTAGCGCTCCTGGTTGCGCTCGAACTCCAAGCGGGCGTTGATCCCGAACGCCTCGGCGCGGCCGAACGCGTCCGCGATCACCGAGTGGTCGATGACCAGCTCGGTCGGGATCAGTGGGTTGACCCGTGCCGGCGCTCCCCCAAGTGCCCCGATCGCGTCTCGCATCGCGACCAGGTCCACCACGCAGGGGACCCCCGTGAAGTCCTGCATCAGCACCCGAGCAGGGGTGAACGCCACCTCGCCGGTCGGAGCCGCGTCGGCCCGCCAGGCGCTGAGGGCCTCGATCTGTGTCGTGGTCACCAGCCGACCGTCCTCGTTGCGGAGCAGGTTCTCGAGCAGCACCTTGAGGCTGTACGGGAACTGTTCAACGCCCTCGACGCGCTCCAGCCGCTCGATCCGGTACGCGACGTCGTCGACCGTGATCTCGTCCCGGGTGCCGAAGCTGTTCGTGCTCATGCTCCTCTCCTTCCTCAAGCAAAGCCGCTGGGCTCACCCAACCTGCGCCGGCCTTCGCGCGGTTGGCGGCGGCACCTCTTTGTGAGAGGGCGTCGGCACTGCGGCTGGCCGTGCGGGATCTGGTGCGTCCTCACGACCGCTTCGCTGAGGACGAGAGCGGACTGACCCTTCTCGCTGACCGGCCTGGTAGTTGGCGTGCTTCACGTGGTTGGCGACTGCGACAGTTGGAACCTCGGCTGGGTTGGCGTCCGCTCGATGCGTCGGGTGCCCCTGGGCTGCGCGCTCGGGTGAACGCGGGTCCTCCCTACCGGCGGTTCTCGGCGTGCTCTCGTACCCCGAGGGTGTGCAACGCCACGGTGGAGTGGGCGTAGGCGCCACCGGCCCGCATCTCAGCCGCGACCCAGATCGCCTCCATGATCTCCTCGTCACTGGCCCCCTTGCGGCGCGCCAACTTCGAGTGGCCGGCGATGCAGTACGGGCATTGCGTCGTATGGGCGACTGCGACGGCGATCAGCTGCTTGGTCTTCTCTTGCAGGGCGCCGGGGCTGAAGACCGCCCGGCTGAATTTCTCGAAGGCGTCGTGGATCTCAGGTGCGAGCTCCTTGCGCCGTAGGCCGATCTCCGCGGTCCCTGGCGGGTACACCGGCTCGTTCCGTGCATTCGTGCCTGGCATTCTCAGTCCATCTCCTCTCTCTTGTGACCGCGCGTCGGGCGCCTGGGTTGGCGGGACCCCGACGCGCCGATCCCCGCTCGTAGCCGTCACGGCGGATCCTTGCGGTGACGATGTCGACACCCTGTGACCTACATCGCTGCGCATCCGCCGCAGTGAAACCTGCTTGGTGCCAGCGCAGCCCTTCAAGGGAGCCCAGGCCCTGGCGCACCCACGTGGGGGCGACGCGTCGGAGCTGGCGGCGGTAGGGTCCGACGATCGCCGGGGTGAACCCGTCCCCCTGGGCCAGCGCTGCGTCGAAGGGCCCGAACCCCTCGGCTTTCCACGCCCCCACGTCGTCGCCGCGGACCCCGAGGGCGGCCCACGCCGCGTGTTCGTCCGGCCCGCCGACGATGGCAGGTGCGACGGCGCCAAGCGCGCCCTGCATGTCGGCTAGCTCCGTCTCACGAGGGTGTGCGCAGCAGCCCTGATGTGGCGCGCGGAGATGCCGGCGACGTCGAGCGATTCGACGCTCGTCCCCGACGTGGGCATCGCCCGCACGGCGAGGTGAGCGATCGTTGGGCTCTGTCCTCGTTCAGCCGACAGGGCGAGCGTGTCAGCCGAGAGGGCGAGCGTGTCAGCCGAGAGGGCGAGCGTGTCAGCCGAGAGGGCAAGCGCCACGGCCGCGCCGAGCCCGCCTTCGGGGTGGTGGTCTTCTGCCACCACCAGCCGCCCGCCGGTCGCGGTGCACGCCTCGAGGAGGGTGGAAGCGTCGATCGGCTTCACCGAGTACGCGTCGATGACCCGGGCGCAGATCCCCTCGGTCGCGAGCTCGTTGGCCGCGTCGAGGCACTGGTGGACAGTGACGCCGGCTCCGACCAGGCAGACCTCGTCGTTCTCAGAGGACCGGAGGGTTTTCGCCCCGCCGATGGGGAACGACTCGCCGGGGTCGTAGAGGACGGGGTAGGCGCCCCGGGTCGTCCGCAGGTAGGAGATCCCGCAGAGATCGGCCATCGCCATGGTGAGGGCGGCCGCGGAGGTGGCGTCGCTCGGGTAGAGCACGGTCGAGCCGTGGATCGCCTGCATCAGCGCCAGGTCTTCGAGACCCATCTGGGAGGGGCCGTCGGCACCGATCTCGACGCCGGCGTGCGAACCGTTGATGCACATGCGCACTCTTGAGATCGCAGCCATGCGGATGAAGTCGGCGGCGCGAGAGACGAAGGCGGCGAAGGTGGAGGCGAACGGCCGGTAGCCGCGGGCGGCCAGGCCGACGGCGGCACCGATCATCTGCTGCTCGGAGATGAACATCTCGAAGAAACGCTCGGGGCACAAGGCGGCGAACTCGTCGGTGTAGGTGGAGTTGGCGACTTCGCCGTCGAGGACGACCACCTCGGGACGAGCGGCGAGCGCTTTCAACGCGTCGCCGAAGGCGCGCCGAGTGGCAACCGGTGAGCCCAGCTCGTAGCGGGGCAGGTTGATCGTGGCCGGGGGCTCCGGCGCACGTACAGGGGGCGGCGGGGGCGGCGGAGGGGAGGTGACGTTGATGGCCGAAGGTCCACCCAGCGCGGAAATCGCCCGCTCGGCGAGGTCGGCGGGCAGGGCGCGCCCGTGCCAGCCTTCGGCGTCCTCGAGCTCCTTCACCCCGCGGCCCTTTACGGTGCGTGCGAGGACGACGCAGAGGTGGTCGGCGTCGGCCCGGGAGTCCGAGAAGGCGGCGTCGATGGCCTCGACGTCGTGGCCGTCGACGAGGATGGCCCGGCAGCCGAAGGCCTCGACCCGGCGCCGGTAGGCGTCGAGGTCCCAGCCGAGCTCGGTCGGGCCGCGCTGGCCGAGGCGGTTCACGTCCACGATCGCCGTCAGGTTCGAGAGGCCGTAATGGCTCCCCTTGTCGAGCGCCTCCCACATCGAGCCCTCGGCCATCTCGGAGTCGCCGCAGAGGACCCAGACGTGGTAGGGGAGCTTTTCCAAGAACTGCCCGGCGATGGCGATCCCCACCGCGGCCGGCAGGCCCTGGCCCAACGAGCCGGTGGCCACGTCCACCCAGGGAAGGGCCGGCGTCGGGTGGCCCTGGAGCCTGGAGCCGACGCGACGGTAGGTGGTGAGGAGCTCTTCTTCGCTGATGGCCCCGGCGGCGCGGAACATGGCATAGAGAAGGGGCGAGGCGTGGCCCTTCGAGAAGACGAGGTGGTCGTTGGTCGGAAGCTGGGGTGCCGACCAGTCGTAGCGGAGGTGCTTGGCGAGAAGCACCGCCATCAGGTCGGCGGCAGAGAGCGACGACGTGGGGTGGCCCGAGCCGGCCGCGGTGCTGCAGCGGATGGCGTCTATCCGGAGCTGGGTCGCGAGCACGTTGATCGCGATGTCGGCACCCGTCGTCATCGAGGACCCGGGGGCAGTCGGAAGGCGATCCGGAACATCCGTATGAAAAGCCGTATGGTCCGGAGCACGATGCCTGGGGCGGGTCGCTCACGCGAAAGGACCCGTACCCCCGCTCCTCCACCCGGTCGAGCTCCTCCACCCGGTCGACGGCCGCTCGCTGGCGACCAGAGGCTCGACAAGGACCCGACGGCGGACCGTGGACCACCGGCTTCGGGAGGGCTCGCCGGAGACGCCATCTCGAGCGCCTTCTCGTCCACCCGTGCGTGCCCGGTGTCCTTCGCCGCCGGGCACTCACCGGTTTCGTGGCCGTCCAAGGAGACCATCATCCTCTCGCCGTTGCCGCCCAGCGTGATGGCGCGCCCCGCGCTCGTGATCAACGAGACCAGCGCGTCAGGGTCGTCCTCGTGCTCGATCACGAGACACCCCGTGGAGAAGTCCGCCCACACGCGCTGCACGCCTGCTCTCTCGCGCAGTGCGTTCAGCATTGCGTTGTGGCACCGCGCGCAGTTGGCGTTCTCCAGCGCCACGACCGTCCTCATAGAAGATCCCCCGAACAACACGCTCGGGACCCCAGGAGCGGCGATCCCGCTCCTGGCCTCATGCGTGGTCCTCGCTGTAGATCCGATCATCGGCGACGCCGAGCGAGCCGAGCATGGCGCGGACGGCGATCACCATGTCCCCCGGCCCGGCCACGTAGTAGAGGCTCGGGCTCCGGGTATGCGGTGCCGCCTCGAACACCTCGGCGAGCATGTCGGCGTCGATGCGGCGGTGGTAGCGCACCGAGGGGTCGCGCGGGTCGCGGGTGAACGTGCGGAGGAGCCTGAACCACGCCATATCTCGGCCCAACGCCTCGAGCTCGTCTCCGAGGAGCACCGTCGTCCTGTCCCTGCTCGAGCACAAGAGCGTCATCGGCACGTCGAGCCCGCGTGCGGCGGCGTAGCGCACGATGGCAGCCAAGGGGGCGACACCCGTCCCTGCGCCGATGAGTCCCACCGGCCCGCCGTCGCGCTCGGTCCAGGTGAGAAAGCCGAAGGGCCCTCGTACCTGGAGGAGGTCGCCGACCGCCACCTGGCGCGCCAGGATGGGCGAGACCCGGCCGCCTTGGACCTCGCGCACGGCGATCTCGACCTTCGACGACGGCGGGTACGGCGAGGAGCAGAGCGAGTATGCCTGCTCGACGACGCCTGGCGGGGCGTCGACGGCCAGGCGGACCAGGTAGTACTGGCCGGGGAGGACCTCTGGCACCTCGTCGAGTCGCAGATCCAGCACCGTCCCTGTGGCACCTCGTTCGACCCCGACGACTTGAACCTGCTCCCACATAGCCATCCGGTCCGCCGCCAGCCAGCGATCGGCAGCGAGGCCCGAGTCGAGCATGCCCGCGCTCACCGCCCTGCTCCCGCCGAGATCAGGCAGGTCTGGGGGCGGTGCTCGTCGTCGAGCACCTCGGCAGCGACGAGCACCTCGGCAGCGACGAGCACCTCGGCGTCGGGTGCGAGCGCCACGGCGACGGGCCAGCGCCGGCCCGCGAGCCGCAGCGTGGTCGTGCTCGCTCCGTCGGGATCGATCCGGCGCAGCGCGCCGTTTCCCTGGTCGGCAACCCAAAGCTCCCCGTCGTGCCCGAGGGCGATGCCGGTCGGCCAGCGCAGGCCCACGTCGGCGCCGACGCCGTCGTCGGCTCCACCCGGTGGGGATCCGGCGAGCGTCGTGACCTCGCCGTCGGGGGTCACGCGGCGCACCGCGTTGTTGCCGGTGTCGGCGACGTAGCAGGTGCCTTCGGCGTCGATGTCGAGCGCCAGAGGCTGGCGGAAGCGGCCCTCTGGCCCCCGGCCGTCGCCGTAGTCGTAGATGGAGCCGGCAAGGGTGGCGACGACGCCTGCGGGTGAGATCGTCCGGATGCGGTGGTTCCCGGCGTCGGCGACGTAGCAGGTGCCGTCCGCCCCGATCGCCACGTCGGTCGGGTACCGGAAGAGGGCCTCGTCGCCCGGGCCGTCGCGATAGCCGTAGACGCTGCCGGCGACGACCCGGAGATCGCCGGTAGGGGCGATCGCCCACACCCGGTGGCCTGCGGTGTCGGCGACGAAGAGCGTCCCGTCGGGACCCAGCGCGAGGCCCGCGGGGCTGAGCACCCGCTTCCCGGTGCCAGTGGCGTCGGGGACGCCACCAGCCGGTGCAACAGCGAACGTCCGCCCACCGCCGTGGTCGATGCGCCAGATCGTCCTCGAGGTCGCGTCGGATGCGAAGAGACGCCCCTCGGGAGCGACGGCGAGGCCCGCGGGGCGCCCGGGGAAGGCGAAGCTCCGATCGGAGCATGCCCGCTCTCTCGACGCGACGCCGAGCACGATGCTCTCGCGCTCGGTGGACATCTGCTCTTCGCCAACGAGGACGGTCATCGCAGCCACCTCGGGCTCGGCGTCCCGCTGGCGGCGCCGTGGAGGGCTCGCTCGTCGAGGGTTTGGATGGTGAGGAGGGCGAGAAGCTCCTCGGCCCGGGCCGCACATCGGCGCCCTGGGCCGGTGCAGCCGCCGTCTGCGTCGCGGAGGAGCTCTCGGGCTGCGGCCGACACCCGCGCCTGGCCCCGTCGGACGAGGCGGGCGTCGGCCGGGGACAGGCGGGTGAGAGTCGAAACCTCGCGATCGAGGTGGTGGGCGAGCGCGTGCACGAAGGCACCGAGGTCCTCGATCAGACGGACGGTGTCGGCGTCGCGAGCCGCAGCGTGCACCCTCCGGGCCAGGGTGAGAAGACCGTCGTGCTCGAGGAACCCCATGGTCACACCGGCTCCCGGGTCGCAGGGGTCACGGCCGACCCGCTGTGGCACCCGTCGTCGACGGCCTCTGCCACGGCCCGAGCGAGACGGCGGGAGAAGGCGGCGATCTTGACTTCGACGGTGTCCCGCACGCGTCGGGCAGAGGGGAGGGAGTCCCGGCCGACGACTGACGCTCCCTTCCCGGACCGTGCCATCGCGCACTCCTCTCCTCGGCTTCCTACAACTATTATACCGTTACCAACTAGAAATACGAAAGGTGCTGCGTGGACCGAGTGGTGATCGTGGGCGGGGGCTTCGCCGGTTTGGCGGCCGCTCAGCGACTACGCGGCGAGCCGGTCGACGTGGAGGTGGTGGACCAGCACAACTTCCACACCTTCCAGCCCCTCCTGTACCAAGTGGCGACCGCGGGCCTCGACTCGGCTGACGTTGCCTACCCGCTCCGGACCGTCTTGCGACGGGCCCGCAACGTGCGGTTCATCCACGGCAGAGTGTCCGGGTTCGATCTGTCGGCGCGCTCGGTCCTCCTCGAGGACGGCCGGGGGCTCGCCTACGACCACCTCATCGTGGCGAGCGGTGCTACCGCGGCCACCTTCGGCGTGCCCGGGGTCGTGGACCACGCGCTCTTCCTCTACACCCTCAACGACGCCCGTTGGGTGCGAAACCAGGTTCTCGCCGCCTTGGAGCGCTTCGACGCCAGCGGCCCTGACGAAGCCGTGGCGCCGGTGATCGTGGTGGTCGGGGGCGGCCCGACCGGGGTCGAGACTGCCGGGGCGATGTCCGAGCTGATCGACATCGCCATCCGCCACGACCGGCTCCGTCTCGATCCCGACCGCACCCGCGTCGTCCTCCTCGACGCCAAAGAGCGCGTGCTCCCCGCCTTCTCACCTGCGGCCAGCGCGTACGCCGAGCGGATCCTGCGCGCCCGAGGGGTCGAGGTCCGGCTCGGGCTCGGGGTCGAGGCGGTCTCGACCGCTGGGGTCAGGCTGGCAGACGGTGAACTGGTCAGCGCGAGCGTGGTGATCTGGGCGGCCGGGGTGACGGTCGACGGCACCGTCGCCGCGGGCCTCACGGGTCGCCGAGGTCCCGGGGGACGGGTGGTGGTCGATGCCGATCTGTCGCTGCCTGGCCATCCCGAGGTCTTCGTCGTGGGCGATGCCGCCGCGGTGCCCGGTCCTGACGGCACTGCGATAGGTGCAGGCGCCCTCGAAACGGGTGGCACTCAGCGGTTCCTCCCCCAGCTTGCCCAAGTCGCCATCCAGTCGGGCGACCACGCCGCCCGCCAGGTCGTCGGCCGGCTCGAAGGCCGTCCGACGACGTCCTTCGCCTACTACGACAAGGGGATGATGGCGACCATCGGACGCCGGTCGGCAGTCGCCCAGCTGTCAAGCGGCGCGGTCTTCTACGGGACCATCGGTTGGATCGCCTGGCTCGTGCTCCACCTCGTCTACCTGATCGGCTTCCGCAACCGCGTGGTGGTCTTGATCAACTGGGCGTGGCACTACTTTCGATGGCCGTCGGGCCCGCGGCTCATCATCGGCGACGTGCCGGCCCGGCCACCGGCAGAGCCGCGACCAGGGCGTCCTGACTGCCCAGAGTGTCGCAGGTGAACCGTTCCATCCTCGCCAGTGCGCCCACCGGACCCCCACCTGCACCAGACCTTCCCCGAGAGGCGCCGGTGCCACGGAGGCCGCTGCCCCCACCGCTACTGATGGGGTGAGCCAGGCTTCACCACCATGAGGACGATGATGGCGAGGAGCGCCGTCGCGGCAAGGTAGTTGACGACACGTGCCACACGGTCACCGAGGCGGGCGCGCAGCTCTTCGCTCGGAGGGAGCTGCTTGGCAGCCAGGGCGGCGGCGAGCTTGCGGGCCTGCTTGGGTCGCTGCCCGCCCACCGAACCGAGCACGACGACCAATGCGAGGAGCCCGGACGCCGCGTCGACCCACGGCGTGGAGTACCCCCAGTGGCCGAGGGCGACCAGCCACAGCCCGAAACTGCCGGCGAGCAGCGTCCCGCCGACTACCAGCGCGGCACCGACGCGGGCGAGTCCGAGCAAGAGCGCGATCTCGGCGCTGTTGGCCCGCCGACGCGCCGCCTCGAAAGCCACGGCGGCGAGGACAGTGCCCGAGACGAGCAAGAAGGCGCCGACCAGGTGGAGGCACAGCGCGAGGTCGTAGAGCCAGGCAGGGGTCATGATTGGAGCAGCAGGCGGTCCGTCGCCGTCCTCCCCTCGACGCGGGCGTCGACCTCGGCGGCGGCGTCGAGTGGGAGGACCTCGCCGACGCGAGCGCTCAGCTCGCGGGCGACGAGCATCGTGTCGATGAGCGGCCCGGGTGCCGCATCGCGCCCCGAGCGCACGAAGGTGTCCACCGGCACCAGCTGCGCCGTAGCGGGTCGAGCCACGCGCCATCGCGGCATGGAAGGCCTCGTCGTGGCGCGAGCGCAGTCTTTCGAGGATGATCGCGTCCAGCGTCGATCCGAGCGTCGCCTCGGGTCCGTGGCCGAAGATCCGGACATTTGCGATGGCAGGGCACCCCGGTGGAGGGGATCGATCGACTTGCCACGCAGCTCGGCGGCTGCCGAAGCCGAGGACCCGTCACGGTTCCACCACAAAGGACGCGGGGATCGAGCCAAGGCCAAAGACCGTCGCCAGCTCAGCCCACTCTTCGACCGGGAGGCGATCAGGGCTCGACGTGAGCAGCTGAATGGCGACGTGGTCGGCGCCCGCGTCGAGGTGCTCGCCAATCCGGCGAGCAATCCTCTCCGAGGGTCCCCAGGCGACCAGCGCGTCGGCAAGGCGGTCGCTTCCGCCTCCCGTGAGATCCTCGTCAGCGAAGCCGAGCCCTGCGAGGTTGCTCCGGTAGTTGGGGAGCCGGAGGTAGGTGTCGAGGTGAGTCCTGGCGACGCGCCGGGCGACCTGGCGGTCGGAGGTGACCACGACCGCGACCTCCGGGCAGAGCAGCTTTCCCGGTCCGAGGATCTGGCGGGCCCGCTCGGTGTGCTCGACGGGGACGAGGTAGGGGTGGGCGCCGTCTGCGCGTTCGGCCGCCAGCGCCAGCATGCGAGGGCGCAGGGCGCCGAGCACCCGGGTCAGGGCCATCGGGTCGGGCGGAGGCGCCCGGTAGGGCGCCTGGTCCATGGCGTCGAGGTAGCGGCTCATGGCACTGAGCGGACGCTCGTAGCGATGACCCCGGGGCTCGACCAGGCGATCGTGGCTCACGCCCAGACCGAGGAGGAAGCGGCCGCCCCAGGCCTCGGCCAAGGTGCGCTGCCCGGCGGCCATGGCAGCGGGGTCACGGGCCCAGATGTTGGCGATGCCGGTCGCCACCACCAGGTGGTCGGTCGCCGACAGGAGCAGCGCCGCATTGGCGAAGGCCTCGCGCCGGCTCGCCTCGCCGACCCACAGCGCGCCGTACCCGAGCCGCTCGATCTGGTGTGCAGCCTGTCGGACGATCGTGGCCGGCTGCCGGTCGAGTGCGGACGTCCAGATCCCGATCCGACGGATGTCCATGTCCTTCGTGTCGCCACCTTTCTCCGCGCGGCCCGCTTTGGAGCCGAGCGCTCCGCCAGCCATGGTGCCCGCTCGAGGACGGCGGCGCAGTGGCCGGTCCGGGCGGGCTGGTGGGCGGCGGCCAGTCCGGCCGCTCCCGAGCACGCACGACGTCTCGCAGGGCGTGGTCGCTCACGGTACGCCCGTGTCGCCGGGCGATCCGCGTGCGTGCCCTCCCTGGCGCGCCTCGGCGGCCAGCTCGGCGCGCACCTCGCGGGCAGCTGCCACCATGTTGGCCAGCGCCTCGGTGACCTCGGCGTAGCTGCGGGTCTTGAGGCCGCAGTCGGGGTTCACCCACAGCCGCTCGGGCCCCACGGACTCGACCGCTCGGCGGAGGAGCGAGGAGATCTCGTCTGCTGCCGGCACCTGCGGCGAGTGCACGTCGTACACGCCGGGCCCGACGCCGCCCCGGTAGGTGGCGTCGCCAAGCGCAGAGAGGAGGGTCATGGCCGAGCGTGCCGCCTCGAAGGAGGCGACGTCGACGCCGAGGTCTGCGAGCACGTCCACGACGTCGGCCAGCTCGGCGTAGCACATGTGGGTGTGCACCTGGGTGGCCGAGACGGCCGCCGAGCTGGCCAGGCGAAAGGCCCGGGTCGCCCACGCCAGGTACCCGGCGCGCTCGGCTCGGCGCAGCGGCAGGCCCTCCCGAAGGGCGGGCTCGTCGATCTGGACCACCGCGGTGCCAGCGCATTGGAGGTCGGCCACCTCCTCGGCAAGGGCGAGGCCGAGCTGGGCGGCCACGTCTGCTCGGGACAGGTCGTCTCGGACGAAGGACCACGAGAGCATGGTGACCGGCCCGGTGAGCATGGCCTTCATGGGCCTGGTCGTGCGGGCGGCCGCGTAACGGGTCCAGGTGACGGTGAGCGGCTCGGGACGAGAGACGTCACCGAAGAGGATCGGGGGCCGCACACAGCGAGATCCGTAGGACTGAACCCAGCCGGACTCGGGCAGCACGAAACCGCCGAGCGACGCGGCGAAGTAGCGGACCATGTCGTCGCGCTCGGGCTCACCGTGGACGAGCACATCGAGACCGAGCTCCTCTTGGAGGTCTACGACGCGGTCGATCTCGGCCTCGAGCGCCCGGCGGTAGCCCGCCTCGCTCGTCTTCCCGGCCCGCCGCGACGCGCGCACGGCCCGGAGCGCGGCGGTCTGGGGGAACGAGCCGATCGTCGTGGTCGGAAGCGGAGGGAGGGCGAGGCGCGCCGCCTGAGCGGCTGCCCGCTCGGCTGGCGAGCCGCGCCTGCGGGGGTCGGTGGGGGCCTCGGCCGTCGCCCGCCGGACCGAGGGGTCGTGCACCCGCTCGCACGTCCGCCGCGTCGCCCGGACCGCACGGTTGACCTCGAGATCGTCGGCGATGGCGCCGGGGCCGTGCTCTGCGCCTTCGGCCAGGACCGCCAGCTCGGCGACCTTCTCCTCGGCGAAGGCCAGCCATGGTCGGACCTCGGGATCGAGCGTCGTCTCGGCGCTGAGGCTCACAGGCACGTGCAGCAGCGAGCAGGAAGTGGAGGCCACCACCTCGGCGGCGTAGGCGCCGACCCGCTCGAGCAGCCCGAGGGAGGCGTCGAAGTCGTTCACCCAGACGTTGCGCCCGTCGACCACGCCGGCGAAGAGCACCCGCTCGCCGATGCCCCGGGTTTCTTCCAGGAGGGCGAGGTTCTCCGGTCCCCGGCACAAGTCGAGTCCGATGCCCTCGACCGGCAGGTCCGCCAGGGTCGCCATTGCCGCGCCGACGTGGCCGAAGTACGTCGAGATGGCGAGGCTCGGGCGACCTGAGGCGTCGCCGAGTCGCCGGTAGGCGCGGACGAGGGCCTCGAGCTCGCCGCGGCTGCGGTCCTCCGCGAGGGCAGGCTCGTCGAGGCGGACCCATCGGGCGCCGGCGGCTGCCAGCATCCCGAGCAGCTCGAGGTAGGCCCCGACGAGCCAATCGAGCACCGTGAGCGGAGAGAACCCGGGGATGGCCGGCGCGCTGCGCAGCACGAAGGTGAGCGGACCGAGGAGCACCGGCATGGTCTCGACGCCGAGGGCGTTGGCCTCTTCGAGCTCGCCGAGGGCCTTAGAGGGATCCGGCGAGAACGCCGCATCGGGACCGAGCTCGGGCACCAGTTGGTGGTAGTTGGTGTCGAACCACTTGGTCAGCTCGAGCGGCGCCACCGCCACGCCCGCCACCTCGCCGCCTCTGGCCATGGCGAAGTAGCTCGCCAGGCCCCCGTGCGCTCCCGGCGGCCCGAAGCGGGCCGGGACAGCGCCTAGCGCGACGACGGCGTCGAGCACGTGGTCGTAGAGCGAGAAGTCGTTGGAGGGCACGAAATTGACCCCGGCTGCGGCCAACGTCCGCCAGTTGTCGCGCCGGATGCCGGCAGCGACCTCCAAGAGGACGTCGGCGGTGGAGCGTCCGGCCCAGTAGTCCTCGAGCGCCCACTTGAGCTCCCGGTGCCGGCCGATGCGCGCCATGCCGTGCACGGCGGTCCTCATGCGATCTCTCCGTCGGCGAGCCTGGTCCCGGTGGCGGGGCGGCGGGAGCCCGACTCCACGGCGAACGCGCCCGAAGAGCCCGGACCGTGGGCCGGCGGGTCGGCTGAGACGGCCTCGAGGTGGCCGCCTCGGGCGAGGGAGTCGAGAAGGAGGTGGAAGTAGACCACTCCGCCGTAGGGCCACCACCTCTTGGCCAGGGCGGCGACCTCGGCGTAGCCGGCGGGAGCCGGGAGCTCGAAGCGCCGGCGCAGGTTGTTGCGGGCGCCGACGTCGTCGCCCGGGAGGACCTCGAGACGCCCGAGGCCCCGCAGGAGCACGTACTCGGCGCTCCAACGGCCGATGCCGGGCAAAGACATCAGTGCCGCGGCGGCGTGCTCGTCGTCGGCCTGCGCCAAGGCATCGAGGCCGAGGGTCTCAGAGACGACGGCTCGGGCGAGCCAGATGATCGTCCGCGCCTTCGCCACGCTGAACCCGAGGCGGCGCAGGTGGGACGGCTGGGCTGCGGCGAGGCGCTCGACAGCCGGGAACCCGGGCGGGGCGCCCCGGAGGCGAACCTCGGGCCCGTAGACGGCGGCCAGTCGGTCGAGGAGGTGGATGCCGACGGTGAGGGTGAGCTGCTGGCAGGCAACGGCGTTCACGAGCGCCTCGAAGACGCTGGCAAAGCGCGGCGGCCGCAGCCCTCTGAATCGCTCGGCGAGCCCGGCGAGGCGCTCGTCGGAGGCCGCCAGCTCGTAGAAGCCGGCGAGGTCGGCCCCGAGCCCGAGCATCCGCTCGAGGGTGTGGCGCACTTCGGTGACGGCGGCCTCGCTCAGGGCCTCCCCGCGGCGGCGCACCTCGACGCCGAGGCACGCACTCTCCGATTCGGCACCTGGCTCCTGACGGACGGCGACGAGCACCGGGACGGCGTCGGCCACGAGCGTCCTCGTGTAGGTGGTGCCGTCCCAGGTGTCGACGGTGTTGTGCGGCCGGCGCCGCAGCGCCCAGACGGTGAGGTCCAGGCGGAACGGCGGGCGGACCTCGATGGTGAAGCGGACGATCCCCACCGGCTACCTGCCCCTCCTTGCGGCGAGCACGTCGGCGAGCACCGCGGCCCCCGAGTGCTCGACGTCACGGGTGGCGGTCAGCAGCACGAGGCGACCGTGTCGACGGCTCAGCATCCGCAACCGTTCGACGGCGGACGCGCCCGGCTCGTGCTCCAGCTCGGCCCGGTAGCGGCGGGCAAACTCGCTGAACCGCTCCGGCTCGTGGCCGTACCAGCGGCGCAGGTCCGAGCTCGGTGCTGCATCCTTGGCCCACTCGTCGAAATCCAATGCTGCCTTCTGGATCCCCCGGGGCCACAGCCGGTCGACCAGCACCCGGAGCTCGCCGGGACGACGCCCGGGATCCTCGTACACCCGGACCACCTCGACGCGCGAGTTCGCCGCCGCCCGAGTCTTCGTTGCCCTGCTCATCGGGCCCGGAACCCGAGGGCCGCCGCCGCCTCCTCGTTGATCATGGCCGGGCTCCACGGCGGGTCCCACACGACCCGCACGTCGACGTCGACGGTGCCGTCGACCGCGTCGGCGATCGCCGCGCGGGCCATCTCGGGGAGCACCTCTGACGCCGGACAGCCGGGGGTCGTCATCGTCATCTCCACGACCACCGAGCCGGGTTCGGCCCGCACGTCGTAGACCAACCCGAGCGACACCACGTCGAGGTACAGCTCGGGGTCGTAGACGCCCCGCAGCGCATCCCACGTCGCGTCGAGCACGTCGGACTCCGAGAGCTGCAGCCACCTGCCGTTCGAAGCCGGGGCACCGGGCTCCGCCACGCCGTCGGGCGTTCGGTCCGTCATGTCGGCCGCCGGAAGGTGACCCGCCAGTCGCCGCCGCCGAGATCCTCCGCCTGGTAGGAGAAGCCCTGCGACGACAGCACCCCCTCCAGGGGCACCGGCTCGAACGGCGCCAGGACGACCAGCTCCTCGCCGGCTTCGAGGGCGCCGGCCGCGGCCATGATCGTCTCGAACGGCTCGTCGCCCGACGCGATGATCGGGCGGGCGTCGACGGTGGCCATCGCCTCCTCCTTCCCGGCCTCCGGGGGCACCCGGATGGCCATGTTGTTCTGTTCGTAACTAGAACTTATCAGGATGTCACGCCTCCCCGAGGTCCGACCTGTGGCATGGGCGCCCACCAGAGCCCCCACCTTGAGCCCGTCTCTGGCTGGCGCCCCGAGCGAGTGGAGGTGGCGCTGGCGTCGCAAAATCTTCTTTCTGGTAGAGATACAGTGGTCATCGTGGAGCATTCGAGCGACGCGGCGGCTGAACGATCGGAGGGCGCACGGCTTTTCCGAGATGCAGCGCGCCCAGTCGGTCGGGGTGAAGGGTCCGCCGATGATCGACTTGGGCGTCCGTGAGGTGCCCGGGGCCTGCGCTCCTTGCTCCCCGTCGGCCTGCGCGTCGGCGGGCCGGCTGTCGGTGCAGGGCCTTCACGGCCGCTCCACATGACGATGCCCGGTAGCGGTAGTCCCAGGGAGGCTCCCGGCTCCTGGGTAGCTCGGCCACCGGGCGTGCCCGGGGCAGTGCCACCCCCGTCGGTGCCCCTGTCGTTTTTGGCCGCGGCATCGGCCGGCCTGGTCGCCTGCGGCGTCGCCTGGATCTGGGTGCGTGCCGCGTCAGTCGCCGATCCCAACAGCGACCCGGCGATCGCCGCGGTGCACTTCGGCGTGCTCGCAGCGTTGACCATGGGCATCCTCGGCGCCACCCACCAGTTCACCCCGGTCATCACCGGCCGCCCGCTTCGGTCGGTCCGCTTGGCCCGCGCCACCTTCGTTGCGTGGCTGGCGGCGTCCTGGGCGCTACCGCTCGGGATCGGCTTCGAGAATGTCGGGGTGACCGCAGCCAGCGGTGCACTCGCCTTGGCGGGACTGGTGCTGCTGGCCTGGAACTTCGCCGCGCCGCTCTCGGTGCGAGGCAAGGGCGCTCCGGTCGTCGCTCTTCGCCTCGCCATCCTCGGTGCGGCGGCGACCACGCTCCTCGGCGCAACGTTCGTCGGTGACCGCCAGGGGAACTGGTTCGCCCTCTCCGCCCACGTCGACCTGGCGATGGGCGTGCTTGGTCTCTTCGCCTGGCTCGGGGTCACCTACATCGGCGTGGCGCAGAAGCTCTGGCCCATGTTCATGCTCGCCCACCTGGCCGGCAAGCATCGTGCCGGCACGGTGGCGGTATGGGCGACGTGGCTCGGCGCCGCGGTCCTCGCCGGCGGGCTGGCCCATGCGGCTTCCGCCGCCGAGTGGGTGGGTGCAGGCGTGCTCGCTGTCGGCCTCGGCGCCCACCTGGTCTCGCTGTGGACGCATCTGCGTCATCGCCGCAGGAAGGCCGACCTGCACCTCCTCTTCGTGGCGACCGCGGCGGTGTGGCTCGCCGCCGCCGCCGGGCTGGCGCTCGCCGGGGCGCTCCTGCTTCCCCATGACGAGCACCTCGGGGTCAGCCTCGTCAGCGCTGCCATGGTGGCTTCCGGCGGCTGGCTCCTCGAGGCGCTCGTCGGCCACGCCCACAAGGTCGTGCCGTTCATCGTGTGGTCGCTGTTGCGGTCGGCGGGGACGCGCAGCGGCCCGTCAGGCAAGCCGCTGATGTTCGCCGACCTCTACCACCACGGCTGGGCTGGCGCCACCTATGGGACCGTCACCACCGGCATCGCCGCGCTCTGCACCGGTCTCGGCGCATCATGGGCGCCGGCGATCGCGGCGGGCGGGGCGCTCTTGGCGGCAACGGGCGTCCTCGTCGCGGCGAACCTCTCGGCGCGCCCGCTGCACCTCCTCATCGCCTTGCGAGCGGGCGCCGATCTCCCCGCCGCAACGACCACCCAGCGGGCGGGAGAGCCCGCCGAACGACCGACGTGACCTGCGCGCTGGGCTGGGGTGGGGCCGAGCTCGGCTCACAGGGTTCTCGGGTGCGCGGCGTGGCCGGCGACCGCCGCTGCAGCGTCTTCGTCCTGGCTGCCCGTGGCGCGCGATTGGCGGCGGGCCTGCCGAGCGCGCCGTAAGGCTCTGCGCTCGCTCGGGCCGAGGCCACCCCAGATGCCGTCCTCGGGGCTGGTGGCGAGCGCGTAGGCGAGGCAGTGCAGCCGCACCCTGCAGCGTGCACACACCTGCTTGGCGGCAGCCGTCTGGGCGACCGCCGCTTCGTCCCGCTCACCTACCGGGAAGAACAGCTGGGCGCCCATCTGCCTGCACGCGGCGCGGCGGCGCCAGCGGCCAGCGTCCCACAGCATCCGGGTGCGGCGGCGTTCGAGGAGCAAGTGCACCGACGCCGGTCACTCCTCGATAAAGATGCACTCACCGGGGCATTCTTCGGCTGCTTCGCGGACCGCGTCCTCGTAGCCCTCGGGGACGGCGGCGAGACCTTCGGAGCCTCCGGGCTCGCTCAGCACCCGACCGTCTTCTTTCACGTAGGCGAGTCCGTCCTCCAAGAGGGTGAAGACCTGGGGGCAGATCTCTTCGCACAACCCATCGCCGGTGCACAGGTCCTGGTCGATCCATACCTTCATCGTGTCGCTCCTTGCCTGCCCGCCCGACGTCGCTTCCTCGTGCTTGTCCTGACCGGCACTCGCCGGGGGAACGGTGTCACCACATGCCGAGCTGCAACCGGGCCGCCTCCGACATCCGCCCGAGGTCCCATGGAGGTTCGAAGACGAGCTCCACCTCGGCGTCGGTGACCCCTTGGATCGCGAGGATCTGCTCGGTCGCCTCGGCGCGCAGGATGTCACCCATTCCGCATCCTGGGGCGGTCATCGACATCCACACGGCCACCCGGTAGCCGCCTGAGGGCGTCGGGTGGACCTCACAACCGTAGATCAAGCCGAGGTCGACCACGTTGACGGGGATCTCGGGGTCATAGACGCTCCGGAGCCTGTCCAGCACGTCGTTGACGTCCGGGGCGTTGCCGCCTGCACCCTCGCTGTCTGGAGGCGGCTGCACCTCTCGGCCGCCGGCAGCTTCTTCCCCGGCACCGTGCGCACCAACGCCGGGCGCCGAGATCCCCAAGGCGTCGGCATCGGCCCCTGCGACTCGTGCCAGCGTCCCTCGGCCGACCTGGACGGTGACGCTCCCGCCCAGACGCTGGATGACCACGACCTGCTCCCCCGCGGCAAGGACCGCCCGGCGGCCGCTCGGGACGAGCACGACCGGGCAGTCCCTTCGCACCTCGACCGTCTCGTCCGCCCGCTCCCTCATGTCCGAAGACCTTCGGGAAGGACGTCGGCGGTCTCGGCGGTGACGGTGCTGTTCGCCTCCGGGCCGTGGCGGTGGTCGTCGAGGGCGACGACCCCCGCCGCCATCGCCAGCTGCTCGGCACGCTGGCGGATCGGCCCGGGCCCGAAGCGGTCGAGGACCTCCCGGGCGAAGCCCGAGACGAGGACCGCCTGCGCCTCACGCTCGGAGACACCCCGTGAGCGGAGGTAGAAGAGAGCGTCGGGATCGAGCTGGCCGACGGCCGCGCCGTGGGTGCACGCCACGTCGCAGGCATTGATCTCGAGGCGCGGACGGGTGTCCACCTCGGCGCGCTCGGAGAGCAGCAGGTTCTTGTTCACCTGCGCGGCGTCGGTCCGGTCCGCCCGGGGGCGCACCACGATGTGGCCGTTGAACACCCCGTGGCCGTCGCCGGACACGACCCCTTTGTAGAGGTGGCGGCTCGTGCAGTCCGCGGCGGCATGCTCGACGAGAACAGGGTTGTCGTGGTGCTGGCCCCAGCCAGTGAGGAACAGCCCGTCCAGGTCGACCTCGGACCCCTCGCCCGCAAGGACGATGTCCACCTCGTGGCGGCCGATCCTGGCCCCGGTGGCAAGCAGCCGGGAGGACAGCCGGCTGCTGTTTGCCAGGCGGCCCTCGAGCGACGAGAAGTGGAAGCTGTCCGTGCGCTCCCCCTGGAGCACGTAGTGCACGAGCTCGGCACCCGCGCCGAGCTCGACCTGGGTGAGGGCGTTGGTGACGGTCGGGGCACCCGGCGCGCTCCGGTAGGTCTCGACCAACGTGGCGTGGGCCCCCGCCCCGGCCCCGACGATGAGACGGGGGCACCACCACTGCGGCGTCTCGGTTGGCACGGAGAGGAAGACAACCTCTATCGGGTCCTCGACGACCGCCCCCTCTGGAAGGTCGATGACCACCGCCTCGAGCGCCGCGGCGTCGTTGAGGGCGCGAAGCGCGTGGGGATAGCCGCCGACACATCTTTCCCACGACTGTTCCAGGCGTCCGTCGAACCCCTGCAGGGCGCCGGCCATCGACTCGACGCGTACCCCGCCGGAATGGAGGCTGCCGATGGTTGACAGTTCGGAGACGACCCACCCGTTCACCACCACAACCCGCGGGCCGCCCAGGTGCGGTGCGGGAAGGTCGCTCGACGAGACCGAGGGTGGTCCGACCTCGGCCGCTCCCTCGAGTGGCGCGATCAGGGGCACGGCGAGGGCCGCATCGATCTTGGTGTATCGCCAGTCCTCGTGCTTGGTGCTCGGGAAGCCGTGGGCGTCCACCCATGCCGCTGCTCGCCGGCGCGCCGCCCTCAGCCATTCGGGATCCGAGGGCCACCCGGGCTCCGACGCTCGCTCGGGAAGCCGCACCGCCGTCCCGTCGCCGGTGCCAGACGGTGGCCTTCGCGCCGTTGCGGGACGCACCATGGCGGTCATCGGACCGTGCCGGTCGGGACGGTGAGCGGCTCGACAGCCGGGCCATCGAGGGTGCCATAGCCGTGGGCCTCGAGCTCGACGGCGAGGTGGGGACCGCCGGTCCGGACGATGCGCCCGCCGGCGAGGACGTGCACCCGGTCGGGGACGAGGTGGTCGAGGAGACGCTGGTGGTGGGTGATGAGCAGCGCCGAGCGGTCCGGGCCCCGCAGCGTCCTGACACCGGCGGCCACGATTCGCAGCGCGTCGATGTCGAGGCCCGAGTCGGTCTCGTCCAGCACGGCCAGACGCGGTTCGAAGATCAGCATCTGGAGGATCTCGTGACGCTTGCGCTCTCCGCCGGAGAACCCATCGTTGACCGCCCGGTCCAACAATGCGCGCTCCATGTCCACCAGGCGGCGTTTGGCGTCGACGAGGGCGAGGAACTCGACGGGTCCAAGCTCCTCTTCGCCGCGGGCGCGGCGCTGAGCATCGAGCGCCGTGCGCAGGAAGTGCATGGTGGGCACGCCGGGGATCTCGACAGGGTGCTGGAAGGCGAGGAACACCCCTGCCGCGGCCCGTTCCTCAGGGGCCATGGTCAGCAGGTCAGCGCCGTCGTAGAGGACCCGCCCCGCGGTCACCTCGTAGGGGTCGCGGCCGGCGAGGACGTGGGCCAGGGTGCTCTTTCCCGACCCGTTCGGGCCCATCACCGCGTGGATCTCGCCGTCGGGGACCTCCAGGCTGACCCCGTGGAGGATCTCGCTGCCGCCGATCGATACGTGCAGGTCGTCGATGCGCAACATCAGCCGACGGCCCCTTCCAGGCTCACCGACAGCAGCCGCTGGGCTTCGACGGCGAACTCCATCGGCAGCTCACGAAACACCTCCCGGCAGAACCCGTTCACGATCATGGAGGTCGCCTCCTCCTCGGCGATGCCGCGCTGGCGGGCGTAGAAGAGCTGGTCGTCTGAGACCTTGGAGGTCGTCGCCTCGTGCTCGACCACGGCGGTAGGTTGCTTCACCTCCACGTAGGGGAAGGTGTGCGCTCCGCAGTCGTCTCCGATGAGCAGCGAGTCGCAGCGGGTGTGGTTGCGCGCCCCGGTCGCCGAGCGCAGCATCTTCACCAACCCCCGGTAGGTGTTCTGCCCGTATCCGGTGGAGATGGCCTTGGACACGATCGTGCTCTTCGTGTCCTTGCCGATGTGGATCATCTTGGTGCCGGTGTCGGCCTGCTGGTGACCCGCAGACACAGCAACCGAGTAGAACTCGCCGACCGAGCCGTCGCCTTGGAGGACGACCCCGGGGTACTTCCAGGTGATGGCGGATCCCGTCTCGACCTGGGTCCACGAAATCTTCGATCGTGCCCCGGCGGCGCGGCCGCGTTTGGTGACGAAGTTGTACACGCCGCCCTTGCCCTCGGCGTCGCCGGGGTACCAGTTCTGCACCGTCGAGTACTTGATCCTGGCGTCGTCCATGGCGACCAGTTCCACCACCGCTGCGTGCAGCTGGTGCTCGTCGCGCATGGGAGCGGTGCAGCCCTCGAGGTAGCTCACCGAAGCGCCGCGCTCTGCGACGATGAGGGTGCGCTCGAACTGTCCGGTCCCCGCGGCGTTGATCCGGAAGTAGGTGGACAGCTCCATCGGGCAGGCCACGCCCTCGGGCACGTAGCAGAACGAGCCGTCGGTGAACACCGCCGAGTTGAGCGCGGCGAAGAAGTTGTCGCGGTAGGGAACGACCGAGCCGAGGAAGGCCCGCACGAGATCAGGATGGTCCCGCACCGCTTGGGAGAACGAGCAGAAGATGACGCCGGCCTCGGCGAGGCGGGTCTGGAAGGTCGTCGCAACCGACACCGAGTCGACGACCGCGTCGACGGCCACGCCTGACAGGCGCTCCTGCTCGGCCAAGGAGATGCCGAGCTTGTCGAACATGGTCCGCAATTCGGGGTCCACCTCGTCGAGGCTCGAGAGCGCGGCCTTCTTCTTGGGAGCGGCGTAGTAGATGATGTCGTCGTAGTCGATCGGCGGATGGGTGACGTTCTGCCACGTCGGCTCGTCGAGCGTGCGCCAGTGCCGGTAGGCGCCGAGCCGCCAGTCGAGGAGCCAGTCCGGCTCCCCCTTCTTGGCCGAGATCAACCGGATGACCTCCTCGGAGAGACCTCTCGGCGCGAAGTCGGTGTCGAGGTCGGTCGAAAAGCCGTAGGCGTACTCGCGGCCTGCCAGGTCGGCCAGCTCGGCTCGGGCGGTGCTCATGCCGGCCGCCCGCCCAGCCGCGCGATCCGCACCCGCCAACGCTCAGGGCCGGTCTCGAGGTAGTCCCAGCTGTACCCTCCGGCGTGCTGTGCCTCGAACTGGTACCGAAGCGGCTTGGGATCGTGGTCGTTCACGAGGACGAAACCGGCACCGTCCGCCAGGGCGTCGAAGGTCGTAAAGATCACGTCGTGTCGCTGGCCGTGAGGGAAGCGCCGCACGTCGAGCTCGGGCTCGGCACCTCGCGGCATGTCGATGTGGTCGCTCTCCTTCGACATTGCGTCGACCGGTCGGCCGATCCGCACCCGCCACACGGTCGGTCCCGCCTCGAGCACCTCCCAGGTGAAGTCGCCCTCGTGCTCCGCTTCGAACTGGTACCGAAGAGGCTTGGGGTCGTGGTCGTTCACCAAGACGAACGCCGTCCCCGGCCCGAGGGCGCCGTAGGTGGCAAAGATCTTCTCGTGGCGCTGCGCGGGGGCAAGCGCCCGCACGTCGAGGACCGCGTCGCCACCGGCCGCCACCGACCTCCCTGACGACAGGGTCACCGGCTCGGCGGTCACCGAGCGCACCAGGCGGTGCAGCGCGGCGGTGACCCGCACGGCGAGCTCGGGTCGGGCGACCCGCACCGCCACCCAGGCCTCGGCCGCCAGCTTGCAGGCGGCGTCGCCACGCCCGGCATCTGCCAGCTGGCCGGCAGCGCCGAGCACGAGGCGGACCAAGGTGGCCTCGACGTCGGAGGTCGCCAGGTCCTCGGCCACCGAGGTCTCGTCCTGCGCGGCCTTCGTGAGCTCGTGCATCCGGACGAGCAGCCCGGCCAGGTCCACTGCCTCGTCGGCCGCCAGGGGGGGTAGCACGAGCTCGTTCTCGCTGGCCACATGCGCGGCGAAGAGCGCGCTGATCGCATCGGCCTCGACTGCAGCTAGGACCCCGTCGCCAGCCGTCGCCAGCCGCTCGGCCAGCGAGGCGAGCTTGTGGTGCTCGTCGACCATTCCGGCCACCGTCTCGGCGAGGTCAGCCTTGGCCGCCGCGACCTGGTAGATCGTGTGCTCCTCGGCGATGGCGTGCGGCAGGACCTCCCTCGCCAAGTAGGCCACGAGCTCGGCCACGGCCGCCTCATGATGGTCTTGGCGCTCGACGGCGACGCGGAGGGCGCCGACGCGCCGCGAGACCCCGTCGGCGAGCGCCGCGTGGTGGGCCAGCATCGCCTCCAAGGTGCTGGTGCCGGTGTCGGTCCCCGTCATGGTGCGCTCCTCTTGCTCGGACAGTTCTTCGTGAGTGTATCTACAGTCTACGCTAGAGGAAACAAGGCAAGGACAGACCGATTCGTCGTCCCCTGACGAGACGAGGTGATGACAGCCGACGCCGGCGCTCGGTCGGAGACTGGATCGGCGACGGCGCCGCGTCGTCGGGGGTGCGCCGCGTCGTCGGGGGTGTCGTAGAGGCGGAGACACGTGCCCATGACCTCTCCCGAGCGCTGCGCGCCCCTTGCTGTGGCTGGCCGTCGCAGAGGCGGGATGGATCGCCGGGCGGGGACTGATCCGCCCTCGCGATGAGCTTCGCGTGCCGCGGGCACGCTCGCTCTCTGGACGGTCTCCGCCTCGCTCAACGCGTCCCGGCTGCTCCCCGGTGCTCCCCGGAGACGCGCCGCCCAGTCCTCCGGCGTGGACGACCCGACAGTGCCAGCGAACCCGCCAGTCGCGACGCAGGCGGCGCCGTCCCGCTACCGGCGCGCTCGTGCTGGTCGTAGAATGTGTGGGCTGCGTGACCACCCGCAACCCGTGCGCCGGACGCTCGACGGCCTCGACCTGTCTGACCTGTCTCCGGCACTCGAGCTCCGCCGCTGCGTAGGCGTGAAGGACCTTGTCGGGCCGCCGCGGGCCTTGCGGTCAGCTTGGGCGTGGCCGACGAGGTTCACGCCCCAGGCCCCGACCGGGCCGACGACAGAGCGTCTCTGCCGAGCGACCCACGTCCACCGACACCAGCCGGCCCGCGCCAGCCGTCAACGGGGGGATTGCCGTCACCCGTGCCCATCTGCGCGCTGGTAGCTGCCGACCGGGGAGCGCAGGCCCACCGCGAAACGGTTCCAGCCGTTGATGGCGACCACCGCCAGGGTGAGCGCCACTACCTCCTTCTCGTCGAAGTGGCCCCGCACCACGTCGTACAGGTCGTCCGGAACGTCGGAGCCCGGGAGCATGGTGAGGGCCTCGCACCAGGCGAGCGCCGCCCGCTCGCGCTCCGAGTAGCACGGCGCTTCTCTCCACACGACAGCGAGATGCAATCGCTGTGGGTCGACGCCAATCGCGGTGGCGTCCTTGGTGTGCATGTCGACGCAGTACCCGCAACCGTTCAGCTGCGACGCACGGAGCTTCACCAGTTCGAGCAGCTCCGGCTCGAGCGAGCTGCTCCGCACAGCCTGCTCCAAGCCCGTCATGGCCTGGATAGCCTCCGGGAACACGCTTCGGTAGTCGATGCGCATCGTGCCTCCTGACTCTTGCTGTCGATGGGTGTGCTCCTAGGCTGTCGCACGCGCCAGCGGCTGGTCTTCGGACCCTCGAGCTGACACGTCGCCCTCGGCAGGGCTGGCGCCCTCCACAGTGTTCTTCCTCTCAAGGCTAGAACATCGGCCAGTGCCGGCGCGCGAGAGCCAGCAGAGACACGGGGAGACGGCCAGCTCACGCAAGCACTTCCAAAGGTCCGGCACTTGACGAGCCAGGGGTCGTCGCAGCCGACTACATGGAGCCGACAGCGCGGCCAACCCAGTGCGGCTCTGCGACTACCATCTCCCGGCAGGTTAGTATCGTAGACCGATGCATCGACACGCGCAAAGCCACGAGGTCAGCTTGGGCACGACCCGTCGCCGCTTGGCCGTGCTCGGAGGGATCGGCCTCGTTCTCGGTGGCGTAGGCGGCGTGGCTGCCGACGTTGTGGTGCACTTGGTGGGCCTCATCAGCAACCTGGCCCTCCTCCACCGATTCGGCTGGCAGCTGCCGGACCTTCGCCGCTACCACCCCACGCCGGTGCTCTTGGCAGTGGCAGTCGGTGGTGCGCTGGTGGTGATCGGCCTGGCGCGGTGGAGCCCGATCATCAAAGGGCATGGCATACCCGAATCGTTAGAGGCGATCTTGTTCCGCGACAGCCGGGTCATGCCCCGGGCAGCAGTTGCCAAGCCCGTCTCGGCGGCGGTGGCGATGGGGACCGGTGGGCCCTTCGGGGCTGAGGGACCCATCATCGTCACCGGGGCAGCAGTTGCCAAGCCCGTCTCGGCGGCGGTGGCGATGGGGACCGGTGGGCCCTTCGGGGCTGAGGGACCCATCATCGTCACCGGGGCAGCAGTCGGCTCCCTCATCGGTCAGCTCGTACCGGTGAGCCCTGCAGAACGTCGGATCCTGCTCGCCACCGGTGCCGCCGCGGGCATGGCCGGTGTGTTCGCCACCCCGGTCGCGGCCGTGGTGCTGGCCTTCGAGCTGCTGCTGTTCGAACGCTCGCTCCGATCCCTCGTGCCGCTGGTGGTGGCCACCTCGGCCGCCACTGCGCTCCACGACGTCCTGATCGCACCCCATCCGCTGTTCGCCGTCGTCCACCCACTCGTCTTCCGCGTCGCCCAGGTGCCGCTGTTCGCCATCGTCGGCCTCGCTGCCGGAGCGCTCGCCGTGGTGCTCAATCGCGGCCTGTTCGCCGTCGAAGCCGGATTTCGCCGCCTGCCCATCCCCGAGTGGGCACACCCGATCGTCGGCGCGCTCGGCTTCGGTGCGATCGGCCTCGCCGTACCCGGCTCGCTGTCGGTCGGCTACTGGGCTATCACCGACGCCGTCAACGGCCGGTTTCTTCTCGGAGCAGCTGCCGTCCTGTTCGCCGGCAAGATGGTCTCGTGGTGGGTAGGCCTCGGGTCGAACACCTCAGGCGGCACTCTCGCACCGATGTTCCTCGTCGGGGCCACCATGGGAGAGATGCTCGGCATCGCTCTCGCTCACGCCTTCCCTTCTGCCCACATCCAGCCCGGGGCCTTCGCTCTCGTCGGCATGGGTGCGACCTTTGGGGTCGGGGCGCGGGCGCTGCTCACCGGTGTAGTGTTCGCCGCCGAGGTCACCGGCGGCTACGGCATGCTGGTGCCACTGCTGCTGGCCACCGGAGTGGCGGAGCTGGTGGCCGAGCTCGGTCTCGACGACCGGATCATGACCGACAAGCTGCGCCGTCGCGGCTTCCGCGTCGACTTCGACGCACAGACCGACCCGTTGCGCATGCGAGTCGCCGCACTGGTCATGCGGCCGGTTTGCGAGGACCTCGACACCGCCAACCTGCCGACGGTCGACCGCTGGGCGTTCATGTCAGAGGCTCTGTCTCTGTTGCTCGAACTGGACATGCCGGCGGTGGCGGTGACCGACCATGGACGGATCGTCGGGACGATCACCCGAGCCGAGATCGAAGCCGAACTGCGGCGACGCAATGCCGACGAGCACGTCCAGCCACCTACTCTCGGGCCTTGGCACCACGGGAAGCCCATCGCGCCGCAGAAGCGGCCGCAGAGGGCGCAGACCGGCCCGAGCCGCTCCGAAAGAGGCTGGCTGAGCCGAAAGTCGAGAAAGACCCGGAGCAGGGGAGTGCCAGCCCCGCATCCGCACACCAGCGCGGTCACCTCGAAGTGGCGCAGGGAGATGACAACATGCACGGTCAACCTGCGAACCAGGGGAAGAGATTGGGCACCGGGCCCGCGATGGTCAAGCCTTCTTCCGGGCCTGGCCTTCCCGCCCAGGAAGCCAACGACTCGTAATGCCCGGACCCCTGAGAATGCCTGAGAATGGAATGCCTGAGAATGAACGTGCGAATGGCACCGCAGCGTGCAGACAGGCACGGCACCTGTTATTCTGGTGAAGAGTAGAATATTTCTCGTGAGGTCGAGTGGTAGAGCCACAGCCGCGGTTGCGCTCGAGAGCGACCGGTCGGCCACGCCGGTGCTCCTGACCGTCGGGCACGGCACCCTTGAGAGCGAGGAGCTCGCCGCGCTGCTCGCCTCGGCGGGTGTCCAACTGGTCGTCGACATTCGCAGCGCACCGGGCAGCCGGCGACACCCCCACTTCGGCCGGGAGCACATGGAGCGGTGGCTGCCGACAGCCGGAATCGACTACCGATGGGACAAGGACCTGGGCGGCCACCGGCGGCCGGGAGTCGGATCGGTGAACACCGCGCTGCGACATCCCGCGTTCCGAGGCTACGCCGACTACATGGCGACCGGCCCGTTCGCCGCCGGGTTGGCTCGTCTGCTCGATGACGCCGCCCGTCGGCCGACGGTGGCGATGTGCGCAGAGACGCTGTGGTGGCGCTGCCACCGCCGCCTCGTTGCGGACGCGGCGGTCCTGCTCGATGGAGCCGAAGTGTGCCACCTCGGCCACGACGGCCGGCTGTCCGTGCACCGGGTGACCGAAGGGGCCCGGATGGTGGAGACAGACGGGACGACCAGGCTGGTCTACGACGCCGTGGCAGCGTGCCACGGCGTGGCGTGAGACGATCCGGAGGGGAAGAGGATGGACATGGAGGAAGCGGGGTTCTTTGGCATCGGTCACCTCGACCTGTCGGTCTCCGACGTCGAGGCGAGCGCCGCGTGGTACGAGAACGTGCTCGGGCTGCGGCGCCTGCGGCGGGCGGCCTTCCCCGAGCGCACCATGATCGTGTTGCGCCACGACCCCTCGGGCCTGGTGGTCGGCCTCAACCAGCACCAGGGGTCCCCCGGGGAGCCCTTCGACGAGCGGCGCGCCGGCCTCGACCATGTCGGCTTCGCCGTCGGCCGGCGCCAGGACCTCGACGTCTGGCAGGGACGTCTGGCGGCGCTCGGTGTCAAGCACTCGCCGGTGGCGGACACCGAGGTCGGCTCGGCGCTCGTCTTCAGGGACCCTGATCACATCCAGCTCGAGCTGTGGTGGTCCAAACCCTCTGGAGCTGAGCCGACGCTCGGCACTGGTGCCGAGGGCGTCGTCCGGCGCTCGAGCCCGCTTGACGTCGACGAGACGGTCCGGCGCCTCGCCGACGCCGCCACGGCGGCCGGCGCCACGGTGTTCGCCACGATCGACCACGCCGCCGGTGCACGGTCGATCGGCCTCGACATGCCCGAGACTCAGGTGTTGATCGTCGGCAACCCCGCTGCGGGCACTCCGCCGATGCTCGCCGCCCCCGACCTCGCACTCGACCTCCCGACCCGGGTGCTCGTCCGCCAGGCATCCCCCGGCGCCCCGGGCAGCACGGTCGTCTTCTCCGACCCGACCGCCCTCGCTCGTCGTTACGGGCTCAGCTCCGAGCAGGCAGCCGGGCTGGCCGGAGTCGTCGCGCTGATCGAACGTGCACTCAAGGGAGCGTCCGATGCGTAGCGATCGCATCGCAGGCGGGCGCGCGTCAGCCTGGCGACCTGCCGTCGACGACGTCACGGCGAGCGGCGCGAGCCGATGAGGGCCGTTCCGACCATCGCCGTCGTCGGTGCCGGGCCGGCGGGGATCGCCGCAGCCCGCGAGCTCCGTGACCACGTCGGTGTCCGCGTCGTCCTCGTCGCTCCCGAAGGGCGCTCGGAGTACCTGCCCGGCACGCTCGCCGTTGCCACCGGTGACGCCCGTGCCGCCCATTACAGGACCCAGGTCGAGCTTGCCGGGGTCGAGATCATTCCGACCCAGGTCGAGGCGATCGAGCCCGGTGCCCTCAGGATCTGCGGGTCCTGGCTCCGGTCCCACGCCGTCATCGCCGCGCCCGGGCTCGTCCTCGATCCCGTCGGCAATGCCACGCGCGGGGAGGTCGTCGGCTTCTGGGACCCCACCGGAGCCGAGGCAGCCGCCCCCCGGATCCGCGCCATCGGGCGGGGCATCGTCGACGTCGTGATCTCGTCCCTCCCCTATCGCTGCCCGCCAGCGCCCTACGGCTTGGCCATGCGGCTCGCCCGGCGCGCTCGCCGGCTCGGCCAGTCGCTCCAGGTCCGCCTGGTCACCCCCGAGGAGCACCCGCTCGCCGCGCTCGGGCACGCGCTCGGCGACGCACTGCTGCTCGGCTGCCAAGACGCCGGCGTCGAGGTCCGCCTCGGCACCGAGATCGACCCTGATGCCTTGACCAGAGGGGTGATCGCGGACACAAGCGACCGGGGCGGGGCGGACCTCTCGATCGTGATCCCCCGGCACCGCACGAGCCCCCTGCTCGCGGAACTGGTCGACGCCGCCAGCCCGCTCGTCACCGTCGACGGCCGCTTCGCCACCGAGATGACCGGGGTCTTCGTCGTCGGCGACGCTGCCGCCAGCCCCTACCCGAGAGCCGAGGATCCTGCCGCGTGGTCGGGGACGCTCGCAGCGGCCGCAGTGCTGTCCGAGCTCGGTTTGGATCACGCCCGGATCGCCGAGGCGCCTGCACCGGACTGCTTCGTCGACCACGGCGACGGGGCCTACGGGCGGATCCGGATCACCTACCCGGACGGACCACCACCCGGGGCGCAGCCCGCCGTGGCCATCGACCCCCCCGCGCCGGCTCTGGCCACGGACTTTGAACGAGCCCACCGCCGATGGCACGCACTGCGTCTCGAAGGCCAGTGACCGTGCCTCCAAGGCGTCTCGCCGCTGGGGTCACCCTGTGTCGTCGCGGCCAAGGTGATGCCGCCGTCGAGACTGATGCGAGCCGCTCCCGCGGCGATGGCGCCTCAGCCTGCCTGGCGGTGGCGGACGATCGTGAGGGCCGGTGCAAGACGCGATCGGGAACGCCACCAGCATCGGATGGACTGGATGGCTCGCCGACCTTGGCCTTGGTGTCCACGGCTCCCTTCTTCATGCGAGAGCCCGGCCCGCCGATCGTATGACGACTTGACGGTCGCGTCCAGTGTGAGTCCACCCATGTATTTCCATCTGACGGTAGACACTGGGTAAGGTGCGGTCAGCCGATGGTCGGTGATGCCGCCCCACTGAGATGCCGCCCCACTGAGATGCCGCCCCACTGAGATGCCGTCCCACTGAACGGAGAGCGATGCCACGGAGCGTCGAGAACACGACGGCAGTCCGCGACGGGCTCATCGCCGAGACGGGCCTCGTGCGCGCGGCACGCTACATCCAGCCGGGGGAGCCCTCAGCCGACGCCCGGGAGCTCCACCGCCGCGGTGGCCGCCGGGCCGAGGAGTTCTACCGGGAACGGTGGCGCCACGACAAGATCGTCCGCTCCACCCACGGGGTGAACTGCACGGGTTCGTGCTCATGGCAGGTCTACGTGAAAGACGGGATCATCACCTGGGAGACCCAGGCGGTGGACTATCCGTCGGTCGGTCCAGGCTCGCCCGAGTACGAGCCACGTGGCTGTCCGCGCGGCGCGTCGTTCTCCTGGTACACCTACTCCCCGGCTCGGGTGCGCTACCCGTATGTCAGAGGGGTGCTGCTCGAGGCGTTCCGGGCGGCCAAGGCCGCCAGCGGCGGGGACCCGGTCGCCGCATGGGCCAAAGTCACCGGCGATCCCGAGACGGCCGCCACGTACAAGCACGCGCGGGGCCAGGGCGGCTTCGTGCGGACGTCGTGGACGGAAGTGCTCGAGCTCGTCGCCGCCGCCCACGTCCACACCGTCGCCACCTACGGCCCGGACCGCACCGCCGGGTTCACGGTGATCCCGGCGATGTCGATGACGTCCTACGCAGCGGGGACCCGCTTCTACTCGCTCTTGGGCGGGACGGTGCTCTCCTTCTACGACTGGTATGCCGACCTCCCACCGGCTTCGCCGCAGGTCTTCGGCGACCAGACCGACGTGCCCGAGTCGGCGGACTGGTGGAACGCCTCGTACCTGATCATCTGGGGGACGAACCTGCCCATCACCCGCACCCCCGACGCCCACTTCATGACCGAGGCCCGCTACCGGGGTCAGAAGGTGGTCGTCGTCTCCCCGGACTACTCCGACCACACGAAGTTCGCAGACGACTGGCTCGCCGCCAACCCGGGGACCGACGCCGCGCTCGCCATGGCGATGGGACACGTCATGCTCTCCGAGTACTACCGGGATCGAAAGGTCGCGCGCTTCGAGGACTACGCGCGTACCTACACCGACCTCCCCTTCCTCGTCACCTTGCGCGAGCGGGACGGCGCATACGTGCCAGACCACTTCCTGACCGCGTCAGCACTCGGACATGACCGCGAGCGGGGCGGCGGAGCGGAGGCGGAGTGGAAGACCGTCGTGCTCGACGAAGCGAGCGGCGAACCAGTGGTGCCCAACGGGTCGATCGGCTTTCGCTGGGGCGAGGAGTCGAAGGGCCGCTGGAACCTCGACCTCGGGGAGGTGCGACCGGCACTGAGCTGCTACGGCCGTCCGGGCGCCGAGGTGTTGCCGATCGACCTGCCTCGCTTCGACGTCGGCGATCAGGGGGGCGGGGTGCTTCGCCGTGGGGTGCCAGCGATCCGGGTCGCAGGCCGGCTCGTGACGACGGTGTTCGACCTCGTGATGGCCCACTACGGAGTCGGACGCCCGGGACTTCCCGGCAGCTGGCCCTCGGACTACGACGACGCGGAGGCTCCCTACACGCCGGCGTGGCAGGAGAAGATCACCTCGGTGCCTGCGTCGGCGTGCGCCCGCGTGGCGCGCGAGTTCGCCCGCAACGCCGAGCTCTCGGGCGGACGCTCCATGATCGCCATGGGGGCGGGCACCAACCACTGGTTCCACTCGGACCAGGTCTACCGAACGTTCCTCTCCTTGCTCATGCTCGGGGGCTGCGAAGGGGTGAACGGCGGCGGTTGGGCGCACTACGTCGGCCAGGAGAAGGTCCGCCCCTTGACCGGGTGGTTCACGCTCGCCTTCGCCTACGACTGGGCGCGCCCCACCCGGCACATGCCCTCGACGCCGTACTGGTACCTGGCGACCGACCAGTGGCGCTACGAGGGCGCCCGTGCCGATGCGCTGTCCTCCAGGCTCGGTGAAGGACGCTTCTCGGGCAAGTCGATGGCGGACCTCTACGCGTACGCGGCCCGCCAGGGCTGGATCGCCTCCCACCCCGCATTCGACGCCAACCCGCTCGACCTCGCCGACGCGGCCGAGGCAGCGGGGAAGAGCGTGGAGGACTACGTGGTGGGCGAGCTCCGAGCGGGGCGGCTGCACTTCGCAGCATCTGACCCCGATGACGCGGTCAACTTCCCCCGGGTGCTCACGGTGTGGCGTTCGAACCTGCTCGGCTCGTCGGGCAAGGGGCACGAGTACTTCTTGAAGCACCTGCTCGGCGCCGACAACGCCGTGGCGGCCGCGGAGTGCCCGCCCGAGGCGCGGCCGGACGACGTTGTCTGGCGGGAGGAAGCGCCGGAGGGCAAGCTCGACCTCTTGGTCAACATCGACTTCCGGATGGTCTCGACGAGCATCTACGCCGACGTCGTGCTACCGACCGCCACCTGGTACGAGAAGCACGACCTGTCCTCGACCGACATGCATCCCTTCGTCCACTCCTTCAACCCGGCGATCGCCCCTCCCTGGGAGGCACGGAGCGACTTCGACATCTTCTCCGACCTCGCCGCCGAGTTCTCCCGCCTCGCTGAGGGACGCCTCGGGGTGCGCCGCGATCTTCTGGCGGTGCCGCTTCTCCACGACACGCCCGACGAGTGCGCCCAGCCGGGCGGCCGGGCGCTCGACTGGGCAGCCGGGGAGTGCGATCCGCTGCCGGGGGTGACCATGCCGCGGCTCGTGGTGGTGGAGCGGGACTACCCGCACCTGGCGGAGCGGTGGCGGGCCCTCGGCCCGCTCATCGACGAGGCTGGCGCCACGACCAAGGGGGTGACCCTTCCGGTCGGCACCGAGGTGGGTTGGCTGGCGAGTCGCAACGGCACCGTCCGCGGTGGGGCCGCCGGCGGCCGGCCGCGCATCGATCGCGACGACCTGTTCTGCGAGGCGATCCTGGCCCTTTCGGGCACGACCAACGGCCGCTTGGCGGTGGCCGGCTTCGAGGCGCTCGAGGAGCGCACCGGCGTCGCGCTCGCGGACCTCGCCCACGAACGTGCCGGGGACCGGATCACCTTCGCCGACACGGTCACCCAGCCCCGCGCGGTCATCTGCTCCCCGGAATGGTCCGGAGCGGAGTCCGAGCGGCGCCGCTACTCGCCGTTCACCGTCAACGTCGACCGGCTGAAGCCCTGGCACACCCTCACGGGTCGTCAGCACTTCTTCTTGGACCACGACTGGATGGCCGAGCTCGGCGAGATGCTCCCAACCTACCGGCCCCCTCTCGGGATCACCGAGACCTTCGGCGACCAGCGCCGCGCCGACACGGACCGTCCCCAGCTGGTGGCCCGTTACCTCACCCCGCATTCCAAGTGGTCGATCCACTCCGAGTACCAGGACAACCTGCACATGTTGAACCTGTTCCGAGGAGGGCCGGTGCTCTGGGTGAACGACCTCGACGCGGCACGGATTGGCGTCGCCGACAACGACTGGGTCGAGGCCTACAACCGCAACGGGGTCACGGTCGCCCGAGCCGCCGTCACCCACCGCGTGCCCCCCGGGACGGTCCTCATGTACCACGCCATCGACCGGCACCTGCAGATGCCGGTGTCGGAGACCTCAGGGCTGCACGGCGGGACCGACAACTCGCTCACCCGGGTGGTCATGAAGCCCACGCACATGATCGGCGGCTACGCGCAGCTGTCGGCCGGGTTCAACTACTACGGGCCGACCGGCTCCCAGCGCGACGAGATCGCGGTGATCCGTCGCCGTTCCCAGGAGGTCGAGTTCTGATGAGGATCATGGCCCAGGTGTGCATGGTGATGAACCTCGACAAGTGCATCGGCTGCCACACCTGTACGGTCACCTGCAAGCAGACCTGGACGAACCGGCCGGGCACCGAGTACGTCTACTTCAACAATGTCGAGACCAAGCCTGGTCTCGGCTACCCGGCCCGCTACGAGGACCAGGAGCGCTGGCACGGCGGCTGGACCCTCGACAAAAAGGGCCGTCTCACCCTCAAGGCGGGGAGCCGGCTGAAGAAGCTGGTCTCGATCTTCTGCAACCCCGACCTCCCGACGATCGAGGACTACCACGAGCCGTACAGCTATGACTACGCGCGGCTCATCACCGCTCCCGCCGGCACCAAGGCCCCGTCGGTCTCCACGCGCTCCGCGCTGACCGGGCGGGAGATGAACCCGACCTGGGGCGCCAACTGGGAGGACGACCTGGCCGGCGCCCCCACCAGAGCGCTTCAGGACCCGAACATCGTGGCCCTCCCCGAGGGCGCAGCCGAGAAGGTGAAGCTCGACTTCGAGTCGGTGTTCATGTTCTACCTGCCGCGCATCTGCGAGCACTGCCTCAACCCTTCCTGCGTCGCGTCGTGCCCCTCGGGGGCGATGTACAAGCGAGAGGAGGACGGCATCGTGCTGGTCGACCAGGACCGCTGCCGAGGATGGCGGTTCTGTGTGTCGGGGTGCCCCTACAAGAAGGTGTACTTCAACCATCGCACCGGCAAGGCGGAGAAGTGCACCTTCTGCTTCCCCCGCATCGAGGCGGGGCTCCCAACGGTCTGCTCCGAGACGTGCGTCGGGCGGCTGCGATACCTGGGACTGATGCTCTACGACGCCGACAAGGTGCTTGCCGCCGCCGCGAGCGCCGACCCGGTGCGCCTCTACGAGGCACAGCTGGACGTCTTCTTGGACCCCGAGGACCCCACCGTCGCTGCGGAGGCAGAGGGCCAGGGGATCCCCCACGACTGGCTCGCAGCAGCTCGCCGCTCGCCGACCTACGCCCTGATCGCCCGCCACAGGGTGGCGCTGCCGCTGCATCCCGAGTACCGCACCATGCCCATGGTCTGGTACATCCCGCCGCTCTCGCCCGTCGCCGACGTCACCGCCGCAGCAGGCTACGACGACGCCGAGGCCGACAACGTGTTCGCCGCCATCGACGCGCTGCGGATCCCGGTCGAGTACCTGGCGAACCTCTTCACCGCAGGTGATCCCGGCCCCGTGCGGTCGTCCCTGCGCCGACTGGCGATGGTCCGAGCGGTCATGAGAGCCCACCAGCTCGGACAAGACCCCGCTGTCCGGGCCGCCGACGTCGGGATGACCGACGAGGCCGCCGAGGAGCTGTTCCGGCTGCTCGCCATCGCCCGCTACGAAGACCGCTACGTCATCCCGCCCGCGCACGCAGAGGACGCCGGACGCCTCCTCGCCCAGCATGATCTCTCGGGCTGCTCGCTCGAGAGCGAGGGCGGCCCAGGAATGGGCGGAGACGGTCCCGGGCGCGAGGCAGTCCCCGGGTTCCACCTCCTTCGAGAGGACGCGCTCGCCCGCGAGGACACGGCCGATGCCTCGGTGGCCGGACGCGACAACCGTGGCCGGCTCCATCTGCGGGTCGCCGAACGCCCCGTGCCCGGACCGCTCGGTCTCGCCGGAGCAGGAGGGATCGCATGAGGCGCCACAAGGCGGCGACCGTGTTCGGCTGCGCGTCGGTGCTGCTCAGCTACCCAGACGAGAGCTTCGCACGCGACCTGCCCGCGCTGAGGGAGGCGCTCGGGACGATCCCGGAGGGCCCGGCGCGCTCGGGGCTTTGCGCAGCGACCGAGTGGCTCGCGCAGATGCCGGCCCTGGAGGCGGCCGCAACCTACGTGGACACGTTCGACCTCTCCCGGGGCGCCTGCCTCCACCTCACCTACTACCGCCACGGTGACACCCGAGAGCGGGGTATGGCGCTCGCCGCCCTCGCCGGCGCCTTCCGTGAGGCAGGGTTCGGAGTCACCCCAGGCGAGCTGCCCGACTACCTCCCCGCGCTCTTGGAACTGGCGGCGGCCCACCCGGCGGGGGCCAGCGTGCTCGGTGAGCACCGCACGGCGCTCGAGGCCCTTCGCCTCGCGCTCGTGGAGGCTGCCAGCCCGTACGCGGACGTCGTCGCCGCCGTCAGCGGCGTGCTGCCGGGACCGACCCGCAGGGACCGCCAGGCGCTGCACCGGTACCGGGCAGAGGGCCCGCCGTCGGAGAAAGTGGGCCTCGAGCCCTTCGCCCCGCCCGAGGTCCTCGGCGCAGGCGTGACCCTTGGGCCGACGAGACGATGAACGGCACCTCAGGCCTCGAGATCTTCTGGTGGGCGGTCATCCCCTACGTCGCGCTCGCGATCTTCGTGATCGGACACGTCTGGCGCTACCGCTACGACCAGTTCGGGTGGACGACGCGCTCCACCGAGCTCCAGGAGAAGCGCTGGCTCAGATGGGGAGGGCCGATCTTCCACTACGCGACGTTCCTCGCCATCGGCGGGCACGTCATCGGGATCCTCATCCCTGCGTCGTGGACCAAGGCAATCGGCATCTCCGAGCCCGTCTACCGGTGGTTCGCGGCCGCTGCGGGCACCGTCGCCGTCGTCGGGGTGCTCGTCGGCGTCGCCATACTCGCCGGACGGCGCCTGTTCGTCGCCCGGGTGCGGGCTACCACCAGCCCCGTGGACTGGTTCATCTTGATCCTGCTGCTCATCGAGATCGTCCTCGGCTTCGCGATGACCACGGTCGTCAACCTCCTGGGAGCCGGCTACAACTACCGCCCGACCGTGTCGGTGTGGTTCAGGAGCCTCTTCGCCGGCAACCCGAACGTGCATGCCATCGTGTCCGTCCCGGTTCTCTACCAGGTCCACGTGAGCCTGGCCTGGCTCATCCTCGCCGCGTGGCCCTTCACCCGGCTCGTGCACGCCTGGAGCGCCCCGGTCTGGTACATGTGGCGGCCCTTCGTCGTCTACCGCAGCCGCCGCGCGAACCGTCCGAACGAGCCGGGGACGAGCGGGCGGCGGTGGCGGCGGATCGGGGTCCGTTACTGAACCCGCACCGATACTGAGCACCTACCGACACTGAGCACCTACCGAGCCTGGGGCTGCACGTCCGGCTTCTGTCAGCCACGACCAAGGAGTGGAGCGGTGGAACCTGTCTCGCCGGACCCCCGAGGAACGATCCCCGAGAACCTCGGCTCGACCTCCACGCCCTTTGACCCCCCAAGCTCGGACCCGACCCGGAGTGCGATCGCCGGATCGCCGCTGCGGGAGCCCGATCAACTCCTGCCTCGTGCGATCGCGACGCTCGACCCGGGCTACTTCGCATTCGTGATGGCCACCGGGATCGTCTCGATCGGCACCCACCTCCTCGGCTACGACCTCCTCTCCGAGGTCATCCTCGGCTTCGCCGCAGCCGGCTTCGTCGTCCTCCTCGCGGCGTACCTGGCACGTTTCGTCTTCTTCCAGCCATTCGTACGCCTGAGCGCGGCCGACCCCACCGTCGCGATGGCCTACTTCACCGTGGTCGCCGGCACCGACGTGCTCGCCACCCGCTTCGTGCTCGCCGGCCACCCGCTGGTCGGTTTCGGGCTCGGCTGCGGGGCTGGTGTGATATGGGTCGTATTGACCTACGGGCTCCCTGGCTCGATCGTCGCGGCGGCGCACCGCCCGGTGCTGCGCGAGATCAACGGCACCTGGCTGGTCTGGGTCGTCTCCACCCAGTCGCTCTCCATCATCGCAACCGCGGTCGCCCCGCACGCGCCTGCGACGTGGCTGCAGGGCGCTCTACCGGGCGTCGCCGTCAGCCTCTGGGGCCTCGGGGTGATGCTCTACCTCGTCCTCATCGTGATCATCTTCCTCCGGCTCCTGGTCGTCGAGGTCACCCCCGCCGAGATGGGGCCTGCCTACTGGATCGCGATGGGGGCGACCGCGATCAGCGTGCGCGCGGCTGCCGGCATCCTCGCCCTCCACGACCCTGGCGCCCAGCTGCTCGTGACGGCGTTACGGCCGTTCGTCATCGGCCTGTCGGTCGTGCTGTGGGCCTTCGGCACCTGGTGGATCCCCCTGCTCGTGCTCTTCGGCATCTGGCGATACGTGCTCCGGCGCTACCCGCGCAGCTACGAACCAAGGCTCTGGAACATGGTGTTCCCCCTCGGCATGTACACGGTGGCGTCCTTCAGCCTGGGACAGACCCCTGGCCTCGGGTTCATGGTCGCCGTCGCCCGGGTATGGGTCTGGGTCGGCGTCGCCGCCTGGGTGGCCGTCATGTTGCTCATGGTCGAGGCACTGGCAAGATCGTGGCGGAACCGGAGTGCGTCGGTCCGGTGACCGGACCCTCGCTTACGGTCACTCGGCGCCTCCAAACGATGGGACCTCCTCGAGCACTCCCGGTGAGAGCTCGACCGCGCAGGTCGACGATCACCGGCACCGCGCTGCTTCGGAGACGCCGCCCAGTCGATCGAGCTCGTGTGGACACGCCAACGCTGGCGGTCGTGCGCGTCCCTACGCGAGGACGGCTGCTTCCAGCTCGATCTCGGTCCCTGCGAGCGCGCGGGAAACGGGGCACGAAAGCTTGGCGGCTTCTGCGAATCGTTGGAACTCGCCGGCATCGATCCCCGGGACCGTCGCATCGGTGCGCAACACGATGTGGGTGATCCGGTACCCCGAGGCCTCGCGTTCGATCGACACCCGTGCCGTCGTGTCGACACGCTCGGGAGGGTGGCCCGCTTCGGAGAGGCCAAGCGCCAACGCCATCGTGAAGCAGCCCGCGTGGGCAGCACCGAGGAGCTCCTCGGGGTTCGTACCGGCGCGCTCTTCGAAGCGGGAGCCGAACGAGTAGGGCGCGTCGACGGCACCACTGGACGCTTTGATCGAGCCGCGCCCGTCGGTGATGCTGCCCGCCCAGTGTGCACTGGCCGTTCGTACTGGCATGGTCCCTCCGATCTACTGGTCTACCGGCATCTGTCGGAGACATGGTCGTGGGCCGCGAGGACGGGCATCTCCTCGATGGTGCAGTGACGCCGCGCGGCTCCCTCCTTCGTGCCCGAGCACACCGAGTTGTTGCAGTGACTGCCCAGTTTCAACACCTCGCTGTACGATGCGCCGCAAAAACATTATAAATCTGTCACGGAGTAGATCAACAGCAACGCTGTCGGCGATCTAGGACCGGCCAGGGCCGGCCCGGCAGTGACCCGTGCCTGTTGCTCGAGCGTGAGGAGGCGATCATGAGCGTGCTGCACAGCCTTGTCCGGCGACTGGAAGGCACCGGCGGGCTCGACCGGCTGGCCAAGCCTCTGACCGGTGCCGTGGGGCGCTTGGTGCGACCGCGGTTCGTGCGTAACGTGCTGAGCGGCACCTACCTCGGCCACCCGCTCCATCCCATGCTCACCGACGTGCCGCTCGGCGCCTGGACCATGTCGGCACTCCTGGACATCGCTGGAGGAACCTCGGCCGAGGGAGCTGCCGATCTCTTGGTGCGGGCAGGCATCATCGCCGCGCTGCCGACGGCCGCCTCGGGGTTGAGCGACTGGTCGGACACCTACGGACCTGAGACCCGGGTCGGTCTCGTCCATGCAGCAGCGAACACCACGGCGCTCGGCCTCTACGTGTTGTCGGCGAGGGCTCGCGCCCGGGGGAAGCGTCGGCGCGCCAAACGGCTCGGTTTCGCCGGGCTCGTCACGGTGCTCGCCGGCGGTTACTTGGGCGGCCACCTGTCGTTCGTGAAGGGGGTCAACGTCAACCGCACCGCATGGGAGGAGCGGCCGACCACCTGGACCGTGGCGCTCAGCGACGCTGCGCTCGGCGAAGGGGAAGCGAAAAGCGTGCAGGTCGACAGGGCCAGCGTCTTCCTCTGTCGGCTCGATGGCCGGGTGCGGGCGCTCGCCAGCACGTGCAGCCACATGGGTGGCCCGCTCGAGGAGGGAACGCTGGCTGACGGCTGCGTTACGTGCCCGTGGCACGGCAGCATCTTTCGCCTGGACGACGGGGGTGTTGTCCGCGGCCCGGCCACCACGCCTCAGCCCGTCTACGAGACCCGGGTGGCGGACGGGCTCATCGAGGTCCGAGCCACCTCTTGATCGCTGATCGCTCGGTCTGTCCGCCGATCCTAGCCAGTGGTGAGGCTCTGTCACCGATCCCTTGCATGTTCTTCGAGTGACGAGTAGAACTGTCCATCAGGAGTGTCGTGAGGCGAGACAAGGAGCCCAGATGCTGATTGCCGCGGCGAATGTGCAGTTCAGCCCCTCCACCTTTGCCCCGATCGCCGTAGGCTTCTTCGGTCTTGGAACGGGTTACCTGATCTACTTCTGGCAGGAGCTGGCGGCTGGCCGCCTCGCGAGGAAAAGGTCAACCTGGCGACCGGGGTCTGGGGCATCTGGATGCCCGGGTTCATGCAGCTGCTGGCCGGGACGTATCTGTTCGTCGGTCTGGCATGGTTCGGGAGCTTCCGTGAGAAGCCGCGAGCGGCATGCATCTTCTTCTCTAGCGAGGAGGTGACGCCGCGCGAGGTTCTTCGACGTCGATGGAGGAGCGATGGACATCGCAGGGCAGATCAGGAAATGGCCGGTCTTGCGTCAGGCAATCGTCACTGATGCGCTGGGTCGAGGAGTGGCGGCTCGATCACAAAAGACCGACGAGATCCACTCGCGCACGGAGACGGCGGACGCGGTGGTGCAGTCGGTCTGTCCGTACTGCGCCGTCGGGTGCGGCCAGCGCGTCTTCGTGAAGGACGGCGAGATCACCCAGATCGAGGGGGACCCGGACTCCCCGGTGAGCCGCGGGCGACTGTGCCCGAAGGGCTCTGCGAGCAAGCAGCTCGTCACCTCGCCGAGCCGGCCGACCGAGGTGCTCTACCGGCGACCCTTCGCCACCGAGTGGGAGACCCTGGACCTCGACACGGCGATGGACATGATCGCCGACCGAGTGATCAGGACGCGCAGGGAGACCTGGCAGGAGACCGACGCCACCGGCCGCCCGCTGCGGCGCACGCTCGGGATCGCGAGCCTCGGAGGAGCGACCCTCGACAACGAGGAGAACTACCTCATGAAGAAGCTCTACACCGCCTTGGGCGCGATCCAGATCGAGAACCAGGCGCGCATATGACACTCCGCCACCGTCCCCGGTCTGGGGACCTCGTTCGGTCGTGGAGGTGCCACCACCTTCCCCGGTGACCTGGTCAACGCCGACTGCATCATCATCCAAGGCTCCAACATGGCCGAGAACCACCCCGTCGCCTTCCAGTGGGTCGTCGAGGCCAAGCTGCGGGGCGCAACGGTCATCCACGTCGACCCTCGCTTCACCCGTACCTCGGCACTGGCCAACCGCTTCGTGCCGATCCGGGCGGGAAGCGACCTCGTGTTCCTGGGTGCGCTCGTCAACCACGTGCTCACGGAGGGGCTCGACTTCCGGGACTACGTCGTCGCCTACACCAATGCCCCGACGATCGTGTCCGACGACTTCTCCGACACTGAGGACCTCGACGGGCTGTTCTCCGGCTGGGATGACCGGGCCGGCCGCTACGACCGATCGAGCTGGCGATTGACCGACCGGCGGGACGAGACGCTCCAGGATCCCCGCTGCGTCTATCAGGTCCTGAAGCGCCACTTCGCCCGCTACACGCCCGAGGTGGTCGAGCAGGTCTGCGGCGTGGCCCCCCAGGACTTCCTGGCGATCGCCGAGGCGGTCACCGCCAACTCCGGCAGGGAGCGCACCACCGCCTTCGTCTACTCGGTCGGCTGGACGCACCACACCGTCGGCGTCCAGAACATCCGCACCGCGGCAATCCTCCAATTGCTGCTCGGCAACATGGGGCGCCCCGGCGGGGGGATCATGGCGCTGCGCGGTCACGCCTCCATCCAGGGCTCGACCGACATCCCGACGCTCTTCGACCTGCTGTCCGGCTACATGCCGATGCCGAGCGCCTACCAGCACGACCTCGACAGCTTCGTCGCCGCAGGCGAGAAGAAGGCGGGGTTCTGGGGGCCCTACCGCGCGTACATCGTGAGCCTCCTCAAGGCATGGTTCGGCGACGCCGCGACCGCCGACAACGACTGGTGCTACGACCTCCTCCCACGGATCGACGGCGACCACGGCACCTACCAGACGGTGGTCAACCAGCTCGACGGCGTCTGCAAGGGCTATTTCTTGGTCGGGGAGAACCCGGCCGTCGGATCGGCCAACGCCAAGGCGCAGCGGCTCGGGCTCGCCAAGCTCGGCTGGCTGGTCGTGCGCGATCTCCAGCTCATCGAGAGCGCAACCGTCTGGAAGGACGCGCCCGAGATCGAGACGGGCGAGCTCGAGACCGACAGGATCGCCACCGAGGTCTTCTTCCTGCCCGCCGCCGCCCACACCGAGAAGGACGGCAGCTTCACCAACACCCAGCGTCTCTTGCAGTGGCGCCACAAGGCCGTCGACCCGCCGGGTGACGCCCGGAGCGAACTGTGGTTCTACTACCACCTGGGCCGGCGCATCCGGGAGAAGCTGGCCGGCTCTCATGACGAGCGGGACCGGCCGATGCTCGCCCTCACCTGGGACTATCCGGTGTCGGGCCCCCACGACGAGCCTTCCGCAGAAGCGGTCCTGCGTGAGGTCAACGGAGTCGGTCCCGACGGGCGGGCGCTGTCCTCTTATACCGAGCTCGCCGATGACGGTTCGACGCGTTGTGGGAGCTGGATCTATTGCGGGTGCTTCGCTGGAGGGGTCAACCAGACGGCGCGCCGACGACCCGGCAACGAGCAGTCCTGGGTCGCCCCCGAGTGGGGCTGGGCGTGGCCGTCGAACCGCCGCATCCTCTACAACCGGGCCTCGGCCGACCCGCAGGGCAGGCCGTGGAGCGAGCGCAAGGCCTACGTCTGGTGGGACGCCAGGAAGAAGCGCTGGGTCGGTCACGACAACCCCGACGTCGAGGTCACCAAGCCGCCTTCCTATGTGCCGCCCGCCGGCGCCGCCGGTCCCGACGCCCTGGCGGGGAGCGACGCCTTCATCATGCAAGAAGACGGCCGGGCCGCCCTGTTCGTACCGGGGGCCCTCGCCGACGGTCCGCTACCCGCCCACTACGAGCCTGCCGAATCGCCGGTTGCGAACGTGGTCTACGGCCAGCGCTCCAACCCGGCCCGGCGGCGCTACCCACGCCCGGAGAACCCGTACAATCCGGCCGAGTCGGAGGTCTTCCCCTACGTCTTCACCACCTACCGGCTCACCGAGCATCACACCGCCGGGGCAATGAGCCGGACGCTCCCCTACCTGGCCGAGCTGCAGCCCGAGCTCTTCTGCGAGGTCTCGCCCGAGCTCGCCCAAGAGCGCGGGCTCGAGCACATGGGGTGGGCCACCATGGTGACCGAGCGCACGGCGATCGAAGCCCGCGTGATGGTGACCGAGCGGATCCGGCCTCTTCGCGTTGAGGGGCGCACCGTCCACCAGATCGGTCTGCCGTTCCACTGGGGCGGGACCGGGATCTCGACCGGGGACTCTGCCAACGACCTCTTGTCGATGGTCCTCGACCCCAACGTCTACATCCAGGAGGCCAAGGCCGCTACCTGCGACATCGTGCCGGGCCGCCGTCCCCGGGGGGCAGCCCTGCTCGACCTCGTGGCGTCGTACCGGGAGCGGGCCGACGCTGAGGAGAAGGAGTGGACCCATGGCTGAGCGGCTCGCCGAGCGGCTCTACGGGGTGCTCGACGACGTGGCCGCCGACGCCGGCTACCGAAACCCACCGCCGCGGATGGGGTTCTTCACCGACACCTCGGTCTGCATCGGCTGCAAGGCGTGCGAGGTCGCCTGCAAGGAGTGGAACTTCGTGCCCGAGGACGGGATCGAACTGCTTGGGTCCTCCTACGACAACACGGGCCAGCTGGGCGCGAGCACGTGGCGCCACGTGAAGTTCGTCGAGCAGCCGAGACGCGTGGCCCTCACTTCGGGCCGGCACACCCCGGGATCCGCTGACCTCCGTTCCAGCGATCCCGGATCACCGCCGGCAGAGGAGGACGGCGGCGGCCAGCTGCGGTGGCTCATGGCCTCCGACGTGTGCAAGCACTGCACCCACGCGGCCTGCCTCGATGTCTGTCCGACCGGCGCGCTCATCCGCACGGAGCTCGGCACCGTCGTCGTCCAAGACGACGTGTGCAACGGGTGCGGCTACTGCGTTCCTGCCTGCCCGTTCGGGGTGATCGACATCCGCGAGGGCGACGGACGAGCCTTCAAGTGCACCTTGTGCTACGACCGGACCCTGGCGGGCCTCCAGCCGGCGTGTGCGACGGCGTGCCCGACCGAGTCCATCCAGTACGGCCCGCTCGACGAGCTGCGCCAGCGGGCGGCCGAGCGGGCCGAGGTGCTGCGCCGCCAAGGGGAGCGCGGGGTTCAGCTCTACGGGGAGCGAGCAGACGACGGGATCGGAGGTGCCGGAGCCTTCTTTCTCCTGCTCGACGACCCCGAGGTGTACGGCCTGCCGCCGGACCCGGTCGTGACGACCCGGGATCTGCCCAAGATGTGGGCCTACGCGGCGGGAGCTGCGGTCACCGTCGTTGCAGGCGTGCTCGTTTCGTTTGCTCGGAGGACCAGGTGAGCGCGCGACCCGGGGCTGCCGACCCACCCGAGCCCCGCTCCTACTACGGCCGGCCGGTCATCAAGAAGCCGGCGTGGAAGACCCCGGACGTCCCCCTCTACTTGTTCTTGGGCGGGCTCGCCGGAGCATCGTCGGTCCTTGCCGCTGCCGCCGACGTGACGGGCTACCGCCATCTCACCCGGGTCGGCAGGGTCACCGCCGGTGTGGGGCTCCTCGGCAGCCTCGCTGCGCTCATCCACGACCTCGGGCGGCCTGAGCGGTTCCTCAACATGCTGCGGGTCTTCAAGCCCACGTCGCCACTGTCGATGGGATCGTGGACGCTGGCGACGTTCGGACCGCTCGCCGGAGCGGCCGCCGTCTCGGAGGTCACCGGACGGCTCTCCTCTGCCGGCAGAGCCGCCGGCCTCGCGGCAGCAGTTCTCGGCCCGGCGATGTCCACGTACACGTCGGTGCTGATCGCGGACACGGCCGTCCCGGCCTGGCACGAGGCGCATCGCGAGCTCCCCTTCGTCTTCGGCGGCAGCGCCATGTCTGCCGCCGCCGGCGCGGCCTTGATGCTGGCGCCGGTCGACGAGGCCGGTCCGGCCGCCCGTCTGGCGCTGGCCGGCGCCGCCTTGGAACTGGGGGGGATGGAACGTATCCAGCGCGGGTTGGGTCTCGTCGCAGAGCCGTACGGAAAGGGCCGCGCCGGTCGGTTGGTTAGAGCGGCGAAGGTTCTCACGGTCGCCGGAGCCGCCTTCGCAGTGGGACTCCGCAGAAGCCGTACCGGATCGGCCCTCGCCGGCGCTTGCCTGCTCGGCGGCTCCGTTGTGCTGCGCTTCGCGATCTTCGACGCCGGAATGGTCTCGGCTGGCGACCCCAAGTACACCGTCGTGCCCCAGCACGAGCTGCGCGTGCGACGAGGCGTCCGCGCGTGACCAACACGGCGATGCAGGCGGTGTGGCGACGGGTAGAGCGGGCGTCGGCTCTTGTGTCAAGGGCCGACGCTCGCCAGACATGGACGACACTCGCCAGACATGGACGACGCTCGCCAGACATGGAAGACGCTCACCAGACATGGAGAGGAGATCGACGATGACCGAGGAACGTCCCCCTCTGCCCCCCTTCACCAGGGAAACGGCGCTTAAGAAGGTCCAAGGCGCCGAGGACGCCTGGAACAGCTGCGACCCCGAACGGGTCGCACTCGCCTACAGCTTGGACTCGGTCTGGCGCAACCGCGACACCTTCGTCACCGGCAGGGCAGAGATCGTCGAGCTCCTCCGCCAGAAGTGGAGGCGCGAGCTCGACTACGCACTGAGAAAGGACCTCTGGACCTTCGAGGGCGACCGGATCGCAGTGCGCTTCCAGTATGAGAGCCACGACCCGAGCGGGCAGTGGTGGCGCAGCTACGGCAACGAGTTGTGGGAGTTCGACGAGCGCGGGCTGATGCGCCGACGTGAAGCGAGCATCAACGACGTCCGCATCGACGAGTCCGACCGGCGCATCTTCGGTCCTCGGCCCCCCGAGGAGCGCAGGCTGGACAATCCGCTGCGCTGAACGCGACATCCGACCTTGACCGATCTCGGCCGAGGCGTCGTCGCCTGTCGCCGGTCAGGTGGCGATGGTGACGCAACAGCGTCCGGGCTCGGGATCGAGCCGGACGTCCTCGAGAGGAAGCCCCGCCTCCTCGACGACGCCGCAGAGCAGCTCATGATTCATGTGGCAGACGAGCTCTCGGTGCCCTTCCGCCAAGGCGTGGAACGGGCAATTGGCCATGGTGATGACACCTTCCGACACGCATGGCTCGTAGCCGTGACGGGTGAGCAAGCTGACCAGACGCTCGACCAGCGGCCGGCGCGCGTCGCCGACTGACGCCTCATTCGGCGTCGAGCGAAGCTCGCCAGCGACCTCGTGGCCGTGGGCCCGAGCGACGTCGGCGAGCACGCCTTCGATGCCGGCGGCGCCATCGCCTGCTCGCTCGACCGCTCGGGCGAGGAGCTCGGCAGCGAGGTCGTAGTGGCGCTCCGGCACGCTGATCGTGATCTCTCCTGCCCCTCGGCGGTACCACTTGGCCGGTCGACCTGCACCCGGACCTCCGCGCCCCGGAGGGCGGCGGTAGCGAACTTCGAGGAGGCCCGCACCCACCAGCTTGTCGAGGTGGAACGCCGCGACCGATCGCGCCACGCCGAGGGCGACTGCGACCTGGTCGCGGCTCGCCTCAGCGCGAAGCGAAGCGACGTGCTCGTAGACGCGGCGCCGCCGCGGTTCGCTCAATGCCGCCAACGCGGACAGCGGATCGGTCTCGGGCTCCACGGACCGCATTCTAAAACAGATCGGAGTTGGCGGAACCCTTCATCGCTCTAAGATATACGTCAGTAGACAATAGAGAGAGGAGACGTCGATGGCCGTCGCAGCAGTCCATCACCACAGGGGCTCCCACACCCTGCGGCTTCTGCAGATGCCTTCCGAGAAGCTGTCGGATCCCGCCTACCAGGCCTACCTGGTGCTACGTACCACGTTCGTGGTGGCGCCGATCCTGTTCGGGGTCGACAAGTTCTTCAACTGGATGACCTTCTGGCCGAAGTACCTGTGGGTCGGCTTCCCCCACTTCTTGAGCGTGAGCCCCCAGAGCTTCATGTACGGCGTGGGTGTCATCGAGATCGTGGCCGGCCTCGGCGTCCTGGTGCTGCCCCGCCTCGCTCCCTACGTCGTGGCCGGTTGGCTCGGCGGGATCATCACCAACGAGATCATCTTGAGCATCGCCCGCAACGGCGACGGCGGCCGGGTCTTCTGGGACATCGCGCTCCGTGACTTCGGCCTCATGATCGCGGCGTTCGCCCTCGCCCGCCTGGCAGCCAAGTACGCGCCGAGGCGCCTGATCGGCGCCAAGCGCGGTTGACGAACCCCCGCCACGACCCCGAGCACGACCGACGAGAGACCCGCACACGACCGACGGGAGAAAGGACTACACGAAGCGTGGGACCTTCCTACGTTGCAAGCCGCGATCCCGAGCACCACGACGCTGTGCTCCGACTGCACGATCACGACACGACATCCCCCGAGTCCCACCTCGGTGCGGAATACGAGACCACCGTGCCTGCAAGGACTCTCGGCCGCGAAGCTTCGCGTCAGGACCTGTGGCCCGCCTCGACACCGGCTCTCAGTGCCAATGGACGTGTCCGGACGAGTCGCGACGACCTTGCCCGGTTGGCAAGCGCCCTGCCGCTACGGCCTGCCCCCGGCGCGGCAGCAGCCAGCGACGTGCCCTGCGCCAAGATCGATCTCGCCGCAGCAGCCCGCGCCGTCTCCGACCTTCTCGACGCGCTCGGCCTCGTCCATGACGGCGAGGGTCTCGCCGACACCCCGGCGCGAGTCGCCCGCGCGTACGCTGAGCTGCTCACCCCCGAACCGTTCGAGCCCACCACTTTTCCGAACGACGAGGGCTACGACGAGCTGGTCGTGGCGAGGTCGATCCCGTTCTCCTCGCTGTGCGAGCACCACCTGCTGCCTTTCGTCGGCGTCGCGCACGTCGGGTACCTGCCCGGGGAACGGCTCCTCGGGCTCTCCAAGCTCGCCAGGGTGGTCACCCACTTCTCCCGGCGTCTCCAGGTCCAAGAGCGTCTCACCACCCAGGTCACCAACTGGCTCGTCGAGACGTTGCATCCCAAGGGGGTTGGGGTGGTCCTCCAAGCCGAGCACGCCTGCATGTCGGTTCGTGGCGTGCGCGCCGCTGGCTCGATGACCCTGACGTCAGCTCTCGCCGGCCTGGTGCGCGACGACGAGCGGACCCGCGCCGAGTTCTTCTCCCTGGTCGGTCGCCCATGACCTCGGCGCTGCTCGCGGGCAGGCCGCTCTTGTGGCACCGTGAATTCTCAGCGGAAGCGCTCGCGTCAACGAAGGGGCGCCACGGTGTCGGTGTGTCCCGGCGCGCGACGAAGGGGCCGTTATCGGGCCCGTCCGAGGTGGACCTCGTGCAGACGCCGCAACGCAACCGGCCCTTCTGCGAGCAGGCGCCACGGGGCCTTCTCGGTCGCCGGGGTCATCTTGGAGCGCGCCGGCGTCCACATCGGTGCGCCTGCCCCAGGAGCCCCCGACAACGAGGGTCCGGGCGATCTCAGCGAACCGGCGTGCTGGGACCCTCAAAACGATGGGTCGACACGTCGGCGAGAGACGAGCGCAAGCTAGGTTGAACAGGAGGAGCTATGCCACAAACGACCGAGACCTTCGTGATCGTGGGGGCAAGCCTCGCCGGCGCCAAGGCGGCCGAGACCCTGCGAGCAGAGGGCTTCGACGGAAGGGTGGTGCTGATCGGCGACGAGACCCGGCGTCCTTACGAACGCCCGCCACTCTCCAAGGAGTATTTGCGTTCAGAGAAGGACTTCGACGCGGCAGCGGTTCATCCCTCCGGCTTCTACGACGAGCACGACATCGAATTGCGGACCTCCAGACTGGTCACCGGCGTCGACCCGAAGGAGAAATCGGTCACGCTCGCCTCAGGGGAGCAGATCGGCTACGACCGGCTGCTGCTCGCCACCGGCGCGACCCCCCGGCGCCTCTCGGTTCCCGGCGCGGATCTCGAAGAGGTGCGTTACCTGCGCAGCGTGGAAGACGCAGACAGGCTGCGTCAGGTGATCACCCCCTCGGCACAGGTGGTGGTGATCGGGGCCGGCTGGATCGGCGCGGAGGTGGCGGCTTCCGCGCGCCAGCTCGGTGCAGGTGTAGCCATGGTCGAGCTGGCCGCCGTCCCCTTGGAACGCGCCCTCGGCCCAGAGGTCGGCGCCGTCTACCGCGATCTGCACCAGAGCCACGGCGTTGATCTGCACCTCGGGGTCGGCGTCAAAGCCATCTTGGGGTCGAAGACCGTCGAAGCCATCCAGCTCTCCGACGGCATCGTGCTCCCGGCGAGCGTCGTCGTCGTCGGGATCGGGGTGGCGCCCAGGGTCGAGCTTGCCGAGGCCGCTGGCCTGGCGGTCGACGACGGCATCGTCGTCGACGAGCACCTCCAGACGAGCGTGCCGGACATCTTCGCGGCGGGCGACGTCGCCAACGCGTTCTACCCCCGCTACGGCAACCGGATCCGTCTCGAGCACTGGTCGGCAGCGCTCAACCAAGGCCCGGCCGCTGCCCGCGCCATGCTCGGCCAACAGGTCTCCTACGACCACACCCCATACTTCTTCTCCGACCAGTACGACCTCGGCATGGAGTACCGGGGCTGGGCGCCCGACTTCGACGAGGTGGTCTTCCGAGGTAACCCCGCCGCAGGTGAGTTCCTGTGCTTCTGGCTCCGCGACGGCCGCGTCCGGGCGGCGATGAACTCCAACGTCTGGGACGCGAGCGACGCCATCGAGAGACTCCTACGAACGGATCGGCCGATCGACCCCGCTCGCCTCGCCGATACCGAGGCGCAGCTCGCCGGGCTCACTGACCCGACGGGCACCTGAGATCCGACTCTGATCGCCTCTTCAGTCTCCGACAACCGGATCTGCATCCGAGCCGCGCTGCTGGTCGAACCGGCAACCAGCACGATGGCCCTCGGTCTCGATCGCACCGCACTCGGGGCAAACAAGGTGCGCCCAACACGCGGGGTCCCCGCCGACTGCTCGGTGCGGTTCTGCAGGTTCCATCGGAACTCCTTTCTGCGATCCCTGCTGTTCGGGCCGTGCGGGACTCAGATCACCAGGAAGTGAACGCTGACTTCTGGAGCCGACAATACTGCTCGCGACGTCATATCCTAGTTGTGACTAGAACATCGCGATTCGGGATAGACCTCTGACGTTCAAGCTGGGCGACGCCAGCCCCGGATTCCACCGCCGAGACCATCGACGGACGTATCAGCCTGCACGGGTACTTGGGCGATGGCTGGGGGCTCTTGTGCTCCCATCCGGCTGAGTTCACGTCAGTGTGCACGACCGAGCCCGACAAGTTCGCAGCCGCAGAGAGGCTCTTTGAATCGCGACGTCACGCTCGTCGGAGTGAGCGTCGACCGCGTCGACTCTGACCGGCGCTGATCGAACGACATCGCCGAGGCCCAGGAAGGAGGGCTCACAACTACCCACTCGTAGGCAGTGTTGAGGACCGCACCGTCGCCAACGGGTACGGCATGATCCACCCCAACTCCCTCGCGGGCACGTCGGTGTCGGACAGAGACGCCTCAGTGTGGCCGGCAATCGTCGCCGCACAGCTCATGGAGCCGTTCGACCAACAAGGACGCGGCTCCTTCGCCGAGGTGCCGGACCACCTCCGCTGCCGGGAGGGACTGACGGACGAGGCCCACAGCTTGCCCGGCGTAGATGTAGGCGGTGTCGTAGTCGCCGACGTTGCGAGCCTCGGTCAACCGGCGCCCTGCCGCAGGGTCGGCGGCCAGCGCTGCCTCGTGGCCATGCCAGGCCTCGGTGAAGCGGTTGCGGAGGGCTCGGCCGGCGAAGGGCTCGGGCCAGCCGATACCCTGGGCGACGTCGAAGACCCGGGTGAGCACCGTGTCGGTCTCATCTGCCGCAAGCACCTTGGCCCGCGCCCCGTCGGCGACGGCCGCTTCCGGGCAGGTGAGCAGGCAGGTGCCGATCCAGGCGCCTGCTGCCCCCGCGGCGAGGACGCCTGCGACCCCACGTGCGGTCGCGATCCCGCCGGCGGCCACGACCGGCACGTCGACCGCGTCGAGGACGAGTTGGAGGAGCGGTAGCGTGCCTACGGTGCCGGTGTGACCCCCGGCGTCGGTCCCTTGGGCGACGATGATGTCGACGCCCGACTCTGCGGCAGCGACCGCGCTTGCGGTGCTCTGGACCTGGGATGCCACCACGATGCCGGCTTCGTGGAGTGCGCTCACATAGGGGCCGGGCGGACCGAAGGAGACCGACACGAGCGTCGGCCTCGCCGCCAGCGCCTCCTGGAGCAGCTCGGGACGGTTGTCTAGTGCCCACGCCATGAGACCGATCCCGAAGGGAAGCCGTCCCCCGGCGCTCGCGACGGGCGCCTCACGAGCGATGAGCTCGACCGAGTCGCTGCTCCCGACTCCGATCATGCCGAGCCCGCCGCCCTCGGTCACCGCTCGTGCGAGCGCGCCGAAGGCGGCTCCGGCCATCGGCGCGCCGATGATCGGTAAGGCAACGCCGAGGCGATCAGTCAGTGGCGTGCGCAACCTCATCCCTCGAGCCTCCCAGCTCATCAGAGCTCGTCAGAGCACCGGAGCGAGAGGAACCACGGATCCCGCCAGCCTCCGATCGATCGGTGCGAGTGGCGAGTCCCCGCAATCAGGACCGCACGCCTGCGAGCGCGCCCTGGCGTCGGACCGTGAGACGGCACCCGGCTCTGTGGGGATCCTTCGCCACCAACCCCTCGACCTCAAGACCACCGAGCCCCTCGGCCAAGCCCTCGACCAGGCCAAGGTGTAGCTCGCACACCGTGTCGGGATCCGAGGCCGCCACGTCAGCGAACGGGCACCGTCCGAGCACGAGCTCGATCTTGCGGCCTCGGTCCACCCGCGTCGGCCTGAACCCCCGCCGTTCGATCTCGGTCTCCAAGAGATTGGCGGGCTCTCCGCTGCCGGCCAGCTCTGCCCCCCGGCGATGTCCCTCCTGGCGTCCGACCTGACGCGGCTCGAGGTGTCGGCGCACCGCGTCAGAAAGCAGGCCCGCCAGCCAGGCATACCCGCCGGGGGTGCCCCAGCGCCCGGCAGCCTCGGGCGCCAGGCGGTACAGCAGACGCGGTCGCCCCGGCCGGGAGCGCTCCTCCACCTCCTCGAGGACCAGACCCGCGTCCTTCAACACTGCCAGATGCTGGCGCACCGCGTTGTGGTTCAGCCGGACGAAGTCGGTGAGCTCTGCCACCCCGACCGGTCTGGGTGCCTCGGCGACATAGCGGAACAGACGGTGACGGGTCGGGTCACCGAGTGCCCTTGCCTCTTGCTGCAGCTCGTCTTCCACCATCTCGTGCCCTCCCGCAGTCGATCTTCTAGTCTACACAGGAACAACGATCGCCGTGGTCACCGCCACCCTGGGTCGGTGTCGCAAGGTCCCGCGGCCACCACCGTGCGCGGCCTCGGCTACCCGGCCTCGGCTCAACGTCTCAACAGCGGTGCCGCTCACGCTGCTCAGATGCCACCTGGAGCTCGCCGCCCGCGGGACTCAGGTCGTCGTCGACTCGTACTGCTTCACCCTGGCGAGGACCGTCGGACCCAGCTCCCCGGAGTCCGAGAAGCCCAGCTGGTACCAGGAGAAACCAAAGCAGGGCTCGATACGGCAGAGATACACGTCCTGTCGAGCTAATCGCGCAGCGAGCCGCCGCAGCGAGGTGGTGCCGTCCCGCACGTCGAGCCACACGCGGGTGCCGTCGACGAACTCGATCAGCTCATCGCCGGACACGCCCGGGCGCACCGAGGCGATCCGGACCCGGCCGCTCGCCAGCGCCGCGAGGCCCGCAGTCACCCGGCGCTGGCGCTCCGCACGGGTCGTACGGGCTGCCGCCCGAAGCCGGCGGCGCAGGTCTCGGCGGTCCGAACGCAGCGGCACCGCCTCGGAAAAGCGGATGCGCGAGGAAGAGTGGTACCACCACCACCGGCGACCACGAGGAAGCGGCCAGCAGGCCACGGCCCTACATCCCTGCGACCTTGGCGCCGATCACTTCGACGAGCGCCGCCCAGTCGGCGCTGAACGCCTTTGCGCCCTGGCGCTGCAGAGACTCGGCGAGCGCGTCGACGTCCACACCTTCGGCCGCGACCGCCGCAACCTGTGCCTCCGCCTGGGCATAGTCGGCTTCGAGGAGCGCGTCGAAATTGCCGTGGTCCGCGAACGCGAGCAGCGTCTGTTCCGGGACCGTGTCGACCGTGCCGGGGGCCACCAGATTGGCGACGTAGTGGTCGTCGGTCAGGCCGGGGTCCTTGGCGGAGGTAGAAGCCCATAGCAGCCGCTGGGGGCGCGCTCCGGCTGCCGCAAGGGCTGCCCAGCGCTCGCCCGAGAGCAGGTCGGAAAAGGAGGCGTAGGCCTTCTTCGCCATGGCGAGCCCGAGCGTCGCGTGCAGGTGGGAGGGAAGCAACGGGTCGGCGACCTTGTCCCAGCGCGACACGAACACCGAGGCGACCGAGGGCACGTCGAGGTGTTCTCCCTTCGCCAGGCGGCGTTCGAGCTCCCGCAGGGACGCCTCGGCGGTCTGCAGATACTGGGCGTCGGAGAAGATCAGCGTCACGTTGACCCCGATGCCGGCCGCCACGGTCTCTTCCATCGCCGTCAGCCCCTCGGGGGTGGCCGGGATCTTGACGAGCAGGTTCGGGAAACCGGCCTCATCGTGGAGGCGCCGAGCGAGCGCGGTGGTGGCCGCCGCGTCGTAGGCGAGATCGGGTGGGACCTCGATCGACACGTACCCGTCGACCCCCGAGGTCTTTTCCCAGGTTGGTTGGAACAGCGAGGCCGCTGCGCCGAGGTCTTCGAAGGCGACCGCGTACACGAGGTCCTGGGCGTCGGTAACCCCCTCGCCGACCCAGCGCCGCAATGACCGGTCGTAGTCGTGGCTTGCCGCCATCGCATGGCCGAGGATGGTGGGGTTCGACGTCAGGCCCGTCACCGCCAGCTCCTCGACGTAGCGGGCCAACGTGCCAGAAGAGACCATGGTCCGGTTGATGCTGTCGATCCAGATGCTCTGCCCCGCCGCGTGCAACCGCTCGACAGGGTTGGTCATACGGAGCTCCTCCTCGCTTCACTCCACTCGGCCCGAGGCTGCCAGCGGTCACGACGGCGCAGCCTCCCTCGATTGTCAGGCTGATGCCGAACGCTCTTCGTCGAAGGCAGGCTCGTCATCGAAAGTCCGTGCTCATGCAGCATGGGCACTGCTCGTGCCGGCGACGCATGCCTGGTCGATCTTCGGGTGGTCGTGCCCCGACAAGGCGGACCTGGTCGTCTCGCCTCGTGCCATCCGAGCTCCCTTCCTTGCTCCATGGCGGCCGCCAGCCGCTAACCCGGCTCGTTGCCCTTAGTTTAGCCTCCCTATACTAGAAAAACGAATCCATTCTCTCCGGTGACGGCTCTCGCGCTCGTCACGCGATGAGCGGGTACGCGGCTTCGGGGTCGATGTCGAGGTCAGCGATCGCCTTCGCGATCGTGGAGGGGTCGAACCCCCCCGATCGGACAAGTGAGCCGAGAACAGCGAAGGTGACGTGTGCTGCGTCGACCTCGAAGTGCCGGCGCAGCGCCGCCCGGGTGTCGGAGAGTCCGAACCCGTCGGTGCCGAGCACCACATAGGGGGCGGGCACCCATCGGGCCACCTGGTCGGCGACGAGGCTCGTGAAGTCGGTGACCGCGACCACGGGCGAGAGCCCCGCAAGCGCACTCGTCACGTAAGGCGTGCGCGCTGGTGCGGTGGGGTGGAGCCGGTTCCAGCGCTCGGCGGACAGGGCATCCTCGCGTAGCGCCTTGTAGCTCGTCGCGCTCCACACCTCCGCGGCCACCCCATAGCGCTCGGCGAGGAGCCGCCTGGCGTCGAGCGCGGTCAACAGCGCCGGCCCGCTGCCGAGGATGCGGGCACGGGGTCCGCCGGTCTCGGGGGCAGTCGCATACAAGTAGAGCCCGGCGACGATCCCCTCCTCAACGCCATCGGGCATGGCCGGCATCGGATAACTCTCGTTGTAGAGGGTGAGGTAGTAGAAGACGTCCTCGGGGTCAGGTCCGTACATAGCGGCCATCCCGGCCCGCACGATCACCGCCACCTCGTAGGCGAACGCCAGGTCATAGGCCCGGCACGACGGGTGCGCCGACGCGTAGAGCAAGCTCTGGCCGTCGCAGTGCTGGAGACCCTCGCCCTGCAGGGTCGTCCTCCCCGCCGTCGCGGCCAGCACGAACCCCCGACCCCGGGCGTCCCCGAACGCCCACAGCAGATCGGCGGCCCGGTGGAAGCCGAACATCGAGTAGTGGACGAAGAAGGGGATCGCCGCCTCGCCGAGCGTGGCGTACGAGGTGCCCGCCGCGAGCGTTGAAGCCATGGCGCCGGCCTCGGTGATCCCCTCTTCGAGGATCTGGCCGTCTTGGGCTTCGTGGTAGGAGAGCAGCAGGCTGGCGTCCACGGGCTCGTAGCGCTGGCCACGGGGCTGGTAGATGCCGACCTCCCGGAACAGGCCGTCGATCCCGAAGGTCCTCGCCTCGTCGGGCACGATCGGCACCACACGCCGGCCGAGGTGCGGATCACGAAGGAGCGCCCGCAGCAGCCGGGTGAACGCCCCGGTGGTCGATGCCGCCACCTTGGGGCCCGTGCCGGCCAACAGCTCTCCGTAGACCTTGTCCTCGGGAGCCGCGAGGGTTCCCTTGGTAGACCGGCGCACCGGAAGCCGGCCGCCGAGCACCCGGCGGCGCTCTGCGAGGTAGCGGTACTCCTCGGAGTCGAAGCCTGGATGGGCATAGGGAGGAAGATCGTCTGCGAGGGCACGATCGGAGATCGGCAGCTCCAATCGGTCCCGAAAGACCCGAAGCTCGGCCTCGGTCAGCTTCTTGATCTGGTGGGTTGCGTTGCGTGCCTCGACGTCGGGACCCAGAGCCCAGCCCTTCACCGTCTTGGCGAGCACGACGGTGGGCGAAGCCGTTTGCTCGACGGCAGCCCGGTAGGCGGCGTAGACCTTCGCCGGGTCGTGCCCGCCCCGCCGCAACCGCCGCAGCTCGTCGTCGGAGAGGTGGGCGACGAGAGCCGCCAGGCGGGGGTCAGGTCCGAAGAAGTGCTCGCGAACGTAGGCGCCGCTCTCCACCCGGTACTTCTGGTACTCGCCGTCCAAGGTGGTGTTCATCTTGTCGAGGAGCACACCCTCGGCGTCGGCAGCGAGGAGGGGGTCCCACTCGCGGGCCCAAATCACCTTCACGACGTTCCAGCCAGCACCGGCGAAGAGTCCCTCGAACTCCTGTATGACTTGGGTGCGGCTCCCCTGGAGTGACGCCCGCCGTTCCCTGATCTCGGCACCCTGAAGGGTCGCAGCTCGCAGCATCCACCACCTTCTCGTTCCGGTCGGCTTCTGTGTCTGTAGTGGTTAGTCGCTAC
>JAJYWG010000497.1 GCA_021791615.1 Actinomycetes bacterium
GACGATCGCCGGCCCCCCTCCAGTCGACGGCGATGACGGCGGGGCCGGCGGAGCTCCTCCGCCCGGTTCCACGAGGTCGACGGCGAACCGTTCGAGGTAGTCGACATCCTTCCCCTGAGCAAGCACGACGCATGGGCATGGTGCCGGCGGCACCACGACCGGAAAGCTCGCCTGCAGGGAGCCGTCCGGACCCGGCGCCACGGTGACCGCGGCGGCATTGGCGCAGTCCACGCTGCCCTGGTCGGCTAGCGCCCCACACAGGACCGTCTGCACCGCGCTGCCCCGAGGCCACCCGCTGCCGTCGAGCGTCCCGGTCTGGCCGACCACCAGGGTGGTCGACCCGAGCCGGAGCACCTCGGAAGAGCCCGACGGCGTGGCTGGCCAGGCGGGGACCGGCGCGACGGCGACAACCGCCACGAGGGCAGCGGCGAGCGCCACGAGAAGCATGACGAGGAACCGGGCGCTGGTGCGGGCACTCGTCACACCCAGCGAGCCGGTGGCGACACAGTGACCGGTAGTGCTACCCGGAGCAGTGGGGCGGCCCGGTACGGAAGGACGGGCGTGAGACACGCCGGGCACTCAGCTGTGCGAAGCGCTCGAAGCAGGCTCTCGGGGAGGAGCTTCCGGCTCGGCCTCACCGTCAGGCTGGGCCCTCTGGCGTCGACGACGCCTCCAGAAGACCAGGCCGCCGATCACGAGCACCACGATGCCGACGATGCCCCAGGGCACGACGACCGACGATCCGTTGCCGGTGGCGACGACCCCGGGCGCCGTTACCCGCACGTGGGCGCCGAGGCTCCCGAAGGGAACCACGCTCCCGAAGGGGACCGTGACGGTCACCCGGTTTGCCGGCAGGAGCTGGAGCAGCTTCTTCGTGACCGGCTTCGGACCACTGCCAAGCAGCGGGGACACCGACACGGCAACGGTCGGCGTGAGCGGCACGTTGCCGGTGTTGGTGATGGTGTAGCGGACCTCGGTCCGTGCACCGCCACCGAACTGCGTCCCGACCGAGGTCTGGGTCTGCACCGACACGCCCGTGACGGCGAGCGACGGGTGGAGCGGGCCGATGATGCGGGCGTAGACCCGGGTGCCGACGGCCTGCACCACGTTGAAGTGGATGGCGCCGGCCTTCGTGATCGTCCCGGTGGTCTGCTCGGCCACGATCCCGCCGACGTGGAACCCGGGGGTTGCGTCGGCGGGGGGGTTGATCGTGAAGGGAACGAGCGCCTCGCTCCTCCCCGGAACCGTCACCTGCGAGACGGACAGGTGGACCCAGCTCCCGACCCCGTGCTGGGGAGCAGTGGGTGGGTTGAGGGCGAACGCCCCGCTTGCCGCATTGAAGGCATCGGCGGCGTAGAGCTTGAAGGTGATGGGCGACGTCGTCTGGTTCACGATCGTCACCGAGTCCGGATAGTTGGAGCCCGGCGCCAACAGCGGCTGGAAGTAGGGCCGGGGCTGTTGGCCCGCCGCCGTGGTGGGAAAGACGCTCCAGCTCCCGTTCGAGGCGGCCCCGGCGAGCCCTGGCAGAAAGACCAGGGCGACGAACCCGGCGACGACCGCGAGGCCGAGGCGGACGAGCAGGTAGGTGGGGCCCCGATGTCCTCGCGGCAGGCTCCGTCCCTGTCGGACTCCGTTCCTCGGCTGGTCTGCACGCACCGCCATCACCTTTCACGACGGGGCGGCGTCCCTGTCGCCCCAAAAAGCCATCTGTGCGCCGCACGAGGCGGCGCTGTCCGACAGTACTGCCATCCACCGGGCGGCTACCGGACTGTCACCGGCACACGCTGGCTTCCTCCCGGTAGCGGTGCCGGCACGGCTCCGGGTGGCCGGTCCGCAACAGGGGGGTGGCGCCGGTGGCGCCACCCCCCTGCCTACGAACTGGGACGTACCTGACTTAGCTGACCAGGTACTCCACCGTCCCGATGTACGTTCCTGCGTACACCGACGCCGGGACGTACAGCGAGTAGGTGGCGTGCATCACGAACGTGCCGCCACTCTCACCGGCTGCGGCGCTGCCCAGGGAGACGGTCGTGCCGAAGTTGCCTCCGGTGCCCGTCAGCGAGGGCGCTGCGTTGAGCGTGCCCGAGTAGGCATTCCAGCCAGTGAGCTTGATGCTCAGGTACTTGGCAGCGATCTGACCGTTCGGGTTGGAGGCATGCGAGCCCACCGTGGAGTCACAGAAGGCGGCGACAGTGGCACACGCCTTGTTGCTGTTGACCTTCAAAGAGCTCGGGATCATCGACGCGGTCAGCGACCAGCCGACGGCGGGATTGCCCCGGTTGTCCGACACGAAGATGGGGTTGGCGGCGCCAAACTTGGTCTGGGCCAGGCCGTTCAGGGTGACGGACGGCATGTTGATCGTCCCGCAACCCAGCGTCGGGTAGCCGGAGGTGCCGGGGGCGCTGCAGCTCAGGACCAACAGGCCGGGGTTGACCGTCTGCGAGATGGGCTGGGCGACCGGTGGCGTGCCGACGCTCACCGTGATCGTGCCAGCCGCGCTCGTCTCGGGTGTCCCGTAGTCGTTGGTGGCGGTGAACTGGAAGGCGTAGGTCTGCGGCGCCGTGTCCTTGTCCGTCAGGGTCGCCGAGCACACGGTCGGCGAGTTGCTGATGGCAACCGTCAGGTTGACCGACCCGCCGCCCGTGTTGGCGATCGACTTCGCCACCAGGGCACACGAGGTGACCGGGTAGGCAGAGTTGCCAGGCACGGTCGGCAGCGTGACGGTGGTCGACTGGCCAGTGCCCATCGACACGGTCTCGCTCTTTGCCACCGGGGCCGGCTCGACAAGGTTGGCGTACGCGCCGGGCTGGAAGTCCGTCGGGACCGAGTTGAGGGTGGCACCGCTACCGGTGGTGGTCGTCGCCAGCAGCGGCGTGGTGAGACCCGGGGGCAGCATGGGAC
>JAJYWG010000119.1:0-1452 GCA_021791615.1 Actinomycetes bacterium
CGGACGGCGGAGGGACGTGATCCGGGGATTGACCACGCCCGGCGAGTGGAGCACGTCAGGCGTCAGGCGCGGCCGAGAGAGCGAGAGCTTCCGAAACGGCCCGGTAGGGAGCATGTGGCTCTGCGCTTCGAGGTCGCCATCGATGGCGACCGCTTCGGCCAAGCCTGGGTGGGCCGTCTGCCCCGCCCGACGTCGGCTTTCTCGTACTACACTTATCCTGTGTGGAGATCCACGAGTCAGCACTGCGCCACGGCGTCGCCGACGAGGACATCGACCACGCGGTGGCCCACTCGATCACCTGGGTCGAGCTGGGCGACGATCCCCGGCGCTACCTGCTGGTCGGACCCGACCGAGCCGGGAACCTGCTCGAACTGGTCGTCTTGGACCTCGGTGGGGAAGAGCTGGTGATCCACGCGATGGGACTTCGGCGCTCGACCGCCCAGGAGCTTTTCGGAGCCGAGTGATGACACAGGAGCACATGTACGGGCACATCACGAGCGGCGAGCCGATCACCGACGAGACGATCGAGCGGTTCGCCGAGGAAGCCGAGCGCGGCTACGAGCCCGGTCAGCTGAAGGGACGTCGCCGGGGACCTGGCCGGCCACCGCTCGGTGAGGCTGCCAAGTCGGTCGAGTCGGTGAGGCTGGACCCCGACCTTCGCGACGAAGTCGCTCGGCGGGCACAGACCGACGGCGTCACCGTCTCCGAGCTCATCCGCAGAGCGCTCCGCCAGTACCTGAAGAGCGCGTAGCGCCCGGAGACCAGCGTCTCTCGGGAGCTCGCACGCCGGACCCACGTCAGCAGGGCAACCGCCCGGGCGGCTGCACAGGGCAGCCCGGTGACCAGCGGAGTCGTCGGGTGTGAGGTGCGCAGTTCAAGCGATGGCCCTGAACCCCCGCCACCAGAGAAAGTGCAGGTCAGGGCCGGTGCGAAAGCACCGGCCCTTCTGCTGCTCGGCATCGCGTCCCATGGCCCATCCCATGAATCCGTAACGCCCCCTCGCGTCCATGGGATCGTGCGTGGATCGAAGCGCCAGGTACGGGACGGCGTGTGGGAGCTGCTGGTCTCCCTTGGAACCGACCCCGCCACCGGCAAGCTGAAGCAGCTCTCCCGGACCTTCCAAGGGGGAGCCCGGGCTGCCGACGCCGCACTCCGGGACCTCGTGGACCGTCAGACCCCCGGACGCACCGACGGCATCGGCTGTCAACGGTCATCCAGCTCCTCGACCGCTGGCTTGAGGAGTGCGAGCGCCTCGACCTCTCGCCGACGACTCTCCGGAACTACCGCTCCCAGGTGAACGGGACCATCCGGCCGCAACTACTCGCGTTGGCCAGGCTTGGCCACGGGTACCTCACCGGCCGAGCCCACTGAGACATCCAACGCAAGTGGTCCATCCGAGGTGGCATGTGCGGCACCTGCTGTTCTGCGTCTGACATCTGACTTCGGCGCGGA
>JAJYWG010000119.1:1462-2893 GCA_021791615.1 Actinomycetes bacterium
GGCAGGCTCCTCGGCCGAACAGAGAGGAGCATGTAGTGGCCGAGGAGAACGGGTGTTAGGCGCCACTTCCAATGAGCACGCCGGCTGCCGCTGACGACACTCGCGGCGAGCATCACGTTGTGCGACGTGCCTGTCAGCAGTTGTGCGAGCCGAGATCGCGCTCCAAGCTGTCCCAACACGAGCTGCCCCTTGGCACGTCGAGGAGACGGCGCGAGGGTGTGGTGCATGAGACGGGAGCACCGCGTGCTGATGGTGGTGGACGACGGCGATGCCCTCGAAGCACAACTCGCCGCGGGCTCGATCCGCTGCCCGTCGTGCTCGGGCTCGCTCAGGCCGTGGGGGTGGGCAAGGGCCCGCCGAGTCCGCACGCTTGCGGGCGAACGTCGGCTGCGACCCCGACGGGGGCACTGCCCGAGCTGTGCGCTGAGCGCGGTGCTGCTGCCGGCATGGTGCCTGCCTCGCCGCCGGGACGCCGCCGAGGTCGTGCTCAAGGCTCTGCGAGCGAAGGCGGGCGGTGACGGTCACCGACGCATCGCCGAACGGCTCGGTCGACCACCGGGCACCGTCCGGGGCTGGCTGCGCCGAGCTGCCCAGCTCACCGAGGAGCTGCGCACGAGCGCGATCCGCTGGGCGTACGCGCTCGACGCAGAGCTGTCCCCGATCGCTCCGAGCGGCTCTGCCCTCGCCAGCGCGCTCGAGGCGCTCGGCACCGCCGTCTCCGCCGGCGTCCGACGACTCGGTCCACGCGATCCCGCCGAGCTGGCTGTGCGCTACGGGCTCGGACTCGTCTTCTGCGGCAGCTCGCCCGGCCCCTGAGACCAAGGCGGGGTCAAGACCGAAGGGAACAGCGCACCGACTTGGTGCCCGCCGTGCCGAGGTGTGACCGCAGCGTCTTGACGCCGGCGCCCCGACCGCGTCACGGGCCCAATCATGGACTCCGCCCGCCAGCTTGCTGGGGGGCTTGATCGCGCCCTGAAGTCCCGGCGCGGCACGCGGGGGACTTTGGTCGTTTCGTCGTAGGGGTCCCCCATGCTCACCTACCACGTCGCCGTCATGCTCAAAGAGCGTGTCGGTCAACAGTCGGGGGGATCGAGACGAGGGTGCTGCGTCGGCTCAACTCAGCGGTGGATCCTCCGGGTCACCCCTGGCGCGTCCGGATTCGTCGGAACGGTGTCCGGATTGGATCGGAACGCTGTCCGGATTGGATCGGAACAGGTGTCCGGATTCGGTCGGAATTCACAGTCGACGCCCGAACGGCTCTCATCGGTCGAGCTCGTCGTGGCGAATGACCAGGCCTCAAGGGCGCGCTGGTGGCGTCTCGTCGCCGCCCACCACTATCTCGGCTACACGCCCTTTGCCGGCGCGCAGCTTCGCTACCTCGTTACCTGGGGCACAGAGGTGATCGGGGCGCTCGGCTTCGCCGCCTCGGCC
>JAJYWG010000513.1 GCA_021791615.1 Actinomycetes bacterium
CGACGTCTCCCCTTGGCGGAACCCGCCTTGGTGAAGGCCATCCGGGCCCAGCAAGCCTGGGTGCGCTCGAGGTTCCCCTCGACCCCGCGAGAGCGGCTCTGGCTGCTGCCCCGGCCGCACAAGAACGCTGACGGCACCAAACATTTCGAGACCGGGCTCATCAACGCTTGGTTCCGGGCTTGGCTACAGCTGATACCGCGGATAGACGCCGGGCCGCTCGACAAGAACGGCGACCCTGTGCCCTTTGACCGAAAGGCCGTACATCCCCACGCTTTTCGCCATACTTATGCCCAGGTTCTAGCCGACCAAGGCGTCCCGGCGCCAGTGCTGAGGGACCTGATGGACCACCGCAGCCTGTCCACGACGCTCGGCTATTACAAGGTTCAAGAGTCCCGGAAACGAAAGGCAATGGAGGTCCTTGCCCGCCACACCGTCGACAACCGCGGCCCCGCTCGCCCCGTTGCCGGTGAGCCATCGTCCCTGGCGCACTTGCGCGAGCACCTCTCCTGGGTGGCCGTGCCCATGGGCAAGTGCTCCGAGCCCACCAACGTCCGTGCTGGTGGCCAGGCCTGCCCCATCCGCTACCAGTGCGCAGCCTGCCCGCATTTCGAGTCCGACCCTTCTTACTTGCCAGAGCTGCGTGCTTACGCCGACGAACTGCGCAAGGAGCGCGAGGTGATGCTCGCAGCCGGTGCGAGCGATTGGGCGGTCGAGCACGTCAGCCGACAGGTCGAGGTCATCGCCGGCCACGTGCGGGCGCACGAAGCCCTCATGGGGCGCCTCGGTGACGACGAACGCGCCTTGGTCGAAGAAGCGTCCGTCACTTTACGGAAAGCTCGTCAGTCCGTCCCGGTCGCGTTCGGCAAGAGGCGGGCGAGCCATGACTGACAACAGCGCCGCCCTGCGACGGGCGCGTCGCCAAGACAGCCGTGCCAAGCGCCAGCGGGCTGCCGAAGCGCTATCTGCGATGGAGGAAGAGGGCACCAGGATCAGCTTCGCTGCCGTCGCCAGGCGTGCGGGGGTGTCGGTCTCCCTGCTCTATGCAGATCTAACGCTCAGCTCGGCTATCGCGACCACGAGGGACCGCCAGCGCCAAGCGGGAAGTGAGCGGGCTTGGAGGCTCCCCGCCCGGTCGCTCGTCACCGAGCAGAGCCTTCGCACTGAGCTGGCCAACGCCAAGGAGCGGGCTCGCAGGCTGGCCGAAGAGGTCGCCCTCCTCCGCAAACGGCTGAGCCGCCAGTTCGGCGCCGCCACCGACATCGCCCGTGGTGAGGCGTTGAGCCCGCTCCTCGACCAGCTCGAGCAACGCAACGCCGAACTGGAAGCCGACAACCACCGGCAGCGACAGTGCCTCAGCCAGCTTGAGAGCGACGTCCGCGACCTCAACGAGAACCTCGATGCGGCCCGGGCGGTGAACAGGGAGCTAATGGGCGAGCTCAACCGGAGACCGTCTGGCAACGAGGCGAGCCGGGTGCAACCGGTTATCGCGAAACAGTGACAGATGGTGGAGGGTTGTGTGAACTACGTCGGTCACACGAACTCGGCACGACTACCAGCCATTCCGCTCGTCAATACAAGAGAACGGCGACGACGGTGGGGTCGTCGTTGAAGATCTTCCCCCACGACCCCACGCCGAGGTTCGTGGTCAGGCACACGCTGCCCTTCAGGTAGCGCTGGCTGATCACCTGGAACAGCGCAGCCGCCGCCTCCTGGGCGAGGGGGAGATATCCCACCTCGTCGACGATGAGCAGCCTCAGTCCGGCGAAGAACCGCATCGTCGTCGCCCACCGCCCCTCGAGCGCGGCCCGGTGGCAGCGTGCCGCGAGATCCGCAGCTGTCGTGTAGTAAGTGCGATACCCGGCCTCGATCGACGCCCGCCCGAGGGCCACCGCCAGCATCGTCTTTCCCACCCCGGGCGGGCCAATGAACAAGACGTTCGTGGCGTCCTCCAGGAAGCGCAAGGTGGCGAGCTCGTGCACCATGGCCTTGTCGATGGCGGGCTGGGCGTCGAAATCGAAGTCCTCGACGCGCCAGGGGGCGGGCAGGCGGGCGAAGCGCTCGAGACTCTCGCGCCGGCGCACCTCGGTGGCAGACACCTTGGCGTCGAGCAGGCGCTTCAAAAACGCAGAGTGCCCGAGGCGGTGCTTGGCGGCGTGGTCGAGCTCACTCGGCAGGGCTTCTGCGGCCGCCTGCAGCCTCAGGTAGGCGAGATTCGAGCGCAGCTGCTGGTAGAGGGAGTCCTCGCTCACGACCGCTGCTCCCGTCGCTCGGCCATGTCGTCGACGAGCGCCTGGTAGGCGGCGAGGGAGATCACCACGTCGTCGTCCTCCAAGGACCGAAGCAACTTGCTCGCTTCGGCTCGGGCCTCCTCGCCGGGTGGACGGTTGGCCTTCCTGCGACACGGTGGGTCGGTGGTGAACGCGGCGAGGATCTCGCTCTCGAGCGCAGCCCGGTGGGCCGGGTCGCGCACCACGTAGCCGCCGCCGGGGACCTCCCGGTAGTGACTGGCGAGCAGCAGCCCGGACGCCGAGAGGATCTCGATGCCGCTCGTTCCGAGCCGGTGGCGCACGGCCACCTGGGTGCCCATCAGCCCCGGTGGCACCGAGTAGGAATTTCCCTCGAAGGGCACGAGGCACGAGCGGTCGACGGTGTTGGTCGCCTCGATGACCGCCGGATAGCACGTTGCCGGCAGCGGGCGCAGCACCTCGGCCTCGGCCAGATCGGCCACGGTCGGACGCGTGCGGCCGGCGGCGGCGAGCTTCGCCTTGGCCCCTTCGGTGCCGAGCAGTTGCTCCAGCTTGGCGAAGGGCCGTGATCGGCGATCGGCGATGCGCTCGCAGAAGCGGTCGAGCTGGTCCTGGGCCTGGGCCATGGTCTCGGCTATCATCG